>JAGAPR010000001.1 GCA_017623155.1 Prevotella sp. | reverse complement strand
GGCAAATCCGCCGTCGGTAAGAAGCATGTCTTTGCCATCGCTTGTTCCGTCAGACATGAGCACCTTTATGTTCTGTTTCGGTATGCCATATCTGTTTCGCAGCGTCTTGTACATAAACGAGCAGTCGTTCCAGTATCTTTCATTATTGGCCGTGGCCGTCATTCCGCCGTTTACAATCACCGCATATGTATGTCCGGCGGCAACATTCGGACTGTTCGACTGTATTTTCGGAACATAAGGCTTCATCCTCGACTTCGTTCCGTATCTGTTTGTTTTTTTGTATGGTTCCAAATTTACATTGGCCGGAGGGCATACGGAGTCTTTACGTACAATAAAATTTTTGTCTCCGATTATATATTTTTGCTTTATATAGTAGTATTCACACGGATGTTCCCAACCGGCATTCGGCTTTAAGTCTACGAATACCAGCCAACAATCTTCCATGCCGTCACCTATAACTATTCCACTCTGATTTGAAGAGAATTTATAACGAGTAGGTCCCACATAGTAATCGTAAATGCTTGGATTATTTGTGAAATTCTTTGCAAATGTCACCGCCATATCTTTGGTTACAATTGTCCCCGTCTGCGCGTTCGCATTCAAACCGCACATCAAGGCAAACAATAAAAAGAGTAAATTCTTTTTCATATTCTTCGTGTTTTATTGGTTAGACGTTGTTTCAGTATTGTTGTTGTATATCACGCTTGCGTGCGCCACCTGTATACAGTAGTTGAGCAGACGGGCGTCTTCCACTCCCGCGTTTGAGTTGTTTATAATGAAGAGCACCTGCTCGGTATACTCTTGCAAGTCTACATTGCCGTAAAACGCGGCATACAGATATTCGGCCGCGAAGTCGAGATAGGCCGCATCTGCCGGGTGCATGACTTTCAGCCGCGTGCAATATTCGTCAAAAGACATTTCTTCATCGTTGATGTCGTTTATTGTTTTTGCCGTGGTTGCCATGTTGTCAAGCCAACTTATCAGCATCGGACCATAAAGAGTATATCCGCGCGAGGTGCTCCTCATAATGTTGTTAGCCCTCCGCATCAGCAACACGGTAGAAGTCTGATGCGACAGACTGTCTTGTCTGTACATCTCGGCCTCCAAGATATTGTGGTAGTAGCCTATACTGTCGGTGAAGGCGGCCACACCGTTCGTTCCAAACACGAGACCGTTGCAATAGCTGCTTTTCAGCGTTGCCGTGAGCTGTTTCCACGCATACATTTTCGCCGCCTTGATGAGCGACTGCACAGCCGCGCCCACAAGGGCACCCGGCACTCCGCCCGTAGCGCCTCCGCGCAAAGCACCTTTCACATCGGCAATGGCTATCTTTATCTTGTCTTTATTGGTAAACGTAACTTTCGGGAAAGCCCGCGTGTCGTCATCGGCCGGCACCGTCACACCGATGCTTGTATTGTAGGCTTTCAGCCGTGTCGTAAGTTCCGCCACGGTCGTTTTGCTTTCAGGCATCTCATTGCGTTCTTCCTGAGAGCAGGAGGAGAAAAATCCTGCAACGAACAGCAACAAAATGCCATGAAAAAGATTTATTCTTTTCATATCTTCAATTATTATATAATATGCCTACTCTTTCGCTTTTCGGCTTACGCGCCTTTATGTGACAGTGTGGTCTGCGGTATATTAATCGATTAATGGTCTTCTTTAAAGTTCTATATCTGCATAGAAGCAATAATCTCCACGCAATAAGCGAAGTTCATACACTCCTACAAAATAATCGGGAAGACAAAACAATTCTTCGCCATAAGGTACTACCGACGAATAAACGACTTCCTCATCTTCCCCATCCTTAGCCACAAGTTGTATTTCATCAAAAGAGGCCCCCTCTGTAAAATACAATGTATCGGCACTAAGATAAACAGTAGGAATACGGGGAGGGGATTTTCTTACCGGCCCATTAATTATTACAGGCTCTATCTTTTTTACACGAAAGTCTATAACTAATCCATAATCCGGATATTGCCCAGTCGGATTATAATACTCCGATTCCATTGCTTTGCACACAACCATTATAAAAGTTGTCACACATAAAACTAATAATAATCTTTTTCCCATATCTTTTAACTAAAATTTTCGTCAAAGATATGAAGTTTAAAAGTTTTTTCAAAATAATTTGAGTACACAAAATACACAGGGTAATTCTATGTTAAAAGATAAACATCTGATACTCAACGGTAATAATAGTAAAATACATTTTTTACACACCCTTTATCTTTTTACATGTATTAATCAATTTTGTGCAAAAGCAGCATAAACTTAACAGAAAGAAAGTGACTGAAAATCATTTCAGTCTCCTAATATTCTCATCGAGAGTTTTCGCTCCTTTCGCTTCAAATAATTTATTATTTATTTTAGTTCGTATGTTTGTCATACTTTGCGGCCTTACATCTAAAAGAACAGCAATCTCTGATGGTAGAAAGCACATACGTATCAGCATACATACAGCCATCTCACGATGTGATAGAGCTTTATATCTTATAAACTTTACAAAATCAGGCAACCAATGCTCCATTACATTCCGTAACTCGTCAAGTTCAATTATACTTGCTTTCTCCGCTTTTGTCGCACGTTCATGTAATTTATTTACCAATGGATGAAAAAGCAGTTCCTGTTCGTTTTCAAACAACGACATGTCAAGCTTTCCCGTCTGATATTTTGCCACTATGTTTCTAAGTTCTTGCAACTCCTTTTCTTTCTCTATTCTATATTGCTCTTCGTAGGAATATGCTCTTAACAGTTCTTTCTTTGTATTGGCGTATTTAGATAATAAAGATACGTATTTCTCGTTAGTTTCTTTAAGCTTTTGCATCATTATACGCTTTCGCCTTTTTATTAATTTATACAATAGATATGCCAGAACCACAAGAATACAAATGATGCCAAATAACATCTTTTTATAATTCTCTGCTTCTTTTGTCTTTTTCTTCATTTTAGTTTGTGCTATATTGTAATCAAATAAAGACTTTGCCCTGTTTATTTCTTCCGAGGACCTGACAACAGCAGCAGAATCGTTTTGTTGACAATATAGAAGAGCATATTTGGCAACGGAATCAGGCTCGTTGTATGCTAAATAACAATTCATCAGGCCACGACAATATGCTTCCTTGCACATCATATCATCAGAAGATTTCGCCATCTTTCGAAAATAATATAACGCAGAATCAAGATTACCTATTCCATTATAATATCGTCCTTTAGAATCGTAATATAGCTCATTGCCCACCGTTATATTACCATACTCATCAAATTTTCCACTTTCGCTTTCCAACTTGTCTATAATGCTTTTTGCCTTATCATATTCTTTACGATCAAGAAATAGAGTTAATATGGGACAGAGCGCTCCGACAGCAAAATCATGATGACCATATTTTTCATAAAGACGAGATACTTTTAATCCTATACTGATTAGAGAATCTTTCTCGTTTTTTGTATAATATGCAACTCCCAAACTTTCATAAGCAAGTAAAGCGTTGATTGTATCTTTTGATTTCCAAGAATAGTCTATTGCTTTACGTAATTCTTCAATCTCATACTCGGGAGATGAATATTCGTGAAATAGATATGCCATCTGCCCATGCACCCTGCATAACGTATAATAATCACAATCGGCACTCGTCGTGTCTGCCATTTCAACAGCGTTACGATAGCATTCAAGAGCCCGTGGAGCATCTCCGAGATCACGATATACGCTGCCAAGCAGATAACGAGTAAGCATTTGCTCATTGCGGCTACCGTAGCTGTCATAATAAGATACAAGTCGCTTTACGGTGCTGTCTGATGTGAACACATGCATGTCCGACTTATTTATTGCCTTGGCTTTAAGTAGTTCATAACGCATAAGCTGCGAGTGTGAACAGTCGTCTTTCATCAGCCCGGCAGTCTCTATCAGCATCAATGCGGAATCCGGCTGCTCAGCCATAATCAATGAGTCTGCACGGTTGAGAACGGCAGTCATGCGAGCGTTTTCTGAACATGATGCAACTACCGCCGCAAGTGTTATTATAATGTAATATATATGAGAAATCTTTTTCATTTTCGATAAGTTGACAATATCATGCAATGAATGACAGACCGTTATATCCGGCTCACGCAATAGTTCATGCTACCAATCGGATACAAAAATAATAAAAATAAATAAAAAAAACATGTTTAAAGGTAAAAAGGTAGAAAAGTAAAAAAGGCTGCGCTTAGAAACACGCCACACGTTTTTTTTTACCTTTTTACCTTTAAAACCGCCTTTACATTTAATAAATGTAAAAATCGCGAGATGATTGTTAAACACAAAAAGTGCGACTTGAAGTCACCGTTTAGAAAAAGCTGAGAATTTAAATTGACATTTGTGTGTCATTATTTCGGGGTCAGGCTGCAATTATTCGGGGTTGGACATGATTTTCGGGTGTTTTTGCGTTGCAATAAGGCCGTAATTGCATTGCATTTACGGCCTTATTGCGTTCCAATTACGGCCTTATTGGAATGCAATTACGGCCTTATTGGAAAACAAGAAGGGTTGCAGGAGAGGCATGGATGGCAGATTTTGCAGATAAAAGGCTGACAGACAGCATTTTGCGCAAAATGCTCTGAAAATGCGTTTTTTTCGCCGAGGAAATTATTTTTTGAAAAGAACGCAATTATGAGGCCTTATTTTGTAAATATAATATCAGAGATGTTAACAGCGTTAAGATAAATTAATAATTCCCACCCAATCTAACATCTTCCATCTTTTCCTCCATTGTGATAACGACAGCCTCTTCGGTTTTATCCGAAATGCAACAGCGTGCATCAGGCCGCTCGTTAACCAGCCATATCACTGCCCCGGAAGCGTCTGTGACGACAAGCTGTTTTCTTTTTTGGAAAAGCGTTTTCTTTTTGTCTGTAAGATAATCGCTGACAAGCTTCGAACCTCGCATGCCAAACGGAACAAACCTGTCGCCGGCGGAAACAGTGCGCAAAACAAGCGGAAACTCGACCTTGGAACTGTCAAGACACACCCGGTTTTTATCGCGTGACAATACAAAACGCTCGTCAACCACAGTTTGCTCAACCCGCATTTTACATGTTTCAGACAGTATATACACACCGCATTGAGGTATGCACAACCGGTTGAAAGCCTCTTGACGGCGTTCTACAATTATATGCTTGCGGTCTATAAGCAAATCAAACGCTTCCGACTTGAAAAGTTTTCCGGGTTGCGATGTCATTCCGGCAAAGACCTGCTCTGTCTGTGAGGCGGTAAAACCATAATCCGCCAATATCTCATGAAGCAGGTATTCCGGCGACGGCTCTTCAAGCAACTCCTGTATTCCTATTTCAAGATACACATCTTTTTGAGCCTTGCAAACCACACGCTTCTTCCCCTTGCTTATCGCATCGTCAAACACTTTGACGGCCTCTGCCATATATTCGGCCGTGCGTCTTATATTCTCCGAAGCCTTGGGGTTGATGCTTTTAAGCATCGGTATCACATTGAGTCGGAACTTGTTTCTTGTGGCTTCATCTTTAAGATTGGTGCTATCGGTGACATAATCCTGATTTTTCAAACGCAAAAAATCTTCAATGTCACTCCTGCTCACACACAGCAAAGGTCTCTTAATATTACCGTTTACCGGTCGTATGCCTGTCAGTCCGTGTACTCCCGTACCGCGAACAAGGTTCATAAGCACTGTCTCGACGCTGTCGTCATAATGGTGAGCCACGCATATATCGGCAGCAGCAATATCTTGCCGCAATGTCTCAAAATAAGAATAGCGCAATTTTCTTGCCGCAAGTTCTATGCTCATTTTGTGCAACGATGCATATCCTGTCGTATCAAAATGAACCAAATGAAACGGTATGTTCAGATTGTTGCATAGTGTCCTCACAAAACATTCGTCCCTATCCGACTCCGCTTGGCGCAGATGAAAGTTGCAATGCGCCACTTCCAGTCTGAAACCCAAATCGTGCAGCACCAGCAAAAGGGCCACACTGTCTGCCCCGCCACTCACGGCCACGATGTGGGTGCGGGTCTTATCAAGCAAGTTCAAACGCTTGATGTTGTCGGAAACAATGGCTGTGAAATCCAAAACCTACTCTACATACAGCACCAGTCCTTTCAGGTACTCACCCTCGGGATGGTATATATTAATGGGATGATCGGCCGGTTGATGAAGCTGGTGAAGTATTCTCACCTTTCTCTTGGCCATGGCTGCTGCCGTAAACACGGCATTGCGGAAATTATCTTTGCTCACGACCTGACTGCAAGAGAAGGTGAACAATATGCCTCCGGGCTTGATTTTCTCAAACGCCTTGACATTAAGTCGTGTGTAACCTTTCAGCGCATTACGCAATGCGGCACGGTGCTTTGCAAATGCCGGTGGGTCTAATATTATCAGGTCATAATTGTCGCCTGCTTCGTCCAAATACTTAAACGCGTCCGCGCAATAGGCCTTATGACGCTCGTCTCCGGGAAAATTCAACTCCACGTTGCGTTCGGTAAGTTCTATCGCCTTGGCGCTGCTGTCTACCGAGTGTACGAGTTCCGCGCCTCCACGCATGGCATAAAAAGAGAAGCCGCCGGTATAACAAAACATATTGAGCACCTTGCGGCCATGCGCATAACTCTCCAACAACGCCCTGTTCTCGCGTTGGTCTACGAAGAAGCCCGTTTTCTGTCCTTTCAACCAATCGACATGAAACTTCAATCCGTTCTCCATCGCGATGTTGTCATCCGATTTTCCGTATATAAAGCCGTTTTCCTGACCGAGTTCGGCTTTGTAAGGCAGAGTCGTCTCACTCTTATAATAGATATTGTCGATGCGGTTTTTCATCACGTTTATCAGGCTTTGGGCTATTTCATCGCGGCAAACATGAATACCCACGCTGTGTGCCTGCATCACTGCCGTTTTGCCATACACGTCTATAACCAGTCCCGGCATATTATCTCCCTCACCGTGCACCAGACGATACGTATTATTATTCTCCGCATCTGCAACCCCGATACACAACCTTACGTCCAAGGCCGATTGCAATCGTTGCTGCCAGAACAAGGCATTTATCTCACAATCGGAAAACGACAACACCCTCACGGCAATGGAACCTATCTGATAATGTCCCACGGCTATAAACTCGCCGCCATCGGTCATCACACGCACCGTATCACCCTCTTCTATTCCTTTGTCGATGCTTTTTATCGCACCTGAGAATATCCACGGGTGGAAACGCTCCAAACTGTCTTCCTTTCCTTTCTTAAGATATATCTGTCTGTATTCCATCTTTTATCTTTATAAGTTCATAATCTCCGGTTTGCTCCAATCGGATAAGCTCTTCATATAAGTTTATACAACTCCAAGCGTCTGTCGCCGCATATTGTTTCTGCTTGTCACTAAGGATATCAGCATCCCAGTTTGTCAGTCTCTGGGCCTTGCTTATTTTCATGCCGAAGAAGTTGGCATATAGTTTTTGAAGACTCAAATCCTCCACGCCAATCTCTTTTACGTGTTTTTGCAAGTCAATAAAATATCCGGGGGTAAAGTCGGCAACCTTATGAAGCACGGAAATATCGTCTGTAAGCGACAAGCCTATCTTGGGCACAGTTGTGTCTTCGAGCAACTTTATGATATCCGAAGACATGCCTATGTGCTTCAAACGAAACAAAAAACAAATGTCATGAGAAGAGACTTGAAGCAATGACACACGGTGGTTTACTCCTTTTTTAAACGACGGGCGTGTCTCGGTATCCACTCCCAATATAGGCTGACTCAACAGGTATTTAACAGCCTTTTCTGCCTCCGCAGGAGTCAATATGACCTCAATACGCCCGCCAAACACTACCTGCGGCAACGTATTTATCAAAGCCTTGTCATATTTATTATATAATATTTTCTTCATTTCCAAGTCGTTTCGGGGTACAAAATTACAAAAAAGCAATGAGTTTATAATCAAATATGACTTTTTTCTGCTAATTTTGCAAAACAATATATATCAAAAACGGAAATGGCATCAAGTAAGAAAAAAACCAAAGCATATTCTTTTAGTAATGTATTAGGTATCAATAATATATTTAACAACGAGAAAATAAACTTTATAATCGGTTTGTCGGCATTTGTCTTTGCCGTATTTTTGATACTGTCATTCATTTCGTTCTTCTCTACCGGTGCGGCAGACCAAAGTCTGATAGAAGCACCTCGCGAGGGAGAGATATTGAACACAGGGAGAGAATATCAAAACAGCTGCGGCTCGTTCGGTGCCCATCTGGCATACTTCTTCATAAAGAAGTGCTTCGGATTGCCGGCATTTTTTATCCCATTGCTATTCGTTCTCATCTCGATGAAGCTCATGAGGGCATATAATGTAAACCTTTTGAAATGGTTTATGTGCATGATGAGCATCATGGTATGGGCTTCCGTTGTTTTGTCCAAGTTCATGACTCCTTTCTTTACCGACAGTTGTTTCAATCCCGGCGGAGACCATGGAGCATATATTTGCAACTGGATAGAAAATCTCATTGGCACTCCGGGGCTATCGGCTTTGTTGGGCCTGACCGCCATCGCTTTCCTTACATATATAAGCGCGGAGACTATTTATGTTGTAAGAAAGATGATGAATCCCGTCAAATTCTTTACCGACAGGGTGAAATTCACAGTCAGCAACAATGAATCAAACACAGAAAACAAAGACGACATACCGCTTGAAGTACAGGAAGACCCGGAGGTTTTCGATGATCCAACCACTCAAACGGTTGAATTCGACACACCGGCAGACGACACTCCCAAAGTAAACGAGACAAGCAATACGACAGACGACACTCCAAACGAAAATAACAAGAAGGATATTGATATAGAGATTGAGACAACTAAAACAGAAGAAAAGGCCGAGGGAACATCACTTGTTGACGAGAACAACGAGCAAATGAAGCCGTACGACCCGAAGCGTGACCTTGAAAACTATCATTATCCGACACTCGATTTGCTCAAGAAATACGATAACGACGGCAAACCGTACATTGACATGGTGGAGCAAACGGCAAACAAAAACCGCATTGTGGAAGTGTTGCGCAACTTCGGAGTAGAGATAAGCAGCATCAAAGCCACAGTCGGTCCCACCATTACTCTGTATGAAATAACCCCGGCACAAGGTGTACGTATATCGAAGATAAGAAACCTTGAAGATGATATAGCATTGAGTCTGTCGGCTCTTGGCATACGTATCATAGCCCCGATACCGGGTAAAGGAACAATCGGTATCGAAGTGCCTAACGCCAAACCGAACATTGTTTCCATGGAGAGTATTCTCAATTCAAAGAAATTTCAGGAGACAACGATGGAACTGCCGTGTGCCATCGGCAAGACTATCACAAACGAAGTCTTCATGTTTGACCTTGCCAAAATACCGCATTTGCTTGTTGCCGGTGCCACCGGTCAAGGTAAATCGGTAGGACTCAATGCTATCATAACATCCTTGTTATACAAGAAACACCCCGCAGAGTTGAAGATTGTACTCATCGACCCGAAGAAGGTGGAGTTCAGTATATATGAACCTATCGCCAATCATTTCCTTGCAAAGGTGCAAGACGATGACGCGGAACCAATCATAACAGACGTTACGAAAGTCGTGCGCACACTGAACAGTCTGTGTAAAGAGATGGACACACGATATGATTTGCTCAAAATTGCCGGTGCAAGAAACATAAAAGAATATAACAAAAAGTTCATATCGCGCCAGCTTAATCCGCAAAACGGGCATCGTTTCATGCCGTATATCGTTGTGATAATAGATGAGTTCGGCGACCTGATAATGACTGCCGGCAAAGAAATAGAACTGCCGATAGCACGTATTGCCCAGTTGGCCCGTGCCGTCGGGATACACATGGTGATAGCTACACAACGTCCTACGACAACGATTATTACCGGTAATATAAAGGCAAACTTCCCCGGCCGCATGGCTTTCAAGGTCAGCGCGATGATTGATTCAAAAACCATTCTTGACAAACCGGGTGCCAACCAACTCATCGGCCGCGGCGATTTGCTGTTCCTGAACGGTAACGAACCCGTGCGCGTGCAGTGTGCTTTTGTCGATACTCCCGAAGTTGAACGCATCAATATGTTTATTGCCAAGCAACAAGGATATGTCACTCCGTTTGAATTACCGGAGCCGGACTCTGATTCCGGTGATGCCATCGGTGCGGCTTCGGCTGTAGACATGCAACATCTCGACCCCATGTTCGAGGATGCCGCACGTCTGATTGTCCTAAATCAGTCGGGAAGTACAAGTCTTATACAGCGTAAATTTGCCATCGGATATAACAGAGCGGGCCGATTGATGGACCAATTGGAGAAAGCCGGCGTTGTGGGAGCAGCCATGGGAGGCAAGCCACGCGAAGTACTGATACAGGACGAAGTAAGTTTGAATAACATATTGAATACATTGAGAAGATGAGAACAATGACATTTATGAAAAGAATAAGCATCATATTTCTGTCTGCATTAATATGTTGCACAGTTACCGCTCAATCGGCAAAGAGCATATTGGACAAAGCCGCTGCCACCGTAAAAAACGCCGGAGGCATATCAGCCGATTTCCAAATTACGGGAAAACAATACGGAAATCAAAGCGGCTCGATAGCCTTAAAGGGGAACAAGATGCAGATAAAAAGCCAGCAGGCCATTGTTTGGTTCAACGGGAAAACGATGTGGACGTACGTCAAAAAGAACAATGAAGTGAATGTAACGACCCCTACTCCAAAAGAAATTCAGGCCATCAATCCATATAATTTCATCAACATCTATCGTAAAGGATATAAATATTCGTTGAAGAAAGACGGGACAAACTATCAGATAAATCTCACCGCAACAGACAAAAGCCGGAATATATCAGAGATGATTATTACAGTAAACAAAAACACTTATACAGTCTCTCGGTTGAAAATCAAGCAGCCGAAAGGATGGACAGATATTGTTGTCAGGAATTTTAAGAAAGCCAATTTCAACGATGCCATATTCAATTTCAGAACAAAAGATTATCCGCAGGCTGAAATAATTGATTTAAGATAACAATAATGAAAACTCTTCTGATACTCGTCGGTAGAACCGTAAACAAACACTTCTGTGCCGGTATTGATGATTATAACGAGCGTATAGGGCACTATATGCCGTTTGAAATAAAAGTAATACCCGACATTAAGAATACGAGAAACATCACGGAAGAACAACAAAAACAAGCTGAAGGCGAACTGATATTAAAGCAAATACAACCAACGGACACAGTAGTGTTATTGGACGAGCATGGACATGAATACCGAAGCACGGAGTTTTCAAAATGGCTCGAACAGAAAAGGAACACCGCCCGGCGTCTTGTTTTCATAATCGGAGGCGCTTACGGATTTTCAAATGACATTTATAACAGAGCCAATGAAAAGATATCTCTGTCAAAGATGACTTTCTCTCATCAAATGGTAAGATTGATATTCACGGAACAGTTATATCGGGCATGCACTATAATAAAAGGCGAGCCATATCATCACGAGTAATAATATTCCATTCGATAAACTCTGTGTGATGCAAATAAAAAGGACTGACTTCTTAAAACGGAGTCAGTCCTTTCTGATTATTCTGATATTATAAAGTCGATTATATTATTTCAACTTCGATTGCACAAAAGTTTCCAGTTCATTGCCTCTCAGGCCTTTGGCTATTATAATTCCGTCGTGATCTACAATTATCGTTTGCGGAATGGAACGCACATTCATCATTTTTGCGGCAGCGTTGTTCCACCCTTCCAAATCAGACAGTTGGAGCCATTTTATGCCAAGACTTTTCGTTGAGTTCTCCCAATCTTGTTTGTTCTTATCAAGAGATATTCCTATTATTCCAAGTCCTTTTGAACTGTAATCATCATATAGTTTAACAACATTCGGCATCTCTTGCCGGCACGGACCGCACCAACTTGCCCAAAAATCGATGACGGTAATCTTGCTCTTCGCTATTTCACTCATTATATTCCTCGGCTTGCCTGCCATATCGTTCATAGTGAAGTTTGCCATCTTCTTGCCGATGGCAGTAGCCTGTTCCCGTTCAAGACGTTGGCGAATGGCTCTGATTATGCTACGTTGCCTTATGCTTTCAGGGAGGCTGTTTATCAACTCAAGGTGTGTTTCCGGGTCGATAACATCTTCATAATATACGACAAGAAAATAGCCGAACTCGTTTTTAATGTTCTCTCTTGCTTTATCAACCACAAGACCTTTGAAATCGTTTCTCAGTTTGGCGATTTGCTCGTACTGTGCATCATGTTCCTCCTTGGTTAAGTTGTTTTCATAAACAAACCGCACGATTTGGTCTATTTTCCGGGCCAGCACGGATGTACTGTCCGACAGCGTCTGCCATTCATTGTTCATCGTAGTACCGGAAACTTTGGTTATATGCCTGCTATCCATTGTCTCGCTTCCTGATACGTTGGGCTGCACTTCTTTCGATATTTCGATTTTTATTGTTCCCGGTTCTATGAAGAAAGGAAGAACAAACTTTCGCCTGTATTGGTCTTGGATTATGCAGAACGTGGCAGTATCCGCCTGTCCTTCCAACTCAAACTTGCCGTCTTTGATTATAATGGTATCCTGTGGAACACCATTTTCAATATCGGTTATCAGATACAGTATGTCTCCATCTGCCAGCGCACTACCACTTCCTTCTATTCGGTATTTATCCGACCGGCATCCGGCAAACACATAACTTACCATCAACAGCCCGATGAATGTTATGAAAAACTTATTCATAAATACAATGCTTTTATTATATAAAAAACTATACCAGATACAGGTTACTGATGCTCTCGTTGTGAATAACTCGTCTGATTGCTTCGGCAAACATATCGGCTACGGAGATTTGTTTTACTTTCGCGCAACGATTTGTATAAGGTATGGAATCGGTAAACACTATCTCTTCCAACGACGAGTTCTGCACACGCTCACTGGCAGGGCCGCTCATCACACAGTGAGAGGCACAGGCCCGTACTGTCAAAGCTCCGGCTGCTTTCATTATGTCTGCAGCTTTTGTTATCGTGCCGGCCGTGTCTACCATGTCATCAATGATTACCACATTCTTGTTTTTAACATCACCTATTATTTGCATGCTTTCCACTACATTGGCACGTGCACGGGTCTTGTTGCACAACACGAGCGGGCAACCGAAATACTTTGCATAAGTATTTGCACGCTTTGAGCCTCCGACATCCGGAGAAGCAATAACCATCTCTTTGAGTTTTAATCCTTGCAAATACGGCAATATTACACCGGAAGCATATAAATGGTCTACCGGCACATCGAAAAAACCTTGGATTTGATCTGCGTGTAAATCCATGGTTATAAGCCTGTCGATACCGGCCACACTGAGCAAATCGGCAATAAGTTTGGCTCCGATACTTACCCTCGGTTTGTCCTTACGGTCTTGTCTTGCCCATCCGAAATATGGAATTACTGCGTTTATCGTGCGTGCCGAAGCTCTTTTGGCGGCGTCAATCATCAACAACAGCTCCATCAGATTGTCGGAGTTGGGGAAAGTGCTCTGCACAAGGAACACATCGCGACCGCGAATGGATTCTTCATAAGAAACAGCAAACTCGCCATCAGAAAATTTTGTGATAACGAGTTGTCCCAACGGACAATCTAAACTTTGGCAGATTTTTTCTGCCAAATATCTCGTATTTGTTCCCGAGAAAACCAAGTAAGAGTTTTTTGTACTCATTGTTTTATTTGTTATGTTTTTTATATTAATCTGCCAATCAACATATTGTCTTGCGGAGTCTTTCGAAATGATTTATCAATTCCTTATAATCCGACTCTCTATGAATATTGAATTTATCCCACAAGTCTTCGCATATCACCACTCCGCCAAAACCAAGTTCCTTTGCCATGTTGGCATTATCGGCATTTACTCCGCCAAGAGCATAAACCTTTTTGTCTATGAGACCTTTGCGAGCCGCTTCCCTTAGATTATCCATGGCCGGCGGCATGTCGTTTCCTTTGTTCTCGTTCATGTTATCAAACACGTTATTCAAGAACACATAGTCCGACTTCTTTTTCGCCTCTTTAAGCTCGTCTATCGAATGACATGTACGACACAATCTACCCTTATATCCTTGCGGCACGGGAGTGGTTGCATCGTCTATATGAATACCTCTTAAACGATATTCTTCTTTCAAATAAAAATGCTCATGGACTGTTATCTTACTGTGATAATCGGAATTAATGAGTGTAAGTAACCGTTCGGAATATATGGGTGTAGAGTTTGGCTTATACAAATGTAAATTATCCAAGCCCTCATCAAAAAGCGATGTGAGTATCTTGTCTTCTTCCACAAAAAACGTGGGCAAGGTCATGATAATAAGCTTCATATCCGGATATACTCTTTTTCGATGTGCAAACTTACACATTTTTTTTAACTTAACATCAGTCTTTGCTTTAAATTTTCATCCGAATGTGATAAAAACCGCCTTTTGGAAGTTCTGATATGCCGTCAGCGCAGCCGCAAATGAAAGTGTTACCCGGGCCAAGTAACATTGTGACGAGAACCAAATCACAATGTTACATGGCCCGGGTAACGATGTTACTTCAGCCGCGTTGCAAATCTTGAAGCATAATAATGTTAAAATTCGGGGCTCTAAAAGCCATCGGATAAATACACGTAGGCTTATTTCCCGCTTATCGTTCGCATCCAATTACCCTTAAAAAGTCGGATGAGGAATATCGTGCCGCGGAAAATAAGCTCCATGGCCATGGCCGTCCATACACCACGCAGACCATATTGCGGAGCGAGAATGGCGGCAGCCGACAGGCGTACGGCCCACATACTGACAAGGTTCATGATTGCCGGTTTAATGGTATCACCAGCTCCTACAAACACTCCGTAGCATACAATGGCAGCAGCGAACATCGGCTCGGCAAAGGCTTCGATACGCAATGCTGCCGTGCCAAGAGAGCGGATATCATCAACAGGAGACATTATCGCCATCATCTCCGGCGCGAAAACAAACATCAGCACAGCCATAACGGTCATCACTGCCATGCCCAAAGCTACCGACAGACGGGCGAAACTGCGGGTAAGCAACTTGCGGCCTGCCCCCAATCCCTGCCCGACAAGTGTGGTCGCGGCCTCGGCGATGCCATAGCCCGGCATGTAGCATATACTCTCCACCGTAATGGCAAAAGTGTTTGCCGCTATCGATATATTACCAAGTGGAGCGACAATGGCCGTGCTCACAATCTGAGCGCTACCCATAAGTATCTGTTGCAATCCCATAGGTGCTCCGATTTTAAACGCCGCTTTCACGCAGTCGCCGGTAGGCCGGAATGAGCCGGGGCGCCCTATCAGAGACAATTCGCCGGGACGGAAAATCATGAAATACATCATCAGACACGCCGTAACGCTGACAGCCAGTAACGTTCCGACAGCAGCGCCAACGACACCAAGACCGACTATGAATATAAATATGTAATTGAACACAACGTCGAGCACGCACATCATTATATTAAGAATACTCGGAATACGCATGTTGCCGCTGCATTTGAGCATACTACCTGCCAGATTTGACATTTGCAACATTGGCAAAGCAAAGGCAAATATAAGAAAATACATTGACGAATCGGCTGCTATATCCGAGCCTCCGCCGAGCCAGTAAGGCAGGCGTGAATGTATTGCCATGGCTATCAACATAAGTGTGGCACTGAAAATGAGTGTACAGACGATGCCTTGACGCAATACTCGGCGTGCACGTTCAAAATTCCCGGCGCCGAAACAGTGAGCGACCTGTACCGAAAAACCCATGGATGCGGCACTGAGCATGCCACCAAACAGCCATGTGGTAGACTCCACCAATCCGATAGAAGCCGACTGCCTCGCTCCAAGACTGCCCACCATAGAAGCATCAATGAAAAACATCAATACCGATGAAAGCTGAGCGAATATAGACGGTATACTCATTTCGATGATAAGCCGCAGCTTCTCGCGTCTCGTCATCGTCTGCCCGCTTCGTATATACGCCAGCAGTTTTTCGCTGTTGTTTTTTCCTAACATCAATCGTTTATCTTCCTTTGCTTAAACCAAGTCGTTGCCCATAAAACCATTTTCAAGGTTTGCAAAGTTACTAATAAACTCTCATTTATCAACTTACATATACATATTTTGACTTAAAACAGCAAAAAAGACACGGAGATATAGAGTGTTACCTGTTGCTCACAACTCCATACCTCCGTGTCTATAACATCATAAAAACGATGTCGCAAGACTTGTTTCTCAATGATACTCTACCTTAAACACCTTACCGTTTTTGGCAAACTTAACAATTGTTCCGTCGTTATATATCCAATCCGTACGTCCGGTGTTTGCCGAAGCCTGCTTGTCGGGATCGCCCTTAGCCATTCTTACTTCACGCCTTGTAAACCCGATGGCTACACGGCCTTCCTGAATAAGTCTGCGTTTAGCTTCCGATAAACCTTTGAGTCCCTCCGGAATGCCGTCACCGAACAGAAATCCATAGTAATCTTCACGCGAACCGTCAATATCGCCGGCCACATCTTCGTTTACAAAAGTCACTTGCTTTACGAATGTCTCACCGGTATTTGTGCTTTTGAGAGTCATTTTCACATATCTCGTTCCATTTTGCGCCTCTATCTTTTCTATTCTGAATGTCGACAAACGCATTATATTAACCATGTTTCCGACAGCGTTTTCCATCTTCGTGGGATACTTGGTATATACATTCCGATTGATATACTTGGAATATACGCTCGACGCTGCAATGTTGGCATCAACCAATTCAAAAGAACCTTTGAACAGGAATTTGGTGTTGTCCATGATAAATTCATCGTCACGCATTCCGCAATTGGTCTTACTCATAGCCACACACTGATAAAACTCACGGCCTTTCTTGTCTTCAACTATTATCTTAACAGGATAACTGCGACTGCCAACACCAACGGCTCTCACTGTTACTTCTTCATTGAGCGGCACGGAAATCTCTTCAAATCCATCACCATCCATTTCGGTATCTACCCTGTATTTTGTGGTCTTTGTATATAATTTCATACCCATTAACTTGGTACGTGCAATATCGACATCGCCCAAATAAGCAAGTGTAGGCACACCAAGTTTTCCATAACAATAATCCTCAAAACTACCGTTCGGAATTTGATAATAATAGTTTTTGTTGTCGTCTTGGCACAGGAAATTTATTCGCACAAATCCTTCCTTAGTCTCTGTGTGTCCCTTATATATCATTATATGGTGACGCAAACGTCCGCTACTGACTTCCTTACCGGTTGTTGCATCACAAAATGTGTTTACTATAAGATCATATTTCTCCGGAATTACCATGAATTTCATTCCTTCTTCCCAGTCGCACAGGCTGTAAAACTTAAAGTTTTCGCTCACAAAGTCGCGGGCTTCGGGTGTCGCGCTGTCTTCCGGTTGCGTGGCTTTATTCTTTACAACCACGGCTTTCTTGGCACCCCTCGTCTTCACTATATACGTGCTCTGTGCCGAAGCCGGCATTAAAATAAATGCCATAAACGCTGCAAATACTGTTATTCTTTTCATTTTAATCTGGATTATATCTGTTTCTTTGCTGTCAATCAAAACATTGCAAAGATAGAATAAAAAAACGAGACACATGCAACAATTGCAAAATAAAAAAATAAAGACAAAACAAAATCTTGCTTTTTGTATAAGATTTTGTTTTGTCTTTATTTTAATTAAATGTCTTCATAAGACATTCGCCATATACTTTACTTTGTCTTCTTGTTACATTTTTGCAAATTACCTGTACATCTCACATTGCCACAATACTTGTTGCAATCTGCCTTACCGCAATTCTTCTGTGTACAATTCTTGCAGTTGCTTTTATCACAGTTTGCCTTTTTACAATTCTTACAATTTGCTTTGTCGCAATTTATCTTTTTGCAATTCTTACAATCCGGTGCTTTACACTTATCACAGCATACAACCTTTGTCGGAGTGACTACCGTTTTCTTGTTGTTCTGGGCCGATGCCATCACAGACACCAAAACCATACATAAAATTAAAATTCCTTTTTTCATAATCCTCTACTTTTATTACTTACCTAACTTTGATATTTATATCTATTGCAAATATAATGCTTTTTATATGAAAGTCAATAGCATATTAACCAAAAATACACTAAATCTCCATAAAACGACATCAGATAACAAACATAATGACAGTATCCTTTTCACAATGAAAACAGTAAAAAAAAGATTATATATATGTTGGTTTCTTGATGAGCCAACACTCTCTTGTTTATCATTTCCTTGCGCGGTGACAGCAAGCAGTCGTAATCAGTAGTCATTCCGATTGTCGTTGGATTTCAACAGAATCGCCTTTGCTATGAGTCCTATGTGATAGTCGTGTAAGTAATTCAAATAATTCGAATCAAACTTTTAGGGTGAATAACTTTTTGATATAGCCTATTATTCCATTTGTATGCGTAGAATTGCGGTTCGCGCACATGAAGTCGATAATACTCCCCACGATCTTTACCATCAATTCGTTTGTCATTGAGAATGCTGCATTCATTGCCAATTCTGGATGGTGGTTGAGGATATATTGGTTATTCAAGACGAATATGGCATCAGTGTATGTTGCCAATTCTATAAGCCCATTCATCGCTTGGTTGAATTTGGTTTTCCCTTCAAATTCAAATGGTAAAGTGGCTACCCCAATGGTTTTGACGCCACGCTTCTTGATTTCTCGAGCGATGATTGGGGATGCTCCAGTACCGCATCCGCCTCCTAAACACACAACGACAAATGCAATTTTCGTGTACTCTTTTATGATGGAACGTATATTCGTCATTTTCTTTTCCGCTTCACTCTTCCCAAGTTCCAGATTGTTGCCAGCACCCAATCCATCCATGCCGAGTAATATTTTTTCTTGCACTTTCGAGTGTTCAATGACTGATGCATCCATGTCACATACTGCCAGTGGTACATCCTTGAATCCATGCGTCTGCATATAATTCACGATATTAGTACCGCCACATCCTACACCGATGACCTCAATCTCAGAAGCATCAAAGCGACCTCTCTGCTTCTCATAAGATTTTGAAAATAGCTTTCTCATACTTGATTTACTTAATCATTTGTTTATTAGTTTAATATTTAAGTCGCATAAAATCAATTACTTATTTAAGTGAAACGTAATTTCTATTGTACTCTTCCGTGGAAACGGTATTCCGACATAAGCATCCATGTAGGCATGATTTTTAAAACTACAGCAATCAGTACAGCCGTATAGTTGTCATCACCCTGCATTTCACAACGTATGTGATAGGCTTCAAGTATCTCGTCCAGCGACTTCTCATCCATCATGTTTGCCAATAAGATTTTATTCGTCATGCACTTGTACAAACCGTCCGAACATAGCATAATTCGATCGCCTTCTTTCAGTTTGAACTGCACTACATCAGGCACGCATACTTCAGGACGATAGGAGAAGAAACAACGGTCGATAATTTCCCAACCATAATCCATGCGGATGTGATCCTTTGTCTGATATAACAGCCCCATATCTGGGCGAACTATATAACATCTGCTATCACCCAAATGAGCTATGGTCACAGTATCTCCTTCTATGCTTGCCATCACCATAGTCGTCCCCATCTTTACATGCCCCATGGCGAATGCGCAATCATCCAGAGCTATCCTCGCCTTTCGACAAGTTCTCTCCACTTTCAGCTTGCTGTCAGTCTCGTCCACTTCATTTCTCCAATAATCAACAATAGCATCAGCAACCGTTTCACTCGCCACTTCACCTTTGTCATGACCACCCATGCCATCGCAAACTACAGCAAGCCATCGGTTTCCATCAGCCATACCAACTATACGGAAAGCATCTTCGTTCTTCTGTCGCTTCCCCGTTTCACTAATCGATGCGTATTGAATCTTTATCATAATTATTTAATTTTTAGTCGTTATAGTCAAATTCCTTCCAATCTATGTCATCACAATCGTCTGACCCTGTATAGTAAGAACTCTCTGCATTTATATCTATGTAGAAATCACGCACCCACAGAAGGTCGAGGATAGAAAATGTGGTGTGCTCGTATAGATTATGGAAGGCATAACAAAGTTTCATACCTCTTGTCTTTTCTCTGTCAAGTCCTTCATTCCAATTCTCTGTTTCTTCAGAAATATACACAGCCTCTTTTTCTGATGGAATTGTATCTGGATCTGTGAAATAAATACTATTCACACCATCTTTATAGAGTGGTATAAACTCATCGTAACTTCCATTTAACACATTCCACATCTTCCTTGCTCTGATGGTTTGTACTGGATGAATTTCGGAATACTTGTAGTTCATGAACACTTTCCCCTGAAACTCCAAGTTTTCAAGACCTGTTTCTTTAACGCTCTCGGATAGTCTGAATAACCTTTCCCTCATCTCGCACTGCGCTTCGACAAGAGCTTTATTAAACTCTGAGAGCAAGGAATAGTATT
Source organism: Prevotella sp. (assembly GCA_017623155.1). GTDB lineage: Bacteria > Bacteroidota > Bacteroidia > Bacteroidales > Bacteroidaceae > Prevotella. Next base: position 327,197 of record JAGAPR010000001.1, on the reverse strand, counting down.
CATCCGTCCATTCAAACATTCCATTGAGAATACGTTTGCGGACACTCAATAAATGTTGTACGGCAAGTTTTGCGTCCTCACCTTTCCTACAACGTTCCTCATCTCTGATTGTGTCGAGAATTTCCATCTCTACAGCCTTAACTGCTGGATGATCAAATATTTCTTTAACTGTCATATTTGTGATGTTTATAATAATTATGGTGCAAAATAACAAAAGAGGTGTGCCAACTGTGGGCGCACCTCCATGTAATATTATCAAAATGTTGATACTATAGACTATTTCTTCTCAAAGTCAAGTCGTGATACATTGATAAAACCAATTTTCTTCAAGTCAATGCCGTACTTGTTTTTGAAGAGTTGGTTCACCGCATCGTGATGCATCGTTTTGTACAGAGGATGATCCAATGTTGGGGTAACATATTCTACGAACATGCCTCTCTCTAAGTGAACACCATTGTATGTGGTGGTGTCCTTTACTGTAATTTTCCAAATGGCCATAATTTGTTGTTATTTATTAGCTGATTGATATTTCAAGAATGCCCTATAATGATCCATGACTCCTTCATATATATCGGAATTTGATTTCCTGTCACTCGGATGATACGAACAAAATATAAGTGTGCCAGATGGCTTATGATAGTGGACTTCCTTGTGACCTTCAATGCTTATAAGTCCATCTTGTGGATACACATCTAATATGAAGCCGTAAATATAGTGGCTGGCACAAACAATCATAGTTGGTGACAATATCTCTATTTCTCTTTTGAGCAAATCTCCGAAATCATGTAGATGTCGCTTCAACTCTTTAGGGACAAGTTTTCCTCCACCTGGCTGTTTCTTACATTCAACAATAGCAAAGGGTTGGGTATTGAAAAAGTCCTTCACTTCGTCAATATGCTTTGTGACTTCATCATACCACCATGGATTATCATTGTCTGCCTTTGACAATCCCCAAAGGAGATAAGCAATATTCCGAATGAAACGAGGATCTAAATTCCTATTAGCCTCCTTTTTACTTAGTTTCTGTTCTGTTGTATCGTTTACTGTATTTACCAGCCATTCACGAATGTCTTCATCCCACTTCTCTCCCCCTTTCTGATTCTGGTCTTTTAGCAAGAACAAAACACGCTTTGGAGATGAAAACCAGGCGTCTTCATTTTGTTCATTAGGAATACTGTTATACATCAACCCGTCCCTTGTAAAATGAGATGTGCTGTCTGTCGCTTTCATTCTATTGTGCCACTCGATGAAGAGGTCTTCCAACTCTTTTTTAATACTCTTATTCATTGCCGTTGAGTTATTTAAAAATAAAATTTAAACATATTCTAATCAGTTTATTTATAGTATCTCTCTTGCTATCCACGCACATGCCTCCGCATCTGCCAAGGCATGGTGGTGGTTCTTTAAGTCATATCCGCAGCGGGCGGCGATGATGTCGAGGTTGTGATGCCCTCCTGGCCAACGCTTGCGTGATGCGATACATGTGCAATGGAACTCATAGTCGGGATAGTCCATCTGATAGACACGGAAGACAGCTTTCAGACAGCTCTCGTCGAAGGCCTTGTTATGAGCCACCAAAGGCAATCCCTCAATAAGAGGCTCTATCTGTTTCCATATTTCGGGGAAGACAGGGGCATTATCCGTGTCCTCAGCACATAAGCCATGCACCTGACTGCACCAGTAATTATAATACTCCGGCTCGGGCTTGATGAGGGAATAGAACTTATCCACAATCTCCCCACCCCTCACTATCACCACGCCAACAGAGCAAACTGAAGATTGCTCGTTGTTGGCAGTCTCAAAATCTATTGCTGCGAAATTGCCGTTTAAGCGAGGGCAATTCGAGCTTGCTCGGGAATTGTCGAGCGGAAGGCAATTATCTAAGTTTTGCATATCTTTATTTTGTATATTAGGTAGTCGCAAAAAATGTGACTACCAACTTCTGAGCCAAAATTCATTAAAAATGTCACTTTCTGTATCAATACCAATGGATTCATCAAGCATATCGTCAAAGGCAAATAGTTTGAAACCTAAACGCTCAAGCAAATGTTCATCGTATGTGTCAGTAAAAATTTCTTCAAACCTTTCCATACAGGTTATGACAGCGAAATGAATATGAAAATTGCCTTTGTCGGCATAGTGTGCTTCAAACTTTTTCTTATAGACTTCCAGTTGGTTTCTGAAGACTCCATCTATATCCTTTGATGGGTGTATTGGACTATAGTATTTATTCTCAATAAGAACAGCGTGTTTCTCATATTGGCCATTAACCACAAGCTCTGCCTCAACCCATAAGTCAATTCTTTGCTCTTGTTTCCAAACATAGATACTCTCAACAATGATATCGTCGCAAGCGTTTCTTTCAAGAATCTTTAGTAGCATATATCGGCAGTAGCGATGAAGGATAGGTTTAACGTCTTTATATTTGTACTCACTCCATCTCAAACACCACGAAAGGATGTAGTCCATTACAGCTTCTGCATGACCATCTACATCAGATGAGTCTTTCATCAATTGTGGAGTCTTTATCTTTTTTTGATTAATAATATCCATTCCTTTTGTTAATTATACGATGTTTTGAAATTGCCATAGTTAAAACACATATACAATTTGTATACATAACATTGACAACAAGATGTTTAAGCCATAACAACATGCGAAATACCTATTGAAAACGTAACCCCATCTAAGTTTAACCAAACGTGAACTACTGTTTCTATAGCCGTCGCTACCTGATAATAATTCATCAAAATGGTTGTTGGCATATCTTGCAGGCTTTATTGAAAACACAACACTGGCTATCCATATAATAGTAAATAAAATTCTGTTCTCTACAAATCCATATCGATAATAGATATACATCGAACCAATCCAAAAAAGGAAAGTACAAGGAACGTAATCTATCTTGCTCATTGCGAATAACGAAATTATTGCCGCGAAGGAAATAAAGAGATTACGTTCTAACGGGTTTAATCTATTTAGATAACTACCTAAATCCTCTTGAGCTGTTGTGTCTGCTGAGTTAATGTCAAGTCCGATATATATATCCATACCAAGGAAGACTAAAAGTAATATGAATAATACTATACCAAACCAAATCTCAAAATAGAGCAGTGATTGAGTTTTAATTTTGTCCATAATTATAATTATTTTTAATATTCAAGTACTGAGTACAAATTGTTTTCCTTATCGCATATAGTAACCAAAGATTAATTATTATTATAACCGAATTCTCTTGTCCCAAATTTTCGTTTATACAAGGACTCTCTGTCTATTGCCTGCTCATCCAAAATCTTTAATGGAAGAGTTTCAAGTATGCACCATTGGAAATACTTTGCAGCATAGTTGCTGTCATCTGCCAGCAACGGTTTCAAGTCTTTGTCGTCTCCATGTCCTGTTTCTGCATATTGCTTCCATCGTCCCCAGATACCATCTCTATTATATGTAGATCCAACATATTGTTTGCCACATTTTTTGTCTAATATGAGATATATTCCGTTACAACTTTCTAATTTCGATTTCCACTCAGCATTATTGGTTTCAAATATGCGTTTGAGTTGGTTGTAATCCAACACAACGTCATCAAAACTTTTGAATACTGGTATATTGTTTTCTGTAAGCCCTCTATCAATACGTACAACAGGCATCTCGTTATCATAGTATTGATGCCACATAACGGGGCTTCTCCAGTCAATTACTATACGTTCTTTTAACAATTCAAAACCTGACAATTCTTGAAAATCAAATTTTACCAATGCTTCTCCATTATAAAGACCTAAATCTGCTATCACACCATTGTTCTTATAAATGCCAAGAAATCTGGATGTGACACCTTCTTCTCCAATAAAAGACACAATATATTCTATTCTCTCGAAGTTCTTCCTCAATTGCTCACTTTGATAATCCAAGAAAACAGCGTTTTCATTAAGGTATAAATCGAACAGAGATTCCTTATAGGTTTTATTGCCTATGAGTTTTTCTTTACGATTATCCTTATGACGAATTAATTTCACTCGTTTTTTTCTGCTTGGTCAAACTCTTCATTACGCCCTGATAACAAGGCTTGGATTGTAGTAATAATTTCTTTTTCCATAATTGTGAATTTTTTATAATGTTGCAATTACTTTTCCCAATGAAACTCGGCCCCCATTTCTGCAAGTCCCTGGTATTTCCATTCTTCCTTGTCGAAGTTTGGAGTGTAACGAGCCATGAGAACTTTGGAGGCGTGCTGCTCTAGTGTGTCGCGCGGACCGTTGAAACAGAGGCTGCGCTCCCAAATGGTTTTGGACTTCTCCGTCTTTTCAAGTTGGAAGAACACTGTGCCACAGCGTTTTAGTTTCAACCGTTTATTGTTCTCCCTGTCGAGCATAAAGCAACAGTTGTCAAGAGGAAAAGCATAATCACCATTCTCACTGTCAGCATGCGGGGGCATTGTCAAGGAAAGAAATCCCATACGATGACTACCGTCTCTCACATCTATCACATCGCCTGTGAAGATGTTCTGTCCACAGACATCCTTGATGTTCGTATCCACTCCGGCAAATATCATCCTCACGGCATAGCCTCTGCCGTGGCACTCGTCTCCGAAGTATTCCTCCACAACAGCTTGATTATGCAGCTCCGCATATTTGTCATCCTGCATCCATACATACAGGTCATAACCTCCTCCATTGTCAACAATAAAGAATTCTCCGAATTTGACATAGCCAAACTGGTTTCTGTCTATCACATAGCGTATGCGGATCCTTGGTACATGTGAGTTCACACCCGAACCTATCTGGTAGCGATACTGCAAGCATAGGTTGGCAAGCACTTCCTCATCCATCACCTTTGGAGGGTCTGGGATGTTGCGTTTTATGTAGCCCGCTGCCATTGCGTCTATCGTGCGCAAAGTGATAATCCTCATGTTCCATGCGTGTGACATCTGCACATTTGGGAGGTCGAAACATTCCTCAAACAACGGTATGATGTCTTTCTCATAAAAAACCGCCCCCTTGCATTCCATTCTAGGCAATATGAAACGATTGTCAGGATGTGCCTTTACATACTCGATAAAATCCCGGACAAACGGTTCAAAATCTTCCTCTACACTCATGAAGTTTGTAGGGATGGCGTATGGCTGCCATCTTCTTCCGGCACCCACCCCCACTCAGCCCCATACCGTTCGTATGCGATTTTGGCATTCCCTTCCGAATGCTCGCCCTCAAGTGTACTTTCAAAAACGAATATTTCACATCGTGACAACCGCTCAGGAGCTGTCCAGTCATCTGGAAGTTGATTGTATCTTATTCTTCTCATAAGTCTTGCATATCTTAATTACTTATTGATTATCCTTGTTTATTAGGTTGACCACTACTTTCACCATGATATCTTTCTCTTCCGTCCGGCTTTCGGCTATCATCAATGTCAGGGCAACTAGGGTATTGTCTGCTATACGCTTTCTGCCGTCTGCGGAATAAAGGATGCCATTCTTCTCCATGAACCAAAGAAAGAGCATGGCAGCAATACGTTTGTTGCCATCACTGAAGGAGTGATTCTTCACTACGAGATAAAGCAGCATGGAAGCCTTTTCCTCTACTGATGGATAGAGGTCTTCGCCGCCGAAAGTCTGGTATATCTGCCCTATGCTGCTTTTGAAGGAATCGTCTTTCTCATTGGCAAACCATTGGCTGCCACCGAACTTCACTTTCAGGGCGTTGATGGCATCCATAGCATTCTCGTATGTAGCACGGAATGGTTCTTCTTTTGTTGTCTTCTCAATGCCCAATGTCTGATAGTCGTAGCGGTCGAGCGTATCGAGGGCATAGACATAGTCGGTGATGACATTGAACAGTCCGGCATATTCCCCCTCTGAAACCTTGTCTTGGAGAGTGAGGGCACGCGACATCAACCTCACCACATCCTTCAATTCATCATAGTGGTCGAGGCGACGCTGGTCAATGGCATAGCCCTTGATGAGGTATTGCTTGATTAGTGCTGAAGCCCAAATCCTGAATTTTGTGCCATTGATGCTCTTGACCCTATAACCTACAGATATGATTACATCCAGATTATAGAATGTCGTTTCGGCGAACTGGAAATAATCCTCTCGACGACCATATTTCTTGGGTTGTGCATTTTTTGCACATACCAAGGTTTCGTTTAGTTCGCCCTCTTTAAATATGTTTCTTATATGGCGAGCTATTACAGATCTGTCTCTACCAAACAATTCTGCCATTTGGCTTTGTGTAAGCCACACGGTATCTTTCTCTAACTTCACTTCAAGTTGGGTATTGCCGTCATCTGTCGTATAGAGCACGATAGAAGAGCCGTTGTTTGCAATTATTCTATTCTCTTTCATATCTATTCTTCCTTATTATATATATTCCACATCCTCTTTATCTTACCTGCTATCTCCTCGCGGAGCCAGAGTGGTTCGAGCACTTCCATGTCCTCTCCGTTCCACAGTATCTCTTGCTGGAAGTCGAAAGTGGGACGAAGGCGATACTCGAAGATACTATATTCCTCAGTTCGTTCTGTTTCAATTTGTGACTCATGCAGAGGCAAGTCGCGAAGGTAGTTGGCTTGCCCAAGGCTTGCTTTTAGTATCACTTTCTGAATATCGCAACCCTTATCGGCTATTATTCCGAAGCAACCATCAAAGTATTCCTGTGGGATGAAGTCCTTGGGATATTCAAACGTATGACTTGACAGACGGAAACTACGGATGCGGTCGAGGCAATAGATGGTGTCATTTCCTGATGGCCATTGCCGTCCAACAACATACCAGCGTTGGCGGAAGAGCTTCACGCACAATGGCATAATATAATGCTCGCGCAAGTCATCTCTCCAATAATTGTAATAGGTGATATGGATAAAACGATTTTTCTTCATCGCATCAAGAATCGGCTCAAGGTATTCCTTTCCGCTCGGCACTCCTTCAAGCAGAATCCTGTCCTTTATGGATTTGCTTTCAATGAGAGCATTGCTGACGGAATAAGTGCAGAGAATCCAGTTTTCAACTCCGCCATTCTTCATATCATCCACATTATCTATATAATAGCGGTATGGCGCAGACTTTTCACATTCAATCATCAGACCGAATGTGTCGAAGATGTTCCACTTCCACTTGTGGAAAGTGCGCTTGAGCAGTTCCTCACCGCCACTCAGGTCAACATTGTACATCCATTGATGGTTGAGTTCCTCAAATGTTATCTTTCGTGCCTTGTAGATGGTTTCCACTATCCACACCAGCTTGTTAGTTTGATTCAGTGCCATATATAATCCATTGTATATACTAATACGAATTTGATGCAAAATTATTGTGCTGGTGTGCCTTTTTTGTTCACACCAAGTCAAAAATAGTATTTTTTCTAATAAGTCAAGGATGATTTACTTCAAAATTGATTCAACAAAAGGGAAAAGGAGTGTTCCAAGCACGAACCCTTATTGCGGCTCGCATATCGAACACTTCTTGTGAAATCAGAAGATGCCGTTTTCTATTTGAATTATTCTTTTTGTGATATAATACCTGTTGAACCTGTTCCTAAATATGGGAAATACCGCATTTTTTTGGGGAAACCTCTGGCATTTTTGGAGAAACAAAAGAATGGCTTGGGAAACACGCTCTTGATTTCAGGGAAACATTTGCCCTGATTATGGCTTCTCATTCTGCATTGGGAACATGCACAAAACAAAGCAAGGGCAAGTACCTGTTTCCAAATACTTGCCCTTTATATACTTAATTTTCAGTATCTAAGGATTATTCCTCAACAGCAGCCTGCGCCGCAGCCAATCGTGCGATAGGCACGCGGAACGGAGAACATGAAGCATAATCCATTCCAACCTTGGCACAGAATTTAACGGATGAGGGCTCACCGCCATGCTCGCCGCATATACCTGTACGCATGCCCGGGCGAACGGCGCGTCCTTTTTCCACAGCCATCTTTATCAGCTGGCCAACTCCATTCTGATCGAGAACTTGGAACGGGTCTACTGCCAATATCTTCTTGTCAAGATAAACAGGTAAGAAGCTGGCAATATCATCGCGAGAATAACCAAATGTCATCTGCGTAAGGTCATTTGTACCGAATGAGAAGTATTCAGCCTCAGATGCGATACGGTCTGCAGTCAGTGCTGCACGAGGTATCTCTATCATTGTTCCTACTTCAAATTCTACTTCAACGCCTTCTTCTGCAAATACTTCTTTTGCTGTTTTCATTATCACTTCTTTCTGCTGCTTGAACTCGTAAAGGATACCAATCAGCGGAACCATGATTTCCGGCTGTGGATTTTTTCCTTCTTTCTTCAACTCACAGGCTGCACCAAGAATTGCACGTGTCTGCATCGCAGTGATTTCGGGGAATGTAATACCGAGACGGCATCCGCGATGTCCGAGCATAGGATTGTTCTCAGCAAGGCTTGCCACACGTTTCTGTATCTCCTCTACGCTTACACCCATTTCATTAGCCATGGTCTGCTGGCCTTTCAAATCGTGCGGAACAAACTCATGGAGTGGCGGATCGAGCAGACGGATGTTGACAGGACAACCGTCCATGGCATCCAAAATGCCCTTGAAGTCGGCTTTCTGATAAGGCAACAACTTAGCCAATGCTTTCTCGCGACCTTCCACGCTGTCTGCAAGAATCATCTCGCGCATCGCTACAATCTTCTGATCCTCGAAGAACATGTGCTCTGTTCGTGTAAGACCGATACCCTTCGCACCGAATGAGCGAGCCACTTGTGCGTCATGAGGTGTGTCCGCATTTGTACGAACTTGCAATTTGGTATACTTGTCACACAAATCCATCAAAGCCTTGAAATCACCTGAAAGCTCTGCGGCCTTTGTGGGGATTTCTCCTGCATATACCTGTCCGTTGGAGCCGTTCAATGAAAGGTAATCACCTTCTTTATATACAACGCCTTCCACTTCGACGGTCTTGTTCTTGTAATTCACGCTAATGGCACCGGCACCGGAAACACAGCATTTACCCATACCGCGGGCAACAACAGCTGCATGCGATGTCATTCCGCCACGGGCGGTAAGTATTCCTTCCGCTGCCGACATTCCGGCCAAGTCCTCGGGAGATGTCTCTATACGAACCATAATGACACGGCGGCCGTCTTCACGCCATTTCTGCGCATCATCGGCATGGAATACTATCTGTCCGCAAGCGGCTCCGGGAGACGCCGGCAAACCTTGTGTTATAACCTTCGCTCTTTTCAATGCCTCTTTGTCAAATACCGGATGAAGCAACTCATCAAGTTTCTGAGGCTCACAACGCAACAGTGCCGTCTTCTCGTCTATTTCTCCTTCGCGAAGCAGGTCCATCGCTATTTTAACCATAGCCGTTCCCGTACGCTTTCCGTTACGTGTCTGCAAGAACCACAATTTGCCTTCCTGAACGGTAAATTCCATGTCCTGCATGTCATGATAATGCTTTTCGAGCTTATGCTGCAATGCGTTAAGAGTAGCATATATCTCAGGCATTGCCTCTTCCATTGACGGATATTTGCTTGCACGCTCTTCCTCGCTTATGCCTTGAAGGGCGGCCCAACGCAACGAGCCTTCTTTTGTTATCTGCTGCGGCGTGCGTATTCCGGCAACAACATCTTCTCCCTGTGCATTGACAAGATACTCTCCGTTAAACAGGTTCTCACCGGTTGCTGCATCACGACTGAAACATACACCAGTTGCAGATGTCGCGCCCATGTTTCCGAACACCATTGCTTGTACGTTGACGGCTGTACCCCACTCTGCCGGGATACCCTCCATCTTACGATAGAGAATAGCGCGATCGTTCATCCATGAGTCAAATACCGCACAAATGGCACCCCACAATTGTTCCATCGGGTCAACGGGGAATTCCTTGCCGGTCTGTGCCTTTATCGCAGCCTTAAACTTCGTAACGAGTTGCTTCAACTCGTCGATGCTCAGCTCGTTGTCGAGCTTGATGCCGCGCTGTGCCTTTACTTCCTCTATAATTGCCTCGAACGGATCTATATCTTCCTTGTTAACCGGTTTCATGCCGAGCACGACATCACCGTACATCTGCACGAAACGACGGTAGCTGTCATAAACAAAACGCTCGTTGCCGGTCTTCTTGGTCAATCCGACGGCAACCTCATCGTTAAGTCCGAGGTTCAAAATCGTATCCATCATTCCGGGCATTGACGCACGGGCGCCGGAACGAACGCTGACGAGCAATGGGTTGTCGACATCGCCAAACTTGCTGTTCATCAAGCCCTCGATATGCTCAACGGCCTTAGCCACATCTTCTTTTAATAATGCTACGACTTCCTCTTTACCTTTCTCAAAATACTCATTACAAACATCTGTCGTAATAGTAAATCCCGGAGGAACGGGAACTCCGATAAGATTCATCTCTGCAAGGTTAGCACCTTTACCGCCGAGAAGATTGCGCATATCGGCTCTACCTTCGGCTTTTCCGTTACCGAAAGTGTAAACTCTTTTCTCGCTCATTAGTTAGTTTTATTTATGATTAACACTTGTTTTTGTTTATTTCGTTTATTCTGCAAATATAATTGTTTTCTCACGCTTTTGCAAGAAAAACGTAAAAAATTTATTGTCGGCCGGTAAAAAACATTCGGAAATGTTACCCGGGAGAGGTAACATCGTTACGCGGGCCAAATCACAATGTTACTACGGCCAAGTAACATTGTGATTTGGCCCGCGTAACATTTCATGAAAAAATCCTTTTTTATCCGTTCACAACTTTCTTTATGCACCGTTTTAATTCATATATGCGTTTTAATTATTAATTTTGCAACCTAATTGTTTGATAATTATGAGCAGAAAGAAAAAACCGTTACCGATATTGGAGAATGTCACTATTACAGACGTGGCAGCCGAAGGTAAATCCATCGCCCGTGTAAACGACATGGTTGTGTTCGTTCCGTTTACCGTTCCGGGAGACATTGTCGATCTTCAAGTAAGAAAAAAGAAGCACAGTTATTGTGAGGCCGAAGTTATTCGGTTTATAGAATATAGTAAGGTACGCGAGACACCGATGTGTGCTCATTTCGGCATTTGCGGAGGTTGCAAATGGCAAAACCTGCCATATTCAGAACAGTTGAAGGCCAAGCAGAAACAAGTATATAACCAGCTCACCCGCATCGGCAAGGTTGAGCTGCCCGAGATGCGCCCCATACTCGGTTCCGTAAAGACCAAAGAATATCGCAACAAGCTCGAATTCGGATGTTCAAACAAACGATGGCTCACAAAAGAGGAAATAAACTCCGGCAACGGGGACAGCGTTTCCTGCGGTGATGATTGCGCCATTGCACCACAGAAAGCACCCATTTCTCAGCGAAATGCCATCGGGTTTCATATAACAGGTGCCTTCGATAAAATTCTTCCGATAGAAAAGTGCATGCTCATGGATAATCTGCACAACGATATCAGGAATGAAATACGCGATTACGCAATTGCCAACGGACTTACGTTTTTTGATCTCAGAGAACAGCACGGACTGCTCAGAGACATCATTATACGCAACTCTAACACCGGCGAATGGATGGTAATCGTGCAATTTCATTTTGACAATGAAGGCGACGAGCAGCGCGCGAAAGCTCTCCTTGAACATATATCGGCAAAATTCCCGCAAATAACTTCACTGATGTATGTTGATAATCAGAAGTGCAACGATACCATAGGAGACCAAGACGTGATAACTTTCAAGGGCAACGACCATATCTTTGAAACCATGGAAGACCTTAAATTCAAAGTCGGTCCGAAAAGTTTTTACCAGACAAACACCGAGCAGGCATATCATCTATACTCGGTAGCGAGAGAGTTTGCAGGTCTCACCGGGAACGAACTTGTGTACGATTTGTATACTGGAACAGGCACGATAGCCAACTTCGTGGCCCGAAACGCGCGAAAGGTAATAGGCATTGAATACGTGCCGGAAGCAATAGAAGACGCGAAAGTGAATTCCGGCATCAACGGCATAGGCAATACTTTGTTCTATGCCGGCGACATGAAAGACATTCTCAATGATGATTTTATTGCCGAACACGGCCGTCCGGACGTGATTATCACCGACCCGCCACGTGCTGGAATGCACGCCGACGTGGTGAAGACCATTCTCCGCGCAGCTCCCAAACGCATTGTATACGTGAGCTGTAACCCGGCTACGCAAGCACGCGACATTGCCGACCTCGATGCAGACTATAAAGTTATGGAAGTGCAACCGGTTGATATGTTCCCCCATACTCCGCACGTGGAAAACGTGGTTTTACTTGAAAGAAGAAGCTATACTATATAATAATGAGAAAAATACTGTTTTCCTCTCTTCTCTTTCTTGCCGGCATAACTACATCGGCACAGGACAAAACAAGAGAACTTATATCCAAACCGAAACTCAGCGGATATTTCATCGGAAGGTATCAGGCGTCTCTGAAAGACGGAGACAAGAGCAACTCGTTCGATATACGCATGGCGCGCTTATCGCTATCGGGACGCATTTACGAGGATTTCGAATACCGTGTGCAAGGTCAAATAAACGGAAATACCGAAACGCTCGGCAGTAGCCCGCGATTGATAGACGCCTTTGCCGAATGGCAAAAATACGATTTTTTCAAAGTCAAAGCCGGACAGTTCAAGCGTCCGTTCACCTTTGAAAATCCAATGAATCCCATCGACCAAGGATTTATGGGTAACAGTCAGGTTGTCAACAAGCTGTCCGGCGGAAGCGACCGAACGGGCGAACATTCGAGCAACGGTCGCGATATAGGAGTGCAAATACAGGGCGATTTGTTTAAAAAACCATCCGGACATTATCTGTTGCACTATCAAGTGGGAGTTTTCAACGGCCAAGGTATAAACACAAAAGACGCAGACAACCGCAAGGATATTATCGGCGGCGCATGGATTATGCCTGTCAGCGGGTTGCGTTTCGGCGTTTTCGGATGGCTCGGCTCACATGCACGCGAGGGTAAATGGACGGAAACGACAGACGGCATCACGACCGAACATTCCGGTATAGTAAGCCTCAGCCGATACCGCTATGCACTCAGTGCCGAATACCGACACGACGACTGGCAAATACGTGCCGAATACATACATAATACCGGATACGGATTTAAAACGACATATCAACAGGATGATGATAAAGAAGATGCAACCGTGAACATCGCACAAGGCAATAAGGCCGATGGTTTCTACGCCCTGTGCATCGCTCCGATAATAAAAGGGCGGCTCCGTGCCAAGGCCCGCTACGATCTTTACCGCAACACTGCCACATGGTCTGACAGCCGGACACAATATGAAGCCGGCTTGAACTTCATCGTAAACAAGCACATCGAAGTTCAGGCTGAGTACGCATTCGTAAACGACAAAAGCCAAATGAAACACAATTACAGTATTGCCGACATTGAATTATGCGTAAACTTCTAAGCCTGAATGCGTTCTATACGCATATTTATAGATATTACACGTTAAAAAGTGCATGTTGTTGCGCACTGTATGCGCAATCAGTTTAGTTTCCGCGGCTTGAAATACGCGATGTGTTTTAGCGCATGCCATACGGTAATTGACAAAGCCACGAAACCGAATTTGCCGTGAACGGCACCTATCGGCGTATGTCCGTAACTACCGATCCAATGCGAAACAGTCATGATAGACGTGATAAATGTCAACAACCATATAATCGCCAGCCACTTTGTGACCGGCGTTTTTTTATGTTTGCCGAACATATATATCCATGAGTTGCACCCGAAATTCAGATACAGATGCCATAATATGCCAAACAGCAACAGGCATCCGAATACAATATGACACCATACCCACGAAACGCTTTCACTTCCCGTAATTTCAAGATGAATTGCGGAAAGTAACATGACGGGCAGCAGCACCAACAGGATATGATTACAGAACCGAAGTTTTTCCGACTTTCCAATCATGCACTTCGAACTTCTTACAACAAGACTATTTACGGTTTTCCAACAAGGTCGATGTTCTGACACGACTCAATGTCTCGGGAGTCATCTGCAAATAACTCGCTATATATACCAGCGGCGCGCGCAAAACAAGCTGTGGGTGGCGCTTCACCAATTTCGTATATCTGTCTTGTGCTGTTTCAAAACGAAGCAAGTCGGCGTGTATCTGACTTTCTATCAGCGACTCTTCCAGTATCTTACGATAAAGGATTTGGATGTTGACGCTTTTCATCGCCACCTGTTCCAACAACGGTCTCGGCATGGCATATATGACAGTAGGTTCCAAAGCCACTATCTCCAAAGCCGTAGGCTCTTCCTTGAAAAGACTTTCGATGCTCATCACTATGTGATTTTCCACAGCCATGTGCTCGGTCACATCCTTGCCGTTTTTATGATAAAACAGCCTGACAAGTCCCTTTACAATCCAATATATATGTGTACACGTCTCGCCTTTGACAAGGATTTTCTCTCCTTTCTGAAATTTCATCGGCACAAGGATGTTCTCCAACACATCCAATTCATCATGAGACATCGTACTGTAACGTCTTGCCAATTCACGCGCGACATCGCGTTTTGTAAGTCCTATATTAGGCATATAATCCTCCTTTTATCTTTATACTAATCCAATTTCAACACTGCAAGGAATGCTTTTTGCGGCACTTCCACATTTCCGATTTGCTTCATTCTCTTCTTACCTTTCTTTTGCTTCTCCAACAGCTTACGCTTTCTACTCACATCGCCACCATAACATTTTGCCGTCACATCCTTGCGGACACACTTTATCGTCTCGCGGGCTACGATCTTGGCTCCTATCGCCGCTTGAATGGCTATGTCAAACTGCTGTCTCGGTATCAGTTCTTTCAATTTCTCACACATCCTGCGCCCGAATGTCACGGCGTTATCCTGATGCGTCAAAGTGGACAACGCGTCGACAGGCTCGCCATTCAACAATATATCCAACTTGGCCAGCCGCGACGGTCGGAAACAGTCCACGTGATAATCGAACGAGGCATAGCCTTTCGATATACTCTTCAACTTGTCATAAAAGTCAATCACAATTTCGCCGAGCGGCAACATAAAGTGAAGCTCCACACGGTTACCGCTTACATACTGCTGGTCAATGAGTTCGCCACGCTTGTCAAGACACAGTGTCATGATGGGACCGATATAGTCGGCCGCCGTTATTATCGAGGCTCTGATGTAAGGCTCTTCGATATGGTCGATAAGTGTTTGCTCCGGAAGTCCCGACGGATTGTGCACTTCTTTCACCTCTCCATGCTTGTCATAACACATGTACGACACATTGGGAACGGTGGTTATCACGTCCATGTTGAACTCGCGGTCGAGCCGTTCCTGAATAATCTCCATGTGCAGCAATCCGAGAAAACCGCATCTGAATCCAAATCCGAGAGCGATAGAAGACTCCGGCGAGAACGTCAGTGACGCATCGTTCAACTTCAGTTTTTCAAGCGATGCACGCAGGTTCTCATAGTCTGAAGGGTCGATGGGATATACTCCGGCAAACACCATCGGCTTCACTTCTTGAAATCCGTCGATGGCTTTGTCGCAGGGACGGGACACATGAGTTATCGTGTCGCCCACTTTCACCTCCTTGCTGTCCTTTATTCCGCTTATTATGTATCCCACATCGCCTGTACCCAACTGCTTTCTCGGGTGCATATCCATCTTCAACACGCCTATCTCATCGGCCACATATTCCATGCCGGTATTGAAAAACTTGACTTTGTCGCCTTGCTTTATCGTACCGTTCTCTATCTTGAAGTAGGCTATTATACCGCGAAAAGAATTGAACACCGAGTCAAATATCAATGCTTGAAGCGGCGCCTCGGTGTCGCCTACGGGATGCGGCACACGCTCCACCACGGCATTTAAGATTTCCTCTACACCCTCTCCTGTCTTGCCGCTGGCTCTGATTATATCCGAACGGTCGCAACCGATGAGGTCTATTATCTCGTCTTCCACCTCGTCGGGCATGGCACTCGGCATGTCAATCTTGTTGATTACCGGTATTATCTCCAGATTATGGTCTATCGCCATATACAGGTTGGAAATTGTCTGTGCCTGCACTCCCTGCGTGGCATCCACCACAAGCAATGCGCCCTCGCATGCCGCTATGCTGCGCGACACTTCATAAGAAAAATCCACATGCCCCGGAGTGTCTATCAAGTTGAGTATAAAATTCTCACCCTCATGGGTATACTCCATCTGTATGGCATGACTCTTTATCGTTATTCCACGCTCACGCTCCAAGTCCATGTTGTCGAGCATCTGCCCTTCTGTCACCTGTATGGTCTTTGTATATTCGAGCATGCGGTCGGCAAGAGTAGACTTTCCGTGGTCAATGTGGGCTATTATGCAGAAATTTCTTATGTTATTCATCTATTTATTGCTTTTATTAAAACGCAAAGTTACTGCAATTCATGCAAAAATCAAAATAAAACAATATATATTTTTACATATTCGCATAATATAATGTGATTTTCATTGTTCATCCTACATTTCGGACGACATAATCACATCCGGCGTCTATCATTTAACATTTCCATGCCTTTTTGTTAAACAAGCATAAATAAATTGTAATAATTTATTATGTTAACGTCAAAATTAAGGCCATTCGTCTAAAAAAAAGTTCTCGAGCTCGCAAATAAGCGAATTACAGAACACATCACGTAAACAATTGTATATCAGAAAGATACGAGTATTAAAGCCATTTTTGAATGCCTCGAAAATCATCTTGTTTTCCAATTAGGCCGTAATTGCATTCCAATTACGGCCTAATTACACTCCCGTTAGGCCGTAAACGCAGTGCAATTACGGCCTTATTGCAAGGCAAAAATGTACAAAAAGGAGAAAAGGCCGACATGCAATTGTTTACAAATATTAAATAATCACCTTGCAAGTTAAATATTTTAAGTTAACAAAACCTACTTCGCGAAAATATTTTGTATCGACTTTTTACTTTCCGTTTACATGTTTTTAGTTAAATGTGAGATTGAAATCTTAAAAAGAACCCTCATCGCCGGCGAAGTCGTGCCGGTATGCCATGTAACAATATGTTACTTTAACCTGCATTATTCACACTGTTCCGTCACGAAAGGGTTAACCGGCGTGCATCAGCGCGAGCACAGCGATGACGATGCAGAATGTGGTAAATCTACTTTAAGGAGAAAGAGCAAGCATTGTGCTGAGGTGCCGGCGGTTATTTCTTGCTGTAGGAACGAGTATGAATAATGCAGGTTTAAGATTTGTAAAATTAACAGCATTCAAAGCAAACAGCCGTTAACAGTGGTTTTGTAACTGTTAAATTGCGACAAATTAAAATGCCAAAATGGCATAAAAACAAAAAATGCTGATATATTTGCAACACTGAAACAAGAAAAAACAAGTTTAATAATTAATGTAACATAAAAACATGTTTAGGATGAAAAAGATTGTAAACTATTTACTTCCGGCAATATGTATGGTGGCAATAATATTCTCTGTTGCCGCCTTCAACAAAGCCGGTGCAGCCACTCCGGCAGGACAACCGGTGGACCTCACTTATGCGGCAGAGAAAGCTCTGCCATCAGTAGTACACATCAAGTATGTGCAAAACAGCAAAATAAAAACCGTTGAGGTGCAGAGCGACCCGTTCAGCGACTTCTTCTCAGACCCGTTCGGAGGCTTTTTCGGCCGGGGCAACGGCGGAACACAGAAACGTCAGGTTCAAACCCCGAAAAAGACAGCTACCGGTTCGGGAGTCATCATCTCGACCGACGGCTATATCGTGACCAACAACCACGTGGTTGAAGGTGCCGACGAACTTACTGTGACGCTCAACGACAATCAGGAGCACTCGGCAAGAATAATAGGAACAGACAAGACTACTGACCTCGCGCTTATAAAAATAGACGGCAAGAACCTGCCGGCAATAACCATCGCAAACAGCGAAGACCTCAAAATAGGCGAATGGGTACTCGCCGTAGGCAATCCGCTCGGACTGAACAATACCGTCACCGCTGGTATTGTGAGCGCGAAAGCACGCTCGCTCGGAGCAAACAACGTTGAGTCGTTCATTCAGACAGACGCAGCCATCAACGCCGGAAACTCCGGTGGCGCACTCGTGAACACACGTGGCGAACTTGTAGGCATCAACGCCATGCTCTACTCTCCCACCGGCTCATACAGCGGTTATGGATTTGCCATACCCACAACGATAATGAACAAAATTGTGGAAGACCTCAAAAAATTCGGCGTTGTACAACGCGCATGGATCGGCATCAAGGGTGGAGACGTGAAGAACTATGTTGATGCACAGAAAGAACAAGGCAAGGAAGTAGACCTCGGAACAATGGAAGGCATCTATGTGGATGAGGTTATGGACGACGGTGCGGCAGCCGACGCAGGCATAAAGAATGGTGACGTGATTATATCTGCCGACGGACAAAAAGTTACGAAAATGGCCGAACTGCAAGAGATAATAAGCAAAAAACGTCCCGGCGACAAACTTACCATCACCTATTTGCACAACAAGAAGAAAATAACAGAAACAGTAACACTCAAAAACGAGCAGGGCAACACCAACGTGGTAAAGAATGCCGACCTTGACGTATTGGGTGCCAACTTCCGCGAAATAACCGACGCGCAGAAAAAACAACTCAGTATAAGCTATGGCGTCGAGGTGATAAAGGTAAACAACGGAAAGTTGAAAGAATCCGGTATTGCACGCGGATTTATCATACAGAAAGTCAACGATGAAACAATCAAGACAATAGACGACATGCAAAAGGTAGTCAAAGACGCTTCGACGAGCAAAGACCCGGTATTATATATACAAGGTATTTACCCGACAGGCAAGAAAGCCTACTTCGCCGTTCCGTTACAGAGCGAATAACAACAAATATCCAAACAGAATGAAAGAGGCGAAAAGCAAGGAAGGCAAATACATACCGTTTACTTACTTTTCGCCTTTTTACTTTTTCTTTTTGGCCGCATTAATTTGGCATTTCGGAAAAAAACTTTAACTTTGCATCAATTATATTCCGCACATCTATGAGACAACTAAAAATAAACAAGTCTATCACAAACAGAGATAATGTCACTCTCGACAAGTATCTCCAAGAGATAGGACACGAAGAACTCGTCTCTGTTGATGAGGAAGTGGAGCTCGCGAGACGAATACACAACGGCGACAGAAAGGCTCTCGAAAGACTGGTCAAGGCCAATCTGAGGTTTGTCGTGTCTGTTGCCAAGCAGTATCAGAACCAAGGGTTGAGTCTTCCGGACCTGATAAACGAAGGCAACGTGGGGTTGATAAAAGCCGCCGAGAAGTTTGACGAGACAAGAGGATTTAAATTCATATCATACGCCGTATGGTGGATAAGGCAAAGCATTCTGCAAGCCATTGCCGAACAAAGCCGCATGGTGCGATTGCCACTAAACCAAATAGGCTCGGTGAACAAGATAAACCGTGAGTTGAACAAGTTTGAACAGGAGAACGAACGACGACCGTCGCCCGAAGAGATATCGGAACTGACAGACTTGCCGCAAGACAAAATCAATGAAGTTCTCACCGCGGGCAACAGGCATGTGTCAGTAGACGCACCTTTCACGGATGGAGAGGAAAACACCCTGCTCGATGTGATGGCCTCGAACGACTCTGCTACGACAGACAACGCCCTCGTAATAGAATCGCTAAGAACAGAAATAGACAATATCCTGAAATGCTTGAGCGAGAAAGAACGAAACATCATAAAAGCGTTCTTCGGTATCAACATGCAGGAAATGACTCTCGACGAGATAGGCATCAAATACGGACTTACCCGCGAACGAGTGCGTCAGATAAAAGAAAAAGCCATCAGACAATTAAGGATTAATACGAATAAAAAAATATTAAAATCATATTTAGGACAATAAAAAAAGAATGAAACCAATTAAATACATCACTATCGCGGCAATGCTTGTATCGCTGTTTGCCATCGGCGAAGTATCGGCCAAAAAGAAAATGTTGCCCAAAGGATACATGTTCGGATTTTCGGCCGCATTTACCGACTCTGTCGTTTACTTTACAGACATACAGGCGGTAGACAGTGTCTGGATTGACACAAAGAGCAAATTCCTGCTCGGTCGCGACAATTATTCTTACCAGTTGAAAGACTATTTCACTCAACAAAAAAACATGCCGTCAAGGACATGCGTCGTATTTTTCGGAAAAGAGAAGAAAGACGTTGAGAAGAAACTGCTAAAAATGCGAAAAAAATACACCACAAAATCAAAGGTGCCGTATGATATTCGCTTCCTAAGCGCCGATGAATTTAAGTTCAAAGGTATTGACATGAACACTGAAGAAGAATGATGAGAAAAAGCCATTATTTCCGTATTGCCGATTTAGATATTACCATTGTTTTTGAAGAGTCAAAGATAAACGACATATCTTTATTACCATCTTTCAGCGTTTTTGAAAGGAACGAGACTGCAACAGGCAACCCCTTGTTTACCCTTACGGTAGACGACAACCTGCAACCGGCAAAAGAAAAGGAACTGATAAGGAAGTTTGACACCGGCAACGGCGATACTTTGGTATATCGGCTGCCGGACGGCGGGTATCAGTATATCATAAAAAACATATACGACCAGCCTTGTTGCCTGCTCCGCTCCAATAAGGATTTCAGTCAATGCACATGTGCGTTGAACGGTACGAAAGGCATGCGGGCATTCGGATTGAACGATGCGCTGATGCTGACATTCGCATTCCGGGGATGTTACTACGATGCTCTTTTGGTACATGCGTCATGTGTTTGCCATAACGGATATGCCTATCCGTTTATAGCCAAAAGCGGAACCGGGAAAAGCACTCATTCAAGTTTATGGCTGGAACACATCGAAGATACGGAGTTAATGAACGATGACAATCCCATTATAAGGATTATCGACGGGATACCATACCTTTACGGCTCGCCATGGAGCGGCAAGACGCCATGCTATAAAGACATAAAAGCACCGTTGGGAGCCGTCACAAGGATTGACAGGGCACCGGCAAACAGCATTGAAAGGCTGCGCCCCGTTCAGGCATTTGCCTCTATCCTACCCTCTTGCTCATCCATGAAGTGGGACAACACGATATACAACAACATCTGCAACATCATCACCCGACTTATAGAAACAGTGCCGGTATTCACCATACACTGCCTTCCCGACAAGGAAGCGGCCGTTGTTTGCCATGACGGAATAGCGAGATAATCGCAACAAAGAGGAATTATATCATTGTGAATAAAACAGGATTATCATTTAACAAGTCCGAGATATGACAATAAAGCAAATGCCAAACGCGACATTTCTGCCCGAAGTCATCAGATTGACAGATGCCGGGCATACGGTCACATTGCCACTGCGGGGATACAGCATGCGCCCTTTTCTCGAAGACGGACGGGATAAAGCCATTCTCGTGAAGCCCATTGACATAAATGTCGGGGATGTGGTCTTGGCCGAAATAAGCGAGGGGCATTTTGTTCTTCACCGCATAATAAGCATTTGCGATGACACAATTATCCTACGGGGCGACGGCAATATCGGTGTGGAGCACTGTTGTCTGAAAGATGTAAAAGCCATAGCCACCGGGTTTTATCGCAAAAACAGAAGTACGGCCGATTATACAAACGAGAGGAAATGGATTGTATATTCATGGTTATGGACCCGGCTTTTCCCCATACGACGATATCTTCTATATATATATAGGCATTTATTCATAAAACAACAATAACCCAATAGCATCATGATAACAAAGAAAGGATTTAACCTGCGCACCATTTGCGGTGAACAAATCATCGTAGCCGAAGGAGTAGAGAATATCGATTTCAGCAAGATTATAAGCATGAACGAGTCGGCCGCATACCTCTGGCAACAAGTTCAAGGACGGGATTTCACGGCTGAAGAGCTTATCGAACTGCTCACACAAGAATATGACGTGGACAATGAAACGGCCGAAAAAGACATTCAAGACATGATAAAGACATGGTATGACGCAGGAATTATAGAATGAGACGATAAGAAGCCGGCGGGATATGTACTGCCAATAAAACTTATTGTGGTGCTTGACGGAGTTTGTCGTGAAACTTGTCAGGCACCACATTTCTTTTAACAAGCCTTTACTTATAAGTCTTTCAATAATATTTCCCTCGAATTCTTCAAATATACTCGGCGAATGTCCAATGCCCGATGCCAATTATCATTATAGAATTGTTCCAAAGGCAAATCTATTTTCCAGCGCCCATGCGATTCCAACCGGTCTATAAGCACTCCGAAACTCAGGTTGTTTATACTTTCCGCCGGCATGAATTGCGATGCCTCACCTTTCTCATCCGAGGTTATTTCTATCAACAGTTTGGCATCTATCATTTCATAAAGCAAGTCATTTACCACCCTTATAGGTATTCCGGTCTCCGTTCGTAACTCCAAAGCAGTATACGGACGATGTCCGCTATCAAAGTTATGACATATACGAGCGGCCAACAACGCACAAAGCATAATACGATAACGATGACTGATATCGGAAGTTTTGGTATTGTAGTCATAGTAGCTCAAATTCTGATTTGCATAACACAGCGTCGCCCCGAACAGACATATCGTCCAAGAAATCTGCAACCACAACATGAAAAGAGGCAACGCGGCGAACGAACCGTAAATGGCATTATAACTGCTTACCCACATCTGGGAGTGTATGTAAAACAACTGCAGCCACTGCATGGCCACACCTGCCAGTATTCCGGGCACTATCACAGATTTCAACTTAACGTGCGTGTTCGGCATGAATATGTAAAGTCCGATAAACATGGCCGACATAAGCACGTACGGCAACAGCGATATTATAAAGCGCATCATCGGCCCGAGCAGCAAAACATCCGGCATGTTATCGGCTATGGCAGCAATGAAAATAGACAATCCGGATGTAAACACTATTATTATCGGGAAGAGAAGGAGCATGGCGAGATAGTCGGTGAATGTCCGAAATATGCTACGCTGCTTTTTAACCTGCCATATCTCATTAAATGTCACTTCTATATTGCTCACCAGCATTAAGACTGTATAGAGCATAAATAGAAGTCCCACGCCAAAAAATATCCCGCTTTTTGTATGCACGAGGTAGCTGTTGACAAAGCCCACAATCACATCGGCGGCCTGCGGCTGCGACTCAAACGTGCCGCGAAACCATGTTTCGATATATTTATTATAACCGAAACCGCGGGCAATGGCAAACACTACCGCCAATATGGGAACAATGGCCAACAGTGTTGAGTAAGTGAGAGCGGAAGCGTGACTCATCACTCGCTTCGTGGTAAAGAAGCGAATGGTAATTATCAATTTCTTTATGATACTGTAAAAAACAAATCTCAGAGGCGACACATCTTCTGCCGATATCTGCCAAATACCAACTTTTAGAAATCTCACCAAATGCAACAGTTTCTTTTTCATACCCCAAAACAAAATCAAAAGAAAAAGAAAGCACTGCACCTATAAGCCGGGTTCTGTACCATGAAAACATGGTGTCTGTCATTTATCTAACCCGTATGTCACCACACGGTTCAAGCGTTCTACCCTCCGTCGGATATCTTCGGGCGGGCAACCCTCAAACGACGGTATACGCGAACTTGCAGCCCCGGGATGACACGGCCCGACGATCACCCGCCGGCCGGTGGTCTCTTACACCACCTTCTCACCCTTACCGAGTCTTTCAACCCGGCGGTCATTCTCTTCTGTCATATCCCACTGTCACCAATGGCTTCTATTTTCGGAAGCCGGGTACCCTATGCTGCCCGGACTTTCCTCCCGCATCACAACGATGCCGGCGACAGACCGGAGCACTGCTTTCATTCTGCAAAAGTAAGGCAAAATATTGAAACGGCAAAATTATAAAGTATTTTTAAGCGCGCAGGTCACGCGAATATAATAAAATATATGTCATATCGTTATTACAACAAACGACAGAGCAATGACAACAACAGATAATATAATATCGGAATTAAAAGAACTGGCAACAGAAGAGAAGCGCATCATTCTGCAACGATTTTTCAAAACCGCCAAAGGTGAATACGGAGAGGGCGACGTCTTTCTCGGAGTGGTGGTTCCACACACGCGAATTGTGGCTCACAGACATTATGACATCGAAGAAGAAGAAATAAAAACACTGCTACATTCCGAATTTCACGAAGCCCGCCTGTGCGCTTTACTCATCATGGTAAGAAAATGCCTGAAAGGCGACGAAAGCACAAAACAAAATATGTTTGAATTATATCTTGAAAACACAAAACGAATAAACAATTGGGATCTTGTGGATTTATCGGCACCGGCTGTCATTGGCAATTTTCTAATCGACAAGCCGCGCGACATTCTTTACCGCTTGGCCGAAAGCGATTTATTATGGGACAACAGAATATCCATTGTGTCGACCCTCGCTTTCATACGCAAAAACGACCTCGAAGACACGTATCGTCTCGCCGTAAAAATGATGAGTCATCCTCGCGACTTAATCCACAAAGCCTCCGGCTGGATGCTGCGCGAGGCCGGAAAACGAGACCCGAGGCGGCTTTACACTTTCATCGAACAACACAGAAAAGCCATGCCGCGGACAATGCTGAGGTATGCGATAGAGAAGTTTTCGAAAGAAGAAAGAACGAAACTGATGCGGAAAGAATGATTGCGGCCACCATTTCTTCCTCCCGTTAGGAAACGACCGATTTTGTTACGCGGCCCGAGTAACAGTGCGACTCGGGCCAAATCACGATATTACCCGAGTCAAGTAACACTGTTACTTCGGCCGCGTAACATTTCAAGAAAACGATTTTCATATTTACCTTACTATAATAAAGATTATAGAAAACATTCAAAAAGGTTATTGTTTATGAAAGAAAAAAAAATAAAAAACGTATCTTTGCACCCGAAAAGACACGGATAATTTATTGAAACACCAAAGATATGAAGAAAAAATTAGAGAAGGTTCTTGTGCTCGGCTCAGGTGCCTTGAAAATCGGACAAGCCGGTGAGTTTGACTATTCAGGTTCGCAAGCATTGAAAGCATTGCGCGAAGAAGGAATATCGTCTGTGCTTGTCAATCCTAATATCGCTACGATACAGACATCGGAAGGTATCGCGGACAAGGTTTATTTTCAACCTGTTACTCCCTATTTTGTCACCGAGATTATAAAGAAAGAACGCCCCGACGGCATTCTTCTCGCTTTTGGCGGACAGACGGCACTCAACTGCGGAACCGAACTTTACACCAACGGCGTGCTCAAGGAATATGGCGTTGAGGTTTTGGGAACATCTGTCGATGCCATAATGTATACCGAAGACAGAGATTTATTCGTGAAGAAGCTCGATGAGATAGAACTTAAAACCCCGATAAGCGAGGCCGTGGAAAACATGGATGACGCTCTCAATGCGGCCCGCAAAATAGGCTACCCGGTGATGATACGCTCGGCATACGCGCTCGGCGGGCTCGGTTCGGGCATCTGCAAGGATGAGGAAGTGTTCAAGGAACTGGCAGGCAGCGCATTCACTTTCGCTCCGCAGGTGCTCGTGGAGGAGTCGCTCAAAGGCTGGAAAGAGATTGAGTTCGAGGTTATCCGCGATGCTAACGACCATTGCTTCACCGTTGCTTCGATGGAAAACTTCGACCCGCTCGGCATACATACAGGCGAGTCAATCGTTGTGGCTCCCACATGTTCGCTTACAGACGAGCAGGTGAAGATGCTTCAAGATATTTCCATCCGCTGCGTGCGCCATCTCGGCATTGTCGGAGAATGCAACATTCAGTTTGCCTTCAACGCCGAGACAAATGACTACCGCATAATCGAGGTCAACGCGCGTCTGAGCCGTTCGTCGGCTCTGGCATCCAAGGCCACCGGCTATCCGCTGGCTTTCGTGGCTGCGAAGATTGCCCTTGGCTACACTCTTGACCAAATCGGAGAGATGGGTACGCCAAATTCGGCTTACACCGCGCCGCAGCTCGACTATATGATATGCAAGATTCCTCGTTGGGACCTTACAAAGTTTGCCGGCGTGAGCCGTCTTATCGGCTCGTCGATGAAGTCGGTCGGCGAGATAATGTCTATCGGACGCTCGTTTGAGGAGATGATTCAGAAGGGTCTGCGAATGATAGGACAAGGTATGCACGGATTTGTAGGAAACGACCACACACGCTTCGACAATCTTGATGAGGAATTGGCTAACCCTACAGACTTGCGTATCTTCGCCATCGCACAGGCGTTTGAAGATGGCTACAGCATAGAGCGTATAGAAGAACTCACGAAGATTGACCCGTGGTTCCTGCAAAGGTTGAAAAACATTGTAGACTTAAAGCATAAGTTGCAGCAATACAACGCATTGGAGGAGATACCCGCAGAACTGCTCAAAGAAGTGAAGGCGGCAGGATTCTCCGACTTCCAGATAGCGCGCTTTGTACTGAAGCCTACATCGGGAAATATGGAGAAGGAGAACCTCGAAGTGCGCAAATACCGTATACAGAAGGGTATTCTGCCGGCAGTGAAGCGCATCAATACCGTGGCAAGCGAGCATCCGGAGCTTACAAACTATCTCTATTTCACGTATGGTTCAGATGGGCATGACATCGACTACTATAAAAACGAGAAGTCGGTTGTTGTTCTCGGCTCGGGCGCTTACCGTATCGGTTCTTCCGTAGAGTTCGACTGGTGTTCGGTGAATGCCATCAATACGGCACGCAAGCTCGGGTATAAGTCTATAATGATAAACTATAACCCTGAGACCGTATCCACCGACTATGACATGTGCGACAGGCTGTATTTCGATGAGTTGTCGCTTGAGCGTGTACTCGATGTTATAGACCTTGAAACGCCGAAAGGTGTCATAGTGAGTGTGGGAGGTCAGATTCCGAACAACCTTGCAATGAAACTGCATCGCCGCGGCGTGCCTGTGCTCGGCACCTCGCCTATCGACATTGACCGTGCTGAAAACCGTGACAAGTTCTCGGCCATGCTCGACAAATTGGGAATAGACCAGCCGGCATGGCGCGCGCTGACATCATTCGACGACATCAAGGAGTTTGTGGACACAGTTGGTTTCCCGGTTCTGGTACGTCCGTCATACGTGTTGTCCGGAGCGGCAATGAATGTATGTTACAGCTCGGAAGAACTGGAACGCTTCCTGAAAATGGCAACGGAAGTAAGCAAGGAGTATCCGGTTGTTGTATCGCAGTTTATGCAGGAGACAAAAGAGATTGAATTTGACGCTGTGGCCGACAAGGGACAAATCGTGGAATATGCCATCTCCGAGCATATAGAGTATGCCGGTGTACACTCCGGCGACGCGACAATGGTGTTCCCCGCGCAGAACATCTACTTCTCTACCGTAAGACAGATAAAGAAAACAGCTTGCAAGATAGCGGAAGAACTGAATATAAGCGGACCTTTCAACATACAGTTCCTTGCCAAGAACCGTGAGATAAAGGTTATCGAATGTAACTTGCGCGCTTCGCGCTCGTTCCCGTTCGTAAGCAAGATACTGAAACGCAACTTCATAGAGACGGCAACAAAGATTATGCTCGATGCGCCATACGCAAAGCCTGACAAGAGCGAGTTCGACATAGACAGGATTGGCGTTAAGGCATCACAGTTCTCGTTTGCCCGCCTGCAGAATGCCGACCCTGTGCTTGGCGTCGACATGTCTTCCACAGGTGAGGTGGGATGTCTCGGTGACGATATGAACGAGGCACTTCTCAATGCGCTTATCGCAACAGGCTACCGCATCCCGGAAAAGCGTATACTCATGTCCTCGGGAGGCGCGAAAGGCAAAGTGTCGCTACTGGAGCCCGCCCATCAGTTAGTGAAAAAAGGCTTCGAAGTATATGCCACGGCCGGAACAGCCAAATTCCTGAACGAGAACGATGTGCCGGCAATTGCCGTGGGGTGGCCCGACGAGAACTGCGACAACAACGTGATGGACATGATTGCCGAGCATAAATTCGATTTGATAATCAATGTTCCCAAGAACCGCACAAGGCGCGAACTCACAAACGGTTATAGAATACGCCGCGGGGCAATAGACCATAACATCCCTCTGATGACAAACGTGAGATTGGCAAAGGCCTTTATTGAAGCTTTCTGCGCAATAAAGCAACAAGACATAAAGATAAAGAGCTGGCAGGAATACAACGCATAAGTTTTATTTCATCAAACAAAAAAGACAGCCGCATATCATAATGTGGCTGTCTTCTTTTATATAAAGAATGCGACAATCTGCATATTCGGAATTGTCGCATTCTTTAATCATCATCCCAATACCGCTGAATGCCGTACACAACAGACATTCGCAAGCAGGAAAATTATTTCTTGTCTGCTTTCGCCGGCTTATATCTCTTGTTCAAACCGTTTATCACATCCACCGTAATATCGAGCTTCTTATCGGCAAGCAAAATATTATCTCCGGCCTTTGACAATATCAAATCATACTTTTTTGTCTTGTTATAGACTTTCAAGAAGTTTTGCAACGAATCGCGCAACGCGGCATTGTACTTTGCCGTCTCTGCATCCAATTCAGAGCCGAGACGGTTTTGCAACTCCTGCAAATCTTGCTGTTGACGCTGTAAAGCAGCCTGAACGCTTTCCGCCTGCTCGCGACTTGTAAATCCGTTATTGCTCAACTTCTGCTGGAAATTGGCAGCCGCGGCCTGCAACTTCTGCCCCTTTTGATTGAGAGTGTTACGGGCATTGTTGCTCTTTTTCTGCAAAATGGCTGTAAAATCCTTGCAGAACTTATACTGAGACATCAACGAATCGACCTCAATATATGCAATTCTCATTTCGCCAGTAACGGCTGTCGCTGTCTGTGCGGGGGTCTCGTCCATCTTTGGAGCAGACTTATTGCATGCGGTAAGCGCCAAACCGGCAACCGCTGCGGCACAGAATACCTGAAAAATGTTTTTCTTATTCATCATTTTTATTGTTTAATTGTTTTTTCTATTCATTTTCCGAAACGGCATAAGGTGACCGGCTGCGCGCCTCGCGGTCTTGATCCATCACACAATGGATGCCACGTTCTTTCATTCCGGGATTGTCATGGATATGCTGCGACGAGAATTTGCCATCTCTGCGCAGAAATAATTTCACACATAAAAATGCCATTGATATAGCAATAATTAACGTGCTTAATAGCATTATCTCAATCATAATCCGTAACTTTGCGGTTACAAAGGTAATGTAAATTAATCAATTATTAATTAAAACAATAATAAAAAAGAAAAAAATAATGAATAAAAGTGATTTAAAGCCGACCGGCGTTTTTGAACAATTTGCACAAATAAACAACATTCCGCGTCCCTCGAAGCGTGAAGAGAAAATGATAGAATATCTCAAACTTTGGGGCGAGAAACATGGATTGGATACTTCGGTAGACGCTACCGGAAACGTGATAATAAGAAAAGCGGCAACTCCCGGATATGAGAACAGGAAGACTGTGATACTGCAAAGCCACATGGATATGGTGTGCGACAAGCTCGTCGATGTTGATTTCGATTTCGACAAAGCCCCCATTCGGACATATATCGACGGCGAATGGCTTACGGCAGAAGGCACTACTCTGGGAGCCGACGACGGTATCGGAGTGGCTATCGAATTGGCTCTATTGGAAGCCAACGACATAGAGCACGGCCCGATAGAATGTGTGTTCACAAGAGACGAAGAAACACAATTAACCGGAGCAAGCGGAATGGAAGCCGGATTTATGACCGGCGACATGCTTATAAACCTTGACAGTGAGGATGAAGGACAGTTCTTTGTGTCTTGTGCCGGCGGAAGAAGCACAACAGCAACATTTGAATTTGCCAGAGAAGACGCTCCGAACGGATACTTCTTCATCCAAGGCTCGCTAAAAGGGCTTACCGGAGGACACTCGGGAGATGACATTAACAAGAAAAGAGCAAACGCGATAAAAATTCTCGGTCGCTTCCTTTACAAGGAGATGGAGAAGTATGACGTTCGTCTTGCGCAGTTCAACTCGGGCAAAATGCACAACGCCATACCGAGAGACGGCAAATTCATAATAGCCGTTCCAAACGAAGCGAAAGAGAACATACGGATTGACTGGAACATATTTACCAACGAAGTGGAAGACGAATTCCACGTATCCGATACGGAAATGATTTTCAAGATGGAAAGCATCGAAGCGGAGAAAGTACTTCCAAAGAACATTTCCGACAATATAATACGCGCATTGCAGGGTGTTGACAACGGTGTTTTTGCAATGTGTCAGGATGAAGCTCTGTCATACATGGTTGAAACGTCAAGCAATATAGCAAGCGTGGTGACAGGCGACAGCACAATGACAATAGTATCGTCACAACGCAGCAACGTGATGAGTAATCTTGACAACCAATGCAACACAGTGAAAGCCATATTCGAACTGGCCGGAGCCAAAGTGATACAAAACGACGGGTATCCCGCATGGAAGATGAATCCCAACAGCGAACTGACCAAAATCGCTGTTGAGACATACAAGAAATTGTTTGGCAACGAACCGATAGTGAAAGGCATTCACGCCGGACTTGAATGCGGACTGTTCTCCGAGAGATATCCCAACTTGGATATGGTGTCATTCGGTCCAACCCTGCGCTACGTACACACGCCCGATGAAAGGCTTTATATACCATCAGTACAGAAAGTATGGGACCATCTGATAGAGATACTCAAAAACATACCCTTGAAATAAATGAAATCCATATACCACGTATTAATGACCGTAGTGTTGTTGTCCGCATTCTCCTGCGGACAACAACATAAAGCGGAATCGATAGTAAAAGACTTCATGGAAGTCAACATGTTGAACGGCAAAAAGCCAACAGATATCGTTTTTCACGACATTGATTCGACCAGATATATAACCGACTCCTTGGTTTATGTAATGCGCGATATTCTGAAACAATCCGACAGATACAAAAAAGACATTGCATATGTACCGGGAAATATAGAACGTAATCTGAAAGTTATCCGAGTTGAGTATAAATCCAACGGAAAGAACTGCTCCGACAGTTATTATATGGATAATGATATAACACGCGTTATCTCGCTTAAAAGCAACCAATGAGTTGTTTTCAAAGCAGCAAAATAAAGCGATTTTACCAATCGCTAAATTTTTTCAATATAAAATTTGCAGATATAAAATAAAATACCTACCTTTGCACCGCATTTAAGCGAAAATGTTACAGAAACGATTTCTGGGAAGGAAGTTTGGGTGAGTGGCTGAAACCAGCAGTTTGCTAAACTGCCGTACGAGTTCTCGTACCGGGGGTTCGAATCCCCCAGCTTCCGCAGAAAACAAGAAAATTCAATGGTGGATTCATCTAATGGTTAGGATACAAGATTCTCAATCTTGGCATAGGGGTTCGATTCCCCTATCCACTACAAAAAGAGTTTCAGAATAAAATGAGGCTCTTTTTTTGAATTTAGAAAGCTACGGTGGATTCATCTAATGGTTAGGATACAAGATTCTCAATCTTGGCATAGGGGTTCGATTCCCCTATCCACTACAAAAAGAGTTTCAAGATAATTTGAAACTCTTTTTTGTTTTTTACAACTAAGGAATATGGAAGATAGTACAAAAGAAAGATTTAACAGAACGGAAGAACTTTTCGGCAAAGAAGCAATGGAAAGGCTATATAACAGCAAGGTTGCCATTTTCGGTGTCGGAGGTGTCGGAGGTTATGCTGCGGAAGTATTGGCACGCAGCGGCATCGGCAATATCGACATATTTGATAATGACAAGGTGGATGTCACTAATATAAACAGACAAATATACGCCTTGACAAGTACTATCGGACAGTATAAGGTGGATGTGGCAAAAAAAAGAATTGAAGACATAAATCCCGATTGTCATGTCTGCACACATAAAGTTTTTTATTTGCCGGCAAATGCAGATGAAACAGACTTGTCTGCATATGATTATGTGATTGACTGTATTGATACTGTTGTCGCCAAAGTGGAGTTGGCTGTGCGCTGTCACGAACAAAATATTCCGATAATAAGCAGCATGGGAGCGGCAAACAAACTCGACGCTACAGCATTTAAAGTCACGGATATCAGCAAAACAAAAATAGATCCGCTTGCAAAAGTAGTAAGGAAACGACTTAAAAAAGCAGATATAACACACTTGAAAGTTGTATACAGTGAAGAAGAACCATGCCTTCTTTCATGTAAATCGGACGGCACACCACCGGCAAGCAACGCCTTTGTTCCAGCTGCTGCAGGACTTATTATTGGCGGAGAAGTAGTCAAAGACCTTATAAAGGCGACTCAAGAGCATCAATAAGACATCGGTATATCGTGACATTATTATATATTACAGTATGGGAACAAAGCTGAAAAATTCACTATTCCGCTTTGTTTTCTGATTGATTTGCATTATCTTTGTTGTTTAAAAGGTTTAGCAATAATTATGGACGGATATATAGAGATAAAGGGAGCGCGTGTCAATAACCTTAAAAACATTGACATCAAAATACCACGTAACAAATTTATTGTAATGGCCGGAGTTAGTGGGTCAGGTAAATCGTCATTGGCTTTTGACACACTGTATGCCGAAGGGCAACGACGATACGTAGAAAGTCTGTCCTCTTATGCAAGACAATTTCTCGGACGAAAAAACAAACCGGAATGCGATTTTATCAAAGGTATTCCGCCGGCAATAGCCATCGAACAGAAAGTTGTGAGCAGAAACCCACGCTCAACAGTAGGCACAACAACAGAAATATATGAGTATCTGCGGCTTCTATTCACCCGCATTGGAAAGACTTTTTCGCCCATAAGCGGTCAGGAAGTAAAGAAACACTCCACAGAAGACATCATAAACTGCGTACTCTCCTACTCTATCGGTACGAAATTCGTGGTTATGACACCGTTGCACATACATAACGAACGTGATATTTGCTCACAGCTACAAATGTATATCAAGCAGGGATACTCCCGATTATTCCTTGATGGCGAGTTCAAACGTATCGAAGAAGCCATAAACGAACCTGACATCAACAACACAAAAACGGAAGACATATTCCTTGTTATAGACAGAATGTCGGTTGACAATAGCAAAGACAGCATATCACGCCTTGTAGACTCGTCGGAGACAGCACTCTTTGAGGGAAACGGAATATGTCGCATAATGTTTCTTCCGTCAATGATTTGCTACGATTTCTCAACGAAGTTCGAGGCTGACGGCATAGTATTCGAAGAACCAAACGACAACATGTTCTCATTCAACTCACCGGCCGGAGCCTGTCCTGAATGTCAAGGATTTGGCAATATAACCGGTATCGACGAGAAACTCGTCATTCCAAATACATCACTTAGCGTATACGACGGATGCGTGGTGTGCTGGAAAGGAGAAAAAATGAGCGCATGGAAAACCGAGTTCTGCCGCAGAGCCGCAAAAGATAATTTTCCCATTTTTGAGCCATATTATAACCTGACACAAAAACAAAAGGATTGGTTATGGCACGGATTACCGAGTGAAAACAAAAAAAACATAAAAGACAGAGCTTGCATTGACGCGTTCTTTATGATGGTGAAAGAAAATCAATATAAGATACAATATCTTGTAATGATGAATCGCTATCGCGGAAAGACCGTCTGCCCGTCATGCCACGGAACGAGATTAAAAAAAGAAGCCGATTATGTCAAGATATGCGGAAAAAGCATTTCAAATCTCGTGGAAATGCCTGTAAACAGATTGAAAGAATGGTTTGACAATATCCAACTCACCGAACAGGAAGAAAGAATAGGCAAAAGACTGCTTCTTGAAATAAACAACAGGTTGCAATTTCTTCTTGATGTGGGTTTGGGATATCTCACATTAAATCGCATGTCAAACACACTTAGCGGCGGAGAGAGTCAGAGAATAAATCTCACGACATCACTCGGAAGCAGTCTTGTAGGCTCATTATACATTCTCGACGAACCAAGTATCGGATTGCACAGCAGAGATACCGAACGGCTGATAAAAACATTGAAAGCTCTTCAAGAATTGGGCAATACGGTAATTGTAGTGGAACATGACGAAGAAATCATCCGGGAGGCAGACTATCTGATAGATGTCGGCCCCGATGCCGGACGTCTCGGCGGTCGTATTGTATTTGAAGGTGATATCAACGATATTACAAATAATAACGCTTCTGATAAATATCCGGATAGTTACACGGTAAAATATCTCACCGGTAAGGAAACGATACCGGTGCCCGCAGGAAGAAGAACATGGAATAGATGCATCAACATACATGGTGCCAGAATGAATAATCTGCGTGGAGTCGATGTCACTATCCCTTTAAATGTATTCACCGCCGTCACGGGGGTCAGCGGTTCCGGTAAATCGAGCTTGATAAAAGGTATACTTTATCCTGCCATAAAGCGGTTGTTGGGAGACGTATGCGATGCTCCGGGAGAACATTCAAGTATCGACGGAGATATAAAAGCAATCAAACACATTGAATTTGTAGATCAAAATCCGATAGGGAAAAGTACACGTTCCAATCCGGCAACATACGTAAAAGCGTATGACGCCATTAGAGATTTATTTGCACAACAGCCTTTATCGCAGCAAATGGGATTTACTTCCCAGTATTTTTCATTTAACACCGATGGCGGACGATGCGACGAATGTAAAGGAGCCGGAGTCATAACGGTAGAGATGCAGTTTATGGCAGACCTTGTTTTAACCTGCGAAAGTTGCCACGGTCATCGCTTCAAGAAAGATATACTCGATGTAACTTTTGCCGGAAAGAACATTGACGATGTGCTTAACATGACAATAAGTGAAGCCATAAACTTTTTTGAGGATAACAATCAGAACGCAATAGTAAAACGCTTAAAACCGCTTGAAAGTGTAGGTTTGGGGTATATAAAATTAGGACAGAACTCGTCTACACTGTCGGGAGGAGAAAACCAGCGCGTAAAATTAGCCTATTTCATCGGACATGAAAATCAAGAACCGACCCTGTTTATATTCGATGAGCCGACAACCGGATTGCATTTTCATGATATCAAGCGCCTCCTTAAAACATTTGACGCCCTTATAGAACGCGGACATACGGTCTTGGTTATCGAACATAATCTTGATGTAATCAAATGCGCGGATTATATCATCGACATGGGACCGGATGGCGGAGACCGGGGAGGCATGCTCGTTGCTGCTGGAACTCCCGAAGATATCTGCGGAAATAGCAAAAGTATAACAGGAAAATACTTAAAAGACAAACTTTCCCTATAAAAATTTTGCAGCAAAGAAAAAATATATTACCTTTGCAATCGCAAACGAAAAAGAGATCATTGAAAAGCCGATATGGCTCAGTTGGTAGAGCAATTCATTCGTAATGAATAGGTCCCCGGTTCGAGTCCGGGTATCGGCTCTTTTTCTTTTTACACTGATTTTTATTTCATAAGTACTTTATTTGATGCGGTAATAGCTCAGTTGGTAGAGCATTGGCTTCCCAAGCCGAGGGTCGCGGGTTCGAGTCCCGTTTACCGCTCACGCTATAACTTCACTTTCTTCTTTACTCCCTTGCTTTCATTCTGCATGCGATCCAACGCTGTTACAACATAAGTATATTGCGTTTTTCCATCGTCATACGGCAATTTACAATAAGTATCGGTCGTTATTGTCACTATTTTCGTCACATCATCGGTATTTTCTTTTTCTTTACGTCCAAATCTGTAAACGACATATCTCACGGCTTTATCTTTCCACGTCTTACCTTTTGGTGCCGTCCAGAAAAGCATATATCCGTCTTTTGTCCATATCGATTTGAGCTTTTTCACTTTCTTTGGAGCCTTACCGTCGATGAAAGGCATCCGCGGTTGAAGTGCCGGATACTTCCAATATACATTGCGAAGCATTGTACCATAATTACCAACATTATCCACCGCAGCCTTGGCATACCATAAAACAGTACCGTCAACATTGTGCATCCGGTTGCGCAAAGCGTATTTTGCGGGCATCTGATTACGGCGTTTATCATTTATATCCGGATATTTCGCAGTGCGTTCCACATCTTCTCCGATATACAACGGGCGGTTTCCTGCATGTTTGTTCCACCATTTCAGCAATGTTTCGTAATCTGCCGTCGGGTGTCCTATCTGCCAATAAAGTTGCGGAACACAGTAATCCACCCATCCGTTATTAACCCATAGCAACACATCAGCATACAAATCGTCGTAGTTTTGCAGTCCTTTCGTATCGCTACCGTTTACATCATTGGCCTTATTGCGATATATACCAAACGGAGAGACGCCGAATTTTACCCATGGTTTTATACTCGCGATGGTGTCATGCAATTGTTTGACAAACAAATTTACATTATACCTGCGCCAATCGCCGATATTGTTTATTCCGTTAGAAGTCTCACGAAACAACTTCTCGTCCGGTATTTTCTCGCCGGCAGCCGGATAAGGATAGAAATAATCGTCCATGTGAAGACCGTCGACATCATATCTCCGCACGATATCGCCCACTACCTTGCATATATAATCTCGGTTCTCTGCCATGCCGGGATTCATTATGAACTGCCCGTCATAAGCGAAAACACGTCGTGGTTCTGTCACTGCAATATGATTGGCGGCAAGAGCCGTGGTCGTCTTTGTCTTGGCCCTGTAAGGATTTATCCATGCGTGCAACTCCATTCCGCGGTTGTGGCATTGCTCTATCATCCACTCCAACGGGTCCCAATACGGCTGTGGAGCCTTGCCCTGAGTACCGGTCAGAAACCTGCTCCACGGTTCGTAAGGGCTTTCATAAAGGGCGTCGCACTCCGGACGCACTTGAAATATTATGGCGTTGACTCCATCTTTCAGCAACTCATCGAGTTGATATGAAAGTGTTTTTTTCATCGTTTCGGTTGGCATGCCGAGAAATTGTCCGTTGACACACTGTATCCATGCTCCACGGAACTCACGTTTTTGCTGTCCGAATACAAAACAAACAGCAACAAACAAGTATATAACAGATAGATATATTCTTTTCATTTATTCAGATATTTATATATTTCAGATGTCCAATCCGCACCGTTTTCAGGACAAAACGTATTCAACCCAAGCCGTGCCGCCGACTCGATATTGCGCGGTCCGTCGTCAATAAGAAGCGTTTCTTCCGGCCGTAAATTCTCTTTTTCAAGTACATGACGAAAGAAGCTCTCTTCCGGCTTCATCACTCCGCATTTATAGCTCATATACATTGCATCCATATAATCAGCCAATGAGTGTCCGTTACCATCGAATTCATCACTAAGTGCCCAACTCATTAAAAAAGGATTGGTGTTTGAAACCAACACAATACGGTAACCCTCGTCTCTCAAGCTACGCAATGTCACAAGATTACGAGCCGGCAAATCGGCCACATATCCCTTCCAGCCATACAGACATTGTTCCATTGTCACCTCATGACCGATGATGTCGCTCAGACCGGCACGAAACTGCTCCGCGTCTATTTCCCCCTTTTCCAACGCGCCAAAGAGTCCCGATTGTGTATAAGGGTCAAGCCGTTCCTCGGCATCAACCAATCCGATTTCCTTAAATCGCCTCACGGCTTGTGGCTGATCGAGTGTTATTATTACTCCGCCAAGGTCGAACAACAAGTTCTTTATTTTATTCATAATCAATGAATTATTCTGCTTTTATTTTCTTTTAGTCAAACAAATTCAACTTATTCTTGCGTGCATTGTCAAGCGCGATAATGTCATTTTGCTTCTTGTCGTAATCCGCACGCAGACGTTCATACCTGTCGTTAATATTTTGTTTCAGCATCTTCACTTCATCCCTGTTGACAAGTTTAGCCGCAACAATAGCATTTTGAGATGCGTCTTTCATCCATACGACAGGACCATTGTATACCGGGGCAATTCTAAGTGCCACATGCAATTCGCTCGTTGTCGCGCCACCTATCATTACGGGGATGTCAAGTCCAGCTCTTTTCAGCTCACTTACGACATTCACCATCTCCTCCAAACTTGGTGTTATCAAACCGCTCAATCCGATAATATCGACATGCTCTTCTTTCGCTTTCGCCACGATTTGCTCGGCAGGCACCATCACTCCCATGTCTATTACTTCGTAATTATTGCATGCCATTATCACCCCTACGATGTTTTTGCCAATATCATGTACATCGCCTTTTACCGTGGCAAGCAACACTTTACCGGCTTTCACGCAACCGGCAGACCTCTCTTGCTCGATATATGGCTGCAATATTGCCACGGCCTGCTTCATTGTCCGGGCGGTTTTCACAACCTGCGGAAGAAACATCTTGCCGCATCCGAACAATTCTCCTACCGTATTCATTCCATCCATGAGAGGACCTTCGATTATGCTCACAGTAGTGTCGTATACAGAGAGAGCCTCTTTCAAATCTTCTTCGAGATACTCGCCGATACCCTTTACCAGCGACATCGCGAGACGAACGTCAACCGGTTGAGCCCGCCACTCTGCATCTTCGGGCGTTTTAACGTCGCTCATAGCTTTCAATCCGGTGTCTCCACCTGCATCGATGCTTTCCTTTATATGTTCCGCAAGCTCTATCAACCGTTCGGCAGCATCGTCTTTACGGTTAAGCACAACGTCTTCTATCACTTCAAGGTGACCAGCCGGCAGGTCGCCATAAAGCACTTTTGTAGCCGGATTTACTATGCCGAAATCCATTCCCGCGCCAATAGCATGATACAGGAACACCGCGTGCATGGCTTCGCGTATATAGTTATTGCCCCGGAACGAAAAAGAAAGATTGCTCACCCCGCCGCTGACATGTGCTCCCGGCAGGTTTTCTTTAATCCACCGCGTGGCACGAATAAAATCTCTCGCATAGTCTGCATGCTCGGGCATACCGGTGGCAATGGCAAGCACATTGGGATCGAATATGATGTCGAGAGGGTTCATCCCCACTTTTTCCGTCAGTATCTTGTATGCCCGCGCTGCTATTTCTATGCGTCGCTCGTAAGTTGTTGCCTGCCCTTGTTCATCGAAACACATCACGACAACAGCCGCGCCAAAACGTATTACATCCCGCGCATGTTCCATAAACACATCTTCTCCTTCTTTCAGAGATATGGAATTTACGATGCACTTGCCCTGAACACATTTCAATCCGGCCTGTATCACATTCCAATCCGAAGAGTCTATCATCACCGGCACGCGCGCGATATCCGGCTCCGAGGCTATAAGATTGAGGAAAACGGTCATTTCTTGGCTCGCGTCCAACAACCCGTCGTCCATGTTTATGTCTATAATTTGCGCCCCGTCAGCCACTTGCTTGCGTGCAATGGATATCGCCTCATCATATTTTTTCTCTTTTATCAGGCGCAGGAATTTGCGAGAACCGGCTACATTACACCGCTCACCGACATTCACAAATCTCACTTCCGGGGTGACGTCAAGCGCATCAAGACCGCTCAAAAGCATCGTCTTTGGAGCAGCGACGGGTGTATGCGGCACCTTTCCGGCCACCAAAGCCGGATAAAGTTCTATGAATTTCTCTGTCGTTCCGCAGCATCCTCCCACGATATTCACGAGTCCCTCGTCTATCAGCACGGCAATATTGGAAGCCATACTCTCCGGAGTCTCATCGTAAAGTCCCATGTTGTCCGGCAATCCGGCATTGGGATGCGCACTTATATAGTAAGGTGCCTTGCGCGCGAGTTCGCGCAGGTATGGCATCATCTGGCGTGCTCCGAACGAGCAGTTAAGGCCCACCGAGAACACAGGATATGAGCTTATGCTTACCAAAAAAGCATCAAGAGTCTGTCCGCTGAGTGTACGGCCGGCCAAATCGCTGATTGTAACAGACAGCATCACAGGCAAAGTCACTCCCCGTCGTCTCATGACCGTAACGGCGGCATCTGTCGCGGCCTTGGCATTAAGAGTGTCGAAAATAGTCTCAATGAGTATTATGTCCACGCCGCCTGCAATCATTGCGTCCGCCTGCTCGGCATAAGCATCGAAAAGCTCGTCGTAAGTAAGTTCACGGGCAGCGGGATTGCTGACATCGGGACTCATTGAGCAGGTCTTTGTCGTCGGCCCTACCGACCCGGCAACAAACCTTGGTTTCTCTGCGGTAGTATACTCATCGGCCATGCGCCGGGCTATTCTCGCTCCCTCGAAAGCCATCTCGTGACAATGGTTTTCGAGTTTATAATCGGCTTGAGATATTCTCTGGCTGCTGAAAGTGTTGGTGGTTATTATGTCCGCGCCCGCCAAAAGATACTTGCGATGTATGTCTTCCACTATATCCGGCCGGGTGATATTGAGCACATCGTTATTGCCTTTCAACATGACTTCCGCGGTGTCAAACCTTCCGCGCCGGAAATCTTCTTCCACAAGACCGTATTGCTGAATCATCGTGCCCATGGCACCATCCAGCACAAGTATCCTTTCTTTTATTATTTCCTCTATCTTGCTCATTTTAACGCCCGCTTTCCTCCGGTCAATAGTGCTTCATTGCACGGTCCATGTCACGTCTGTCTTCCTTCTCTTTCAATGTCTGACGCTTGTCAAACTCTTTCTTTCCCTTGCAGAGAGCTATATCGACCTTTGCACGGCCGTGCTCGTCTATAAACACAAGTAGCGGTATTATGGTAAATCCTGTTTGCTTCGTGGCGTTTTGCAATTTCTGTATTTCCTTGCGGTTAAGCAACAACTTGCGGTCTCGCTTCATCTCATGATTATTGTATGAGCCATAAAAATAAGGACTTACGCTCATGCCCTTAACCCAAATTTCACCATTGTGTATGAAACAAAACGTATCCACCAGACTGGCCTTTCCCATTCTGATGGACTTTATTTCCGTTCCGGTAAGCACTATGCCGGCCGTATATGTCTCTATAAAAAAGTATTCAAACGCGGCCTTTTTGTTTCTTATGTTTACAGGACTTTTCTTTCTTATCTGTTCTTCTTCCTTATTCATTGCTGATTTTTGCGAATTGCTCTATGTGTTCATCCACGTAGCGAGCCACTGCGGCGGTATATAGCTCTTCGTTCTCGACAAATTTATCGTCCATGTCGTCAAACTCCGGATGAGCCTCAAACATTGCCATAAACTCCTCGTCGGTGCAGTCGCGCTCTATGTCGCCCTTATGAAGATTATACAACGTGTGAGCATCATATATCAAGCGCGACAAATCTCTCATGCCCCACAATTTCAAAACTTTGGCAAACGGATTGAGGAATATGAAACCGCCATATCCGTTGTGTATCAACTGGACAAACCCGCCGTCCATCACTTCATCCCTTAGTATATGGTATGCGAGCAATGTTATCTGGTCGGTATTCAACTCCTGCATGGTCTCGGCGGTAAGTTCGCCTCCGACAGAACACATTATCCCGTCATAAAACACTTTCAGAAAAGCGTCCATTCCCTCTCCCGCGGCACGGCACAGGTCGGAGTCTTTCACTATTACTTCTTTCATAACTTCCGCAAAGATACGTAAATATAACGAGAATATGGTAAAACGACAATAAATATTTCGATTTTTTGAAATGTTACGCGGCCCAAGCAACACATTGCTCTCCGGTAAATAATTTCCACGCCGCGGATGATGGTTTATGGAAAAAGTAGGGATGCACGGGGTCGTGCGTCCGGACGAATATTAACTCTGCACTCATCATGCGCTTCTTAATATATCTTAATGCCGTTAACATCTCTGATATTATATTTACAAAATAAGGCCTCATAATTGCGTTCTTTTCAAAAAATAATTTCCTCGGCGAAAAAAACGCATTTTTAGAGCATTTTGCGTAAAACACTGTCTGTCAACCTCTTACCTGCAAAATCTACAATCATTACGACCCCTACACCCCTTCTCGTTTTCCAATTAGGCCGTAATTGCATTCCAATTAGGCCGTAATTGGAACGCAATAAGGCCGTAAATGCAATGCAATTACGGCCTTATTGCAACGCAAAAACACCCGAAAATCATGTCAACCCCCGAATAATTGCATCCCAACCCTCAAATAATGACACAAAAATGTCAATTTAAATTCTCAGCTTTTTCTAAACGGTGGCTTCAAGTCGCACTTTCCGCTTTTAACAATCACCCCTCGGTTTTTACATTTATTAAGAACCTCCCGGTCTCCGAAATTATTTACCGTACAGCAAATTGTCATCAATATGATTTCGTTGCGATGGTTCTATTAATGATGCAGACTGAAAGATATATGCAGATATATCGCCAAAACAATCTGCGCAATCAATATCAAAGGCACTCCATATTTGAATTTTTTGTGCATCGTCTTATGATGCCACAGCTTCATTCCGGTCAAAGCCCCGATACTGCCACCAATTACAGCCAGCATGAGAAGGGTTGTTTCGGATATACGCCACTTGTTTCTTTTCGCTTTCCATTTGTCAATGCCATACACAAGACACGCCATGACATTGACGGCAAGCAGGTAATAAAGTGAAATACGATGTAATATATCCATTATGAAAACAAAAAAAGACTCTACTTATCTACATCTTCACCTTCGCGAGGCAGGCGTTTCACAAATTTCATCTCATGAAGAATTTTATTCTGACGCTTTTTCACATAAGCATCGGGATGTGAAGAATCGAAACGAATGGGATTTGGAAGAGTGGCGGCGATAAGCGCACATTGCTTGTCCGTAAGCTCTTTTGCGCTACATCCGAAATGATATCGGGCCACGGCCTCAGTTCCATATATTCCGTCGCCCATCTCAATGGAATTAAGATAAACTTCCATTATGCGCTGTTTACTCCACATCAGTTCGATAAGAGCCGTGAAATAAACCTCAAAAGCTTTTCGCGTCCATGTGCGACCGGGCCATAAAAAAACGTTCTTTGCCGTTTGTTGAGATATGGTACTCGCACCTAATTTGCGCTTGCCCCCATTCGCCATGTTTCGTTTCGCGGCATTTTCTATCGCTTTAAAATCAAATCCGTGGTGAGACAGAAAATGCGCGTCCTCGCTTGCCATGACTGCTCTCGACATGTCGGGAGACATATCTTCAAGCGATACCCATGTGTGGCGCAGGCGTATTTCCCTGCCGTCGGCAATCTGTTGCCCCACTCTTATAAACATGAGAGGAGTGAAATAAACCGGCAAAAAGCGCAAAGCCACAACAGAAAGAATGGTGGTGCCCAAAAAGGCAACCACCATCCATCTTAAAACTTTTTTTATTTTCTTCAATAAAGGCATATTATTGAAGTGTTCCGTTCTCGGCAGCCTGAATCATCTCCTTGCTTGCGTACATGTAAACCTCTACACGACGGTTCTGCTTGCGACCCTCAACAGTAGAGTTGTCGGCAACAGGATTTGATGAGCCTTGTCCCTCGACAGACTTGATTTGAGTAGCGGAAACGCCGCAACTCTTCAAGTAGTTGGATACGCTGTTGGCACGATTTACAGAAAGCGGCTGGTTGATTGCGTCTGTACCGGTATTGTCTGTATGTCCGTAAATGGCGACATCACAATCCTTGTACTCGTTGAGCACCTTTGCGAAGCTTGCCAAAGAGTTCTTTGCTGCGGTGTTAAGGTCGGCCTTGTTCGTGGCAAACAGAATACCGGAATCAAATGTCACTTTAACGGCAGGAAGTCCGTTCTTGTCTTGAACGCTCTGAACCTGAGCATTCTGTATGGCCTCAGCCTTCTGCTTTGCCTTGTCCATTCTGTTGCCGATGATGGCTCCCGTTCCTGCACCTACGGCAGCTCCGAGTGCGGCTCCGACACCTGTGTTTCCTGCGATTTTACCTACTATGGCACCCAACAAGGCACCACCGCCTGTGCCTATTGCGGCACCTTTCTGAGTGTTGTTACATCCTGCCAAGACAATACCGAGGCAGAGAACCAAACTAATAATTCTAATTTTTTTCATTTGCTATAAACTTATAATTAATTGTTCAAATCTTTATGCAAAGATAAGCTATTTATCTCAATATTGAACAGTTTACAAGTTTTTTTTGTACTTTTGCATCCAAATTATGATAAAAATAAATCAAAATGGCTAAGGAACTAAAAGAACTAACAAAAAGAGCCGACAATTACAGTCAGTGGTACAATGATCTTATTGTTAAGGCCGAACTCGCCGAGCAATCGGCTGTCAGAGGATGTATGGTTATCAAGCCATACGGATATGCTATATGGGAAAAGATGCAACATCAACTTGACAGCATGTTTAAGGAAACCGGCGCACAGAACGCTTATTTCCCGCTTCTCATACCAAAATCATTCCTTTCTAAAGAAGCCGAGCACGTAGAAGGCTTCGCAAAAGAATGTGCCGTTGTCACACACTATCGTCTCCGCGCAAAAGAGGATAAGAGCGGAGTGGAAGTAGACCCCGCCGCACGTCTCGATGAAGAACTCATCATCCGCCCCACGTCTGAAACAATTATTTGGAACACATATAAGAATTGGATTCACTCTTGGCGCGACCTGCCATTGATATGCAACCAATGGTGTAACGTCATGAGATGGGAAATGCGCACACGCCCGTTCCTCCGCACAAGCGAATTCCTGTGGCAGGAAGGACACACGGCACATGCCACGCGCGAGGAAGCCGAAGAGGAAGCAAAGAGAATGCTCCATGTGTATGCCGAGTTTGCCGAGCAATGGATGGCCGTACCGGTGTTACAGGGAGTGAAAAGCGAAACAGAACGCTTTGC
Organism: Prevotella sp.; assembly: GCA_017623155.1. GTDB lineage: Bacteria > Bacteroidota > Bacteroidia > Bacteroidales > Bacteroidaceae > Prevotella. Next base: position 282,590 of record JAGAPR010000001.1, on the reverse strand, counting down.
GGGAGCACTCGACACATACACAATCGAGGCCATGATGCAAGACGGAAAGGCCCTTCAAAGCGGCACAAGCCACTTCCTCGGACAGAACTTCGCAAAGGCTTTCGATGTTACATACCTCAACAAAGACAACAGGCCGGAATATGTCTGGGCCACATCATGGGGCGTTTCGACACGTCTCATCGGTGCACTTATCATGACACACTCTGACGATAACGGCCTCGTGCTGCCTCCGAAACTCGCTCCGATACAGGTTGTTATCGTACCTATAACCAAGGGAGCCGAGCAGTTACAGGCCATAACGGAAAAACTCACTCCCGTAATAAACGCTCTTAAAGCCGCAGGCATCAGCGTCAAGTATGATGACGCTGACAACAAACGCCCCGGATTTAAGTTTGCAGACTATGAGTTGAAAGGTGTTCCGGTGCGTTTGGTCATGGGTGGACGCGACCTTGAGAACAACACTGTGGAAGTAATGCGCCGCGACACGCTTGAAAAAGAGACCGTTTCACTCGATGGCATCGTGGAATACACAGAGAAGTTGCTCAACGATATACAAAAGAACATTCTTGAAAAAGCTCGCAAATACCGCGACGAGCGCGTATATGAATGTGATAACTACGAAGAGTTCAAGGAGAAGATTAAAGACGGTGGATTCTTCCTTTGCCACTGGGACGGAACAGCCGAGACCGAGGCTAAGATTAAAGAAGACACCCAAGCTACAATACGCTGCGTGCCATTCGCATACGAGCAGACTCCCGGCGTGGACATGGTGAGCGGCAAGCCCGCCAAATGCCGTGTCATAATAGCCAGAAGTTACTAACACTGTTTATGACATTAATTATCGTCTGTTGAAATTTATCAACGCATGAATATAAACATGGCTGACCTCGTATCGGAGGTCAGCCATGTTTGTATATCCATACAATATCTGTAGTGATAAGCATATAGACAGATGATTGACTATATATCTGCTATATTTTACAGTGTATCCCTGAAATCACTTGGCTTGCGTCCTGTTTTTATTCTGAACTTAGACGAGAAATAATCCGGCGAATCGAAGCTAAGGCGGTAAGCTATTTCTTTCACACTCATGTCGGTTGTCGTGAGCAACTCCTTTGCACGCTGCAATTTCAGACTCTGCTGATAGTTGGCCGGACTGATGCCGGTATACTCTTTAAAGAGCTTTCTGAAGTTGGAATAACTCATTCCCAACTCATCGGCAATATCTTGAATGGTAAGCGGTGTCTCGAGAGATTCACGGATGCGAAGACGCCCGCGATTGATTAAATTGACACGTTTAGGTATCTTGTTCAACTCTATATTGCGCTCAAGAGAATACATCATTCCTATCAGGTGGTTTACAATGCCTGCAAGTATCTGCTGAGAGTTGGCCGGCTCCTCTTCGGCTATATCATACGCCGACTTATACAACTGCACTATCTCCGCTGAAAAACCGACATGATATATTGGTTTTTCCGGACTGAGGAAACCGGCAGCAACCCTATCGTCAACGTTTCGGCCCATAAATCCTATCCAATAATTCTTCCAACCGCGCTCACTCTTAGGACAGTAGGTATGCCACTCACCGGGGAAAAGCAAGAACATATCTCCTTCTTTCAATTCCATCTCGGCAATATGGTCGCTACAAAAGGTACCCCCACCCTCCATAACATATAGCAACTGATACTCGTTAAGCCTGCGTCCGTCTTCTACTTTAAAATAATATCCGTCGGCATGGCCGTGTGTCGGATAAGCGGCACCGGGATGTATTTCCTCGTAGCCGACAGTGCTGACTGTCAGACCCCACTGCTTATCTCTATCATTGGCTAATACATATTTACTTCTCTGCATATTTTTGATTTGTTTTTAGTTTTTTATTATCAATGTATATTAACACCTTTCGGTCTATCGTAACTCTGCTTTCTCTATATCGCAAGGTATCCACACCCAAAACGTAGATCCTTTTCCTACTTCTGACTCCACTCCTATCTTTCCACCGCAAGCATCGGCAATGGCCTTGCAAATACTCAAACCAAGACCGGTACCCTGCACATAGTCATTCAGTTTGACAAACCGGCGAAATACATCTTTGCATTTTTCCTCGGGTATTCCTTTTCCTGTATCCTCACAATATATATATATTCCGTTTTCTTGCTGCCTGTATCCTACCTTGATGTGCCCTTTTGTTGTAAACTTAACGGCATTTGTAGTAAAGTTTATGATAATCTGCTGCATACGTTCGATATCCAATTCAGTGACAAACAACGTGTAGGGATTATCCTTTATAAACTGTGCCGGAGAGTCTGCTGCATGCTGTTCAAGCGTGGCGCATATTTCCTCAAATTCATGTGCGAAATCAATCTTTCTCGGATTAATCTTCGGTCCACCGGTATCCATTGTCGAAATCATCAGAATATCATCTATCAAATGTATCAGAAGATTACAGTTCTTGCGTATTATACTTGCCAACTCGGCCTTTTCTTCCGGTCCGTCCATTGAAGGGAGCAAGTCACAGAAACCTACAATGGCATTCAACGGCGTACGTATCTCATGACTCATGTTGGCGAGGAACGTGCTTTTCTGCACTTCACTCTCATTTGCCCGTATTATCTCCGAGCGCAATCGTTCTTGAGCTTCTTCCTGTTCCGTGATGTCACGGATTAGTCCGAATAATCCCACTATATTGTCATTATCGTCATAGTCAAGCAATCTGTTTATCGAATACCAATGTACTTTATTATCTTTGCATATAAGATTTAATGTAGGCAAAACTATTGTTTTCGGCTGTACGCCGTCACCGGGCATGCTAAGAAAATTCTCGGCAATTTTCTTATTGTCATCTCCAACCACGGATGCAATACATTCTTCTCTGCTCAACTCCGTATCAATAGTATACAGATTTCTAAAATACGTCACCCGAGAATTCTCAAACGATATGCGCCAAATCATTGTCTTGCTCTCCGTGAGCAAATAACGCAGGTCTCGCTCGTACTTGGCTGTTTCCTCATTCACACGATGCAAATCGTCTTTTGATGCTTTACGCCGCAAATATAATTCCCGCTCATTTGTCATAAGCCGCAAAACGACGAGAATATACTGCAATTCACCATCGTCATTCTTTATCGGACAGACATTGAACTCGACATATTCAGACACACCCCGCTCCGGAATGAATATCTTTGTACATGCCGTACGGCTTTCCATATAAAACTCTGAAACATCCATGCCGTCAAAAAACATGGTCTGGATATTTCTCCTATAATAAAATCCATCATCCGGAGATCGGAATTTTAATATCTGACGCACTCGCTCGTTGGTATTTATAAGCCCGCCTTTATTGTTGTACAGCAACATTCCCAATACAGAAAGGTCAAATATACTTATGTATTTGTCTGCCAAATTCTGATATAATATATCTTTTTTTCTGTCATCGGTGATATCCGTCAATGTACTTATAATGGTAAATGGCGCATCGTTTTCTCTCTGTTCTACTATGGAGCGGTTAAACATTTCTATCCATTTCGGATTGTCGGGTGTACCGGCATTCCACTTATAAGCACACCCTTTTTCGGCTTCTTTGTCACCTGCGATTATGCTATTCGTATAATCAAACATCTTCTTTTGATAGTCAGGATGTATCAAATCATAATACTGCTGAGCCGTCATACCTTCTGTTGAAAGATGATTTCCATAAACATAGTCTACACGCTCGGCTGTCATATTAAGCCGCACAACGCTGTTCCCACTCATTTTCAGAGCCTCTTCCATCAAATTATTCTTTTCAGACATGCGACGCACGGCAAATCTTATTTGCTTGGTAATTAGCCTGTTTGCCGCAATAAGGACAAACAACAGCACCAATACCGCCAAAAGTATAAGGAAAACTATCTTCGGGATGCTTTTCGTCTCATCCTCAGGATGAAACCATTTTGTTACCAACTGCTTCTTCATGCCCGACTGTTCAAAACGTGCGAACTGGTCATCAAGCATATTTATCAGCCATTGGCTGCGGGCAACAAAACGCATATCACCGATTGGAATGTCTATATCAGCAACTTCAATATCATTGACATTCAGTTTTTTCAGCATGTTCTTTATTGCCGCCTCGCTATAAATAAAATATTGATACCGGCCGTTATCAATATTAGCCATACACGTTCTCGGAGAGTTTACACGCAACTGTTCCTTGTTGATATCCTTACGTTCCAATACTCTGAAAGCCGCATAATCATATCGTTTCACCGCCAACAAGCTGCCCTCGCCGAGTTGTTTGAGACTCTTCAACGGCGGAGTGCCCCGCTTATAGGCTATTTTTATTTTATAAGGATATACTGTCTTACGGCTGTAATACATACTATCTGAATGTAAACTCCTGCTGTTAAGCGGCTCAATTATAAGGTCGGCATCGCCCCGTTCAAACATCTCAATGGCAAGTTTCCTCTCTCTTACAATGAAAACATACGGTATTTTCAATCCTTTGAGCACATTTTTGTATACTTCAACGTTATATCCTGCCGGCTTTCCGATATCATCAATATACTCATACGGAGCAAAATCCCAATCGATAACAACTTTTAACGGCCGGTTTTCTGTGTATGGCATATTACCGGCATCACCCGCCTTGGCCGCATTTATGTAACCTACGGTCATCAACATTATTAATGCCGTGACAAAAGTTGCAATTCTATTTAAAGATAATCCTGCCATAAGCGATTTATTCTTTGCGTATATCTTTTTTGACAATTACAGTCGCCTCGCACGGTATTCTGACCCATACAGTCACACCTTTGCCGAATTCTGAACTTACATCCATGCTTCCTCCCATTTTCTCGACAAGTTTTTTGCATATCTGCATCCTCAGTCTTACCGCGCTTTGATCTGTATTTCCCGCAACATTTATACTACTGAATAACGTGTCGAGATTCTTTTTCTCTATGCCTATGCCGGTATCTTCAAGACATATTTCAAGGTTTCCATGATAGTATCCGTATCTACCCCGAAGCACTCCGGTGTTTGTGAAATGTGCACTGTTTGTTGCCAACATCTCGATAACCTGCCCCACATGAACAGCATCTATGTCAACCACCAACTGCTCATACGGACTGTCCACATCCATCTCTATCCCCTCTTTAAGGTCATGACTCCATCCGGTAATGCAATAAGTGATGAATTCACAGGCAAAATCCGTTGGAGTTTTGGTTATCTCCACCATATTGGCATCAAGTTTTGACAGAAACAGTATATCGTTAATAAGTTTAAGCAACGCCGACGAGTTGTTTCTTATCTCTTTCATGAAAACTTCTTCATCTTCCTTTGAATGCTCCATGCTGAACATTTCGGCAAAACCTACCACGGAATTCAACGGAGTGCGCACCTCATAACTGATATTCTTCATGAACGCGGTTTTTACGGTCTCGGCCTCATGGGCCTTATCCATCTCCTGCTTTAACAGTCTGTCGGTTTCTTCTATTATGCTGACGTCACGTCCCAAACCAAAATAATAATCAACATTACCATTCTCGTCATATATCGAGATACCGTTGAATTGCAGATAAATGTCTTTTCCATTCTTATCAAGTAACACCGTTTTCAACTTTATGTCAAATTTGTCGGTCGAGCATTTATCCATCTTGTTGATCATGTTTATCACACGTTGCCTGTCGCAAACGGCCGTAAACATCACGCACTTGATTTGCGACAACCTCATCGGCGGCTCATCAAGATTATACATTATATCCATTGTCTTGGTTTTCGGGCTGTAGTTTATCAGCCATATACGACTTACTTCAAGCGCATTGTTTATATTCTTGATGTATTCGTTTCGCTTTTTTGTTTGATTGATGATATAGTTCTCATTCTTATGCTCATTCTGAATGTTTCGTACCTGCGCTGTTATGTCATTGCCGATGAACATTATTCCCGTGAGCATGTGCTCTTTATTGAATACCGGTATAAGCATGTGCTCATAGTATTCTACTTTATGGGGTATTATGTCAAACACATTATTATCGTTATAAACATTCTTCTTCCCGTTCTTTACTATCAATACTGCATGGAAGCGTTCTATGTCATTGATATCTATATCTGCATAAGCCGGAATAAAAGTCAGATGTATTTTTTGAGCGATAAAAGCTTTCTTGTCTGTTATTCCAAACGTAGAACAAATACAATCATTGATATCCGTAAGCATTCCATTACTGTCGAAATAAGCCACATCCATGCTTAAAGCATTGAACACGGCATTATTTCTCATCAACAGGTTCTTCATGCTTATTTGTCGTTCTTGCTCAGCGTTGACATTTTGTTGCGTGCCGAGCAAGATTGTCGGTACATTACCTTTTCTTTGAAGCACGGATATCTTTATGTAAAAATAATGTTCATCATCGACGGCACCGGGTCTATGACTTCTAATAAGGAAAGATGCCACGTTGTCATTACCATTCTTCAGTTCTTCTATTGCGCCACAAATTTTCTTGTAATCCTTTTCATTGAAGAATACGGAAAATGAGAATTTACTGTATTCATCTTTCTTTTCGCCGTCGTTTGAGAATGTTATAAACAAGTCACGCTCTATATCATAAGTCCAAAAATATATTTTTCCGGAACTCAGATACAAAGCCAATCGCTTGCTCTGCATGTCACTTATACGCTTTATTTTAGACAAACGATGATGATATATCCTGTTGTATATCAACAGCAACATTATCAATACACAAAGACCCAATGCCGTATACCATACGAAAGACGGGATGCCGGAGGATTGCACTTCCGGATAAAACCACTTGTTTCGTATCGGCCACAACTCCTCTTCATGCTCCATCACCTCGAATACGCTGTCTACCTGCCTCAACAAATCCTCATCGTTTGACATAAAACGATACTCTCCGTTTGGCATAATGATTGGCGTTATCGTGAAATTATCAATGTTATTACGACCGAGAACAAACTTCAACGACAACGAGTTCCAAAGAACCTGACCACTATCTTTCGCAGCAGTCTGTATAATTGCGTTTTCTATATCATCATGCGGTATCGCGTTTTTTTCCAGTCCGGCTTCAACCACCATACGATGACTCACGCTGTTGTTTTGCATTATAACTTTATGCGATTTCAACTTGGCAAGCTCGCTGATGTCTACTGTGTCTCTTTTCGAATGTGCCACTCCATGTGTGAAAAGCACGACAACAGAATTTCCGTACTTGCCAAACTGAGAGTGATACTTCGTTCTCATGCCGAGCATTAAATCGGATTTACCGTTTTTCAAATCATTATATGCCTCGCTTGTATTTCTTAACTTTATTATATAAGGTATATTGAGCCGTTTCAATATTATCTTGACCAAATCTATATTGAACCCCATTGGCTCACCATCATTATTAAGAAATGTATAAGGCGGCAAATCCCAGATGTCTTCATACACCAATGGGTGTTTTACTGTGTACTTTGCTTCTATATTATCCTTAGTTTTATGCCCTGCCGCCTTTACAGGCAGCATAATCATGACAAACACCAAGAATGGGATAAGAAAACTCTTGTACATTAAAATTATATCGTTATTTTTACATATTGGCAACAAAACTAATAAAAAATGATTAAAAAGCCAAATAAATAGTCATTTATTTTAACTGCCATGCCGTCACAATACTAACATACACCATTTAAAGCGGATAACTGTCAAAATCATATAACACGGTAGACAGATATCTCTCGCCGGTATCGGGGAGTAGCGCGACGATGGTTTTTCCCGCGTTTTCCGGTCGCGCTGCTACCTCGGCTGCGGCAAAAACAGCCGCTCCCGAAGATATTCCGACAAGCAGGCCCTCGGTAGCGGCAAGTTCACGACTTGTCTTTATGGCATCGTCTCCATTCACATCGAATATTTCATCCACCACACTTGCATCGTATGCAGCCGGAATGAAGCCGGCTCCGATACCCTGAATTTTGTGCGACCCGGGAGCACCACCGTTGAGCACGGCTGAATCCGACGGTTCCACGGCAATGATTTTCACGCCCGGCTTATGCTCTTTCAGCCGCCTGCCTATTCCGGATATCGTACCGCCCGTGCCCACACCGGCCACGAATATATCCACTTTACCGTCGGTATCGGTCCATATTTCTTCTGCGGTGGTATGATAATGCTTGTCCGGGTTGGCCTTGTTCTCAAACTGTTGCAGTATCACGGCTCCCTCTATTCTGTCACGCAACCGCTCGGCTTCACGTATTGAACCGGCCATTCCCTCACTCCCGGCCGTGAGAACGACCTCTGCCCCAAATGCTTTCACGAGATTTCGACGCTCCACACTCATCGTTTCGGGCATGGTAAGTATAAGCCGATAGCCTTTCACGGCTGCCACCATGGCCAATCCCACGCCGGTATTTCCACTCGTAGGCTCTATTATCGTAGCTCCGGGACGCAACGTTCCGCGCCTCTCGGCATCTTCAATCATAGCCAAGGCGATACGGTCTTTCACGCTTCCGCCCGGGTTGAAATATTCTATTTTCGCTATCACCGTATTGCACAGTCCGTGTTTCTTTGAAAAAGCGTTCATTTGGAGCAACGGTGTGTTGCCTATAAGTTCCGTCAGACGTGTTGCCATTTTCATTTTTTTCTCCATATCGGAATTTCCTTTCATATTTGTTTTTACCTTATTATAAATATAGACTATAAACTGTCTACCAATACAAAGATATAACAAAATATCGAGTGATAAGCCGACACATCGCATAAAAAACACATTTTTTTTGTGAATATAAATTTTATTGACTATATTTGTAACTTAGAAAACAAATAAAACAATATTTATGATAGACGTAAAAGAAACATTGAACACGGCCGAAGAGAAAATGGAGATGGCCGTAATGTATCTCGACGAGCAATTGTCGCGCGTACGCGCCGGCCGCGCCAACGTGGCTATACTCGACGGAGTGAGAGTGGAATCATACGGTTCCAAAGTGCCCCTAAATCAGGTTGCCACCGTTTCTACCCCCGATGCACGCTCGATTGCCATCAAGCCGTGGGACAGAAAAATGATTAGAGACATCGAAAAGGCCATCATGGACAGCGATGTGGGCATCACCCCCGAAAACAACGGCGAGATTATCCGCCTCGGAATACCCCAGCCCACTGAGGAACGCCGCAAGGAACTGATGAAACAATGCAGCAAAATCGGCGAGGGCTCCAAGGTCCAAGTGCGCAACACACGCGCCGACGTGAAAGACAAACTGAAGAAAGCCATCAAAGACGGCTTGTCGGAAGACCTCGAGAAAGACGCCGAAGGCGAACTTCAAAAGATACACGACAAGTACATAAAGAAAATTGATGACCTGCTCGCAGAGAAGAACAAAGAGATAATGACGGTTTAAAATTAAATGAAGAACGAAGAATAAGTATTGAAGAACAGGCTGCGCAATGGATGCAAAAACATTGTGCTGTCTGTTCTTCATTTTTTTTGTTTATACATATAGCCAAACCATTTTGCTCCATTCTAAAACGATATTTAAGAAATAAAAAAAATATGATGTTCACGGAAAAAGCGTGTTTCAATAATAATGTATTGTATACATCGTATGACAAAATAATGCGTCACAATACATTCTCCATTCTTCATTCTTCATTTAATCAGATGAAAGGTTTAGTAGTCAAGAACACAGGCAGCTGGTACACCGTCAAGACCGACGACGGGCGGATGGTAGACAGCAAGATAAAGGGAAACTTTCGGTTGAAAGGCATTCGCAGCACAAATCCCGTGGCCGTTGGCGACAGGGTCAGCATCGTGGAAAACTCCGAGGGCACGGCATTCATCACGGCAATCGACGACCGTCGCAACTATATAATACGCAAATCGCCAAACCTGTCGAAGCAAAGTCACATCATTGCCGCCAACGTCGACATGGCCTTTCTTGTGGTAACGGTGAACAAGCCGCAAACATCCACCACTTTCATCGACAGATTTCTTGCCTCGGCAGAGGCCTACCGTATACCTGTTACACTGATTTTTAATAAAAGCGACATCCTCACCGACGACGAAGCACACTATCAGGAGATGATGATCACGCTCTACGAAAACATCGGATATGAATGTCGCACGGTATCGGCCGTAACAGGAAATGGCATAGATGAGTTGCGCCATTTGCTCAAAGACAAGATTACCGCGCTCAGCGGAAACAGTGGCGTGGGCAAGTCGACACTGATAAACAGCATCCTGCCGGGAGTAAACCTGCGCACATCGGAAATCAGCGACGCACACAACACGGGCATGCATACAACAACTTTCAGCGAAATGATTGAACTGCCGGGCGGCGGATACATCGTAGACACCCCGGGCATAAAAGGTTTCGGCACGTTTGACATCGAGCCGGAAGAACTGACAAGCTATTTCAAAGAGATATTCCAATTCTCGCACGACTGCCGTTTCAGCGACTGCACCCACCGTCATGAACCGGGATGTGCCGTGAAACGTGCCGTGAAAGACCACTACATCGCCGAAAGCAGATACCGCTCTTACTTGAGCATGCTCGATGACAAAGACGAAAAAAAATATCGGGAAGCGTTCTGAATGTATGTTTTTTGAAATGTTACTTGGTCCACGTAACATCGTTACTACGGCCACGTAACATTGTCACAACGTTTACATAACATCGTTACTACGGCCGTGTAACATTTCATATTGCATGGTATGACCGTTTTTTTTACTTGTTTCTGTAATCATATTTCTACCGAATTACAGATTAAACCGACAGCCAATACTCAAAGACACGATTAATTTTCAATTCTTAACATCAGACACAGGAAATACATCAACATATTTTTCTTAATATCAATATTTATTTTTATCTTTGCAAGTGAAAGCATAATAAAAAACTACTGCTAACAACAATTTATAATGGAAAATAACAAAAAGTATTTTTTCGCTGTCGACTTGGGAGCAACAAGCGGCAGAACAATCATCGGTACACTTGGAGACGAGCACATAACACTCGAAGAGCTCACACGATTTGACAATAACCTGATTGAGACAGGCGGACATTTCTATTGGGATATATACGCTCTGTACAACGAAATAATCAAAGGGTTGAAACTTGCCGCACAACGACAGATACCGATATGCTCGATTGGTATCGACACATGGGGCGTGGATTTCGTTTGCGTAGGCAAAGACGGAGCGTTGCTGCGCAACCCGCTGGCATACCGCGACCCGCATACTTTCGGCATGATGGAAGACTACTTCGAGACGGCTGTTGACAAAAAGACTGTTTACAGCATCACCGGCATACAATTTATGAACTTCAATTCGCTCTTCCAACTGCACGCCATGCGCAAGAACAACGACTCCGCACTGGCCGGAGCAGAGAAGATTTTATTCGTGCCCGACGCTCTGAGTTATATGCTCACGGGTAAGATGGTATGCGAATATACTATCGCCTCAACAAGCCAGATGCTCGACCCGAAGACCAAGCAACTCGACCCGAAACTCCTCGAGAGCATCGGACTCACGCAAAATCACTTCGGCGAGATGATTAATCCCGCCGTGAAGATAGGCAACCTGACGGAAGAGGTGCAGAAAATGACCGGACTCGGAGCTCTGCCCGTAATTGCCGTGGCAGGACACGATACGGGAAGTGCCGTGGCAGCCGTGCCGGCAAAAGACGAAAAATTCGCATACTTGAGCAGCGGCACATGGAGCCTCATGGGCATTGAGACCAAAGACGCCATCATCGACGACCTGAGCTACGAGCGCAACTTCACCAACGAGGGCGGCATAGAAGGAACAACACGCTTCCTGAAAAACATCTGCGGCATGTGGCTATACGAGCGTTGCCGCAAGGAATGGACTGACGCACCGAAATCGCACGCCGAGCTGCAGGCCGAGGCCATGAAGCAACCGGCATTCCAAAGCATCATCAATCCCGACGATGCGATGTTTGCCAACCCCGCATCGATGGTAGACGCAATACAGGAATACTGCCGCAAAACAGGACAACACGTACCGGAAGGATACGCCCAGATTTGCCGTTGCATATTCGAGTCGCTTGCACTGCGCTACCGTCAGGTGTTCGGCTACCTCAAAGAGATGGCTTCTTTCCCGATAGAGGTACTCCACATAATCGGCGGCGGCAGCCTGAACAACTATCTGAACCAGTTTACATCCGACTCGCTCGGCGTGGAAGTTCTCGCAGGTCCGCAGGAAGGCACGGCCATAGGCAACATTATGCTGCAAGCCAAAGCATCGGGCGATGTGAGCGATATATGGCACATGCGCCGCATCATCGCAAACAGTCTCGAGCTGAAACGCTTTGAACCGAAAGATAAAGAGATTTGGGACAAGGCCTACGAGAAATTTCTCGAGATTGTAGACAAGGCCGGATAACCGGACTCTCGCCCCCAAAAAAAGAAAAAACAAACAATTTTAACAAGAATAAAACCTAAGACAAAATGAAAGAAGAATTGGTAAAAAAGGCATACGAAGTGGCCAAAGAGCGCTACGCTGCCATCGGAGTTGACACAGAAAAGGTATTGGAGCAAATGCAAAACTTCCACCTCAGCATGCACTGCTGGCAGGCTGACGACGTGGCAGGTTTTGAAAATCAGGGCGGAAGCCTCACCGGCGGTATCCAAGTAAACGGAAACTATCCCGGAAAAGCACGCAACATTGATGAATTGCGCGCAGACATCCTCTACGCAAAGAGTCTCATCCCCGGTACACACCGTCTGAACCTGCATGAGATTTACGGCGACTTCGGCGGCAAATACGTTGACCGCGACCAGTGCGACGTAACTCACTTCCAGAGCTGGATCGACTGGGGTAAGGAGAACAACACCCTGCTCGACTTCAACTCTACATCATTCTCTCACCCGAAGAGCGGCGACCTCAGCCTCGCCAACCCCGACAAGGGCATCCGCGACTTCTGGATCGAGCACTCAAAGCGCTGCCGCGCCATCTCAGAGGCCATCGGTAAGGCTCAGGGCGACCCCTGTATCATGAACACATGGGTGCATGACGGAAGCAAGGACCTCACTGTAAACCGCCTGATGTATCGCGAACTGCTGAAGGACTCGCTCGATCAGATCTTCGCTCAGAAGTATGACAACATGAAAGACTGCGTGGAGTCTAAGGTATTCGGTATCGGTCTGGAAAGCTACACCGTCGGATCAAACGACTTCTACACATCATACGCAGCCAAGAACAACATGATGATAACTCTCGACACCGGTCACTTCCACCCGACGGAAAGCGTTGCCGACAAGGTTTCTGCAATGTTGCTGTTCGTTCCCGAGCTGATGTTGCACGTTTCCCGCCCGATACGTTGGGACTCAGACCACGTTACCATCATGGACGACCCGACACAGGATTTGTTCAGCGAAATCGTTCGCGCCGGCGCTCTCGACCGCGTTCACTACGGTCTCGACTACTTCGACGGCACGCTCAACCGTATCGGTGCTTACGTCATCGGTAGCCGTGCCGCACAGAAATGCATGCTCCGCGCCCTACTCGAGCCTATCGCAACACTGCGCAAGTATGAGCTTGACGACAAGAAGTTCCAGCGTCTGGCACTGCTCGAAGAGTGCAAGAACCTGCCTTGGAACGCCGTTTACGACGAGTTCTGCGTACGCAACAACGTGCCCGTAGGCGAAGAGTTCATCACTGCCGTGGAGAAATACGAGGCTGACGTGACTTCTAAGAGAGCATAATTCTTTTCTCCGGAGCAAATGAGTTAGAGGAGTTATCGCTCCCTGCAGTCGCTAAGAAGTTAAAGACAATAGCAGACATAAAGGGAACCATAACTCCTTTAATTCTTTTTACTCCTAATTAATTAATCAAGGAGCAAACCGATTTATCGACGCCCGTACGCTCGTTCGCATTTGAAGCCTTTACGTTTGCTATTGGCTTTAACTCCCGAACGACCGCAGAGAGCGATAACTCCTTTAACTCCTTAGCGGGCTCCGCCCGCGATAACTCCTCAAAAAAAATGGAAATAATAATAGGATTACTCATAATTGCCATCGGCGCATTCTGTCAGTCGAGCTGCTACGTGCCGATAAACAAGATTAAGGATTGGAGCTGGGAAAGCTACTGGATTGTGCAGGGCGTGTTCGCATGGCTCATTCTGCCGTTTCTCGGTGCAATGCTTGCCGTCCCCGAAGGACACAGTTTCTGTGAACTGTTTGGAACGGTGAGCTCTTTTAACATCTGGATGACCATACTCTTCGGCGTGCTATGGGGCGTAGGTGGACTCACTTTCGGTCTTTCGATGCGCTATCTCGGCGTCGCTCTCGGACAGTCTATCGCCCTCGGAACATGCGCCGGCCTCGGAACAATAATGGGTCCGGTACTGCTCAACATCTTCTTCCCCGAACTTAACGCACTCGAATCGCTCACATTCGCTGTCATTCTCGGCGTGGTTGTGACGTTGCTCGGTATCGCAATCATCGGTGTTGCAGGCTCGATGAAAGCCGCTTCGCTGTCTGAGGAAGAGAAAAAAGCCGCCGTTAAGGACTTCAACTTCCCGAAAGGACTTGCCATAGCATTGCTCGCCGGCTTCATGAGCGGATGCTTCAACGTGGGCCTTGAATTTGGAAAAGGCATCAACTTCGGCGATCTCACACCGGATATGTATAAGACATTGCCGGCCACATTCCTCGTAACACTCGGCGGATTTGCCACAAACGCCGTCTACTGCTTCTATCAGAACAGCAAGAACGGTACGTGGGGCGATTATAAAAAAGGTAACGTATGGCTGAACAACGTGATTTTCTGCGCCTTGGCAGGTGCTCTGTGGTACAGCCAGTTCTTCGGGCTGTCACTCGGCAAAGGCTTCCTCACCGAGTCGCCCACACTGATGACACTATCGTTCTGCATCCTCATGGCGCTCAACGTGGTATTCTCCAACGTGTGGGGCATCATCCTCAAAGAGTGGAAAGGCTGCTCGCCGAAGACAATCGTCGTGCTTGTCACCGGCATTATCGTGCTGATAATATCGTCTTTCCTCCCGCAACTGATATGATAATCAAGACATTCTGAAAGTCCATTTCCCGCATATACCATTCCGGTTTGCCGGGAAAAGGCTTTAAAGAAACAATAAAGTCCCCGATGCTTCACAGCATCGGGGACTTTTATTTTACTAAAAATAGTAAGTAATAATGATTATAATATGTAGTCAGTAGTTGTTCTTTATATTGACATCAAACTGAGTTGGCCACCTGTCCGGCGAAATATCCATACCCAATAAGACGGCAGCAATCATTTGGGAAGGTTGAAAGCCTTTGTCATTTCAGCCATCTGAGCATCGCTCATACCCTCAGGCTCAAAGCCCATACACCGGGAATTGATGTATATCTTGGCACTCTTCGAGAGCACATCAATCTGGTCGAAAGCATCCATTACGTCAAGACCTTTGGCAAATACGCCATGCTTCTCCCACATAACGACATCATAATCTTCCAGTTCTTTCAATGTAGCATCGGCCAATTCGTTCGAGCCCGGCAAAGTGTAGGGCACTATTCCGAGACCTAACGGGCAGAAAGCCTTTGTCTCCGGTATCATGCTCCAAAGTATTTTGGTAAGAACGTCCTTACCAAGGAACTTCGGATTATGGCTCATGGCAACAAGTTCTATCGGGTGAGTGTGCACGGTTGCCTTGTAAGCCGAGCCACTCTCAATGAGGTGAGCGTGCACTGTAAGATGAGAAGGCAACTCACTTGTGGGCATTACCGCATTGTCGGCAATGATGACATAGCTTGCGCAATCATCAAGAATACGGATAACCGAGCCGTTATCCATCGGCCAACGAGCCAAATCACGCATGCGCTTGCCAGTTCCCTTGCAATAGAAATAGCATCCTTTAAGCTGTGGCAATGTAACGCCTATCTGCTTTACGTCGCTGATAGCCGGCATGTTGCGAATTTCATAGTCGACATACTCCGTCACATTAACAGTTATATTACCACCGTTACGCTCGGCCCATCCATTCTGCCAAAGGTATCCGGCCACTTCTGCAATCTTGTCAATCTCGGCTTTTAAAGCCGGACGTGTTTCCAATATACTTCTCATAATCTATTACGCTGTGTTAAAATTATATGCAAAGGTATACTTTAATATCAGCACGCAATACCACTATTTGACATATAACCCATAATAATTGATATAATTTTGACTTAAATCAATATAGTTTAACAAGCATAAAACCTTTATTGACTTATTAATTACTTAATTTACAAAACAGCCTTATTTATTTTGTCAGTCAATGGAAATATTGTATTTTTGCATCTATGAACAATAAATTCCATAACGAAGATTTGTACGAAAACGTGATTTTGGCAGACGGAAATTACATCGACAAGGTTGCGTTTGACCTCATCGTCAATTTTGAAAGAATGATAGGCCGGCGCATACCAAAGGCCGATACCGCACGATGGATTGACTGTGTGGCACTTGACGGCGGTCTGCGGGAAGGAGAAAATAAGACACAAGTGATTTTCATACATGACAAATCACATCATGAAATGAATAATTTCATACCGGGAAACTATGCCGATGAGCTTGACGGTAAAGCTTTCTCCGACAATCTCGGAGAATTTCTGATAAGTTCGTTACCGATAGAAGACGATGTGGCAACAGGCGAAGACCTGTTTATAGAATCTCTCAAAGTAATCTGCAACAATAAGAATGTGAAGCGGATAATGATCATACCGAATGCCGAAAGAATATATGATACGGTGAGGGAAACGCTGAAACGTTATCTTGACGATGACAACAAACGAGCCACCGTATTCGCCATGCAACCGCTTGCAGGCGGCAATTTCAGACAGGAAATACTCGGATATTCACTCATGCAGGCACTTGGCATAAGGTCTGACGAACTTAAAACAGAATAATTCACAGCTTGCAACATTCCGATATACCTCAGTATAATATACAACAATAAAGATATAAAACAAAAAAACAAATAAATGGGAAAAGTATTAATGATCGGTGCCGGTGGCGTTGCCACCGTAGCGGCATTCAAAATAGCTCAGAATGCTGACATTTTCACAGATTTCATGATTGCGAGCAGACGCAAAGAGAAGTGTGACGCTATCGTAGAGGCTATCCACAAAGCCGGAATGACAATGGACATAAAGACGGCACAAGTGGATGCCGACGATGTAGAGCAACTAAAAGCATTATTCAACGACTACAAGCCGGAGTTGGTCATAAACCTTGCCCTGCCCTATCAAGACCTCACGATAATGGATGCCTGCCTCGCATGCGGATGTCATTATCTCGACACGGCCAACTATGAGCCGAAAGACGAAGCTCACTTCGAATACTCATGGCAATGGGCTTACAAAGAGAAATTCGAGAAAGCTGGACTTACAGCCATTCTCGGATGCGGATTTGACCCGGGTGTAAGCGGAATATATACGGCATACGCAGCAAAACACTACTTCGACGAGATGCACTATCTTGACATCGTTGACTGCAACGCAGGTAATCATCACAAAGCATTCGCGACAAATTTCAACCCCGAGATTAACATCCGCGAGATTACACAGAAAGGACTTTATTACAAGGACGGGCAATGGATTGAAACCGAACCGCTCGAAATTCACAAGGCACTTACATACCCGAACATCGGTCCGAGAGAGAGTTATCTGATGCATCACGAGGAATTGGAGAGTTTGGTAAAGAACTATCCAACAATCAAACAGGCCCGTTTCTGGATGACATTCGGCCAACAGTATCTCACATATCTCGACGTAATACAGAACATCGGCATGAGCCGCATCGATGAAATGGAATACGAAGCACCGCTTGCCGACGGCTCGGGAAAGACCGCCAAAGTGAAAATTGTGCCGCTGCAATTCCTCAAAGCCGTGCTACCCAACCCGCAAGATCTCGGCGAGAACTATGAAGGCGAGACAAGCATCGGTTGCCGCATACGCGGAATAAAAGACGGGAAAGAACTCACTTACTACGTATACAACAACTGCAAGCACCAAGAAGCCTACAAAGAAACAGGCATGCAGGGCGTAAGCTACACCACGGGAGTACCCGCCATGATTGGCGCAATGATGTTCTTCAAAGGATTATGGCGCAAACCGGGAGTATGGAACGTGGAAGAATTCGATCCGGACCCATTCATGGAACAGCTCAACAAGCAAGGTCTTCCATGGCATGAAGTATTCGGAGGCGACCTTGAACTGTAAAATTATAATTCAAAAAAAAACAATATGGCAAAGAAAGAAGAGACAGGAACTGGCATGACCGGCAATGAAGAAAAGCTTAAGGCATTGCAGGCAGCCATGTCCAAAATAGAAAAAGACTTCGGAAAAGGAAGCATAATGCGCATGGGCGACGAGCAAATAGAAAACGTGGAAGTTATCCCGTCAGGAAGCATCGGCCTTAATGTGGCACTCGGCGTGGGCGGTTATCCGCGAGGCCGAATAATAGAAATATACGGTCCCGAATCATCGGGAAAGACGACATTGGCAATACATGCCATCGCCGAAGCACAGAAAGCCGGAGGCATTGCGGCATTCATTGATGCAGAGCACGCTTTCGACCGTTTTTATGCTGCCAAACTCGGAGTAGATGTAGACAATCTCTGGATATCGCAACCGGACAATGGCGAGCAGGCACTCGAAATCGCCGACCAGCTCATTCGCTCCTCCGCGATAGACATTCTCGTTGTCGACTCTGTGGCCGCACTTACTCCCAAGAAAGAGATCGAGGGCGATATGGGCGACAATGTGGTTGGTCTGCAAGCCCGACTGATGAGTCAGGCTCTCCGTAAACTGACAAGCACAATCAGCAAAACAAACACCACCTGCATATTCATCAACCAATTGCGAGAAAAAATCGGAGTGATGTTCGGCAACCCGGAGACCACAACCGGCGGTAATGCCCTTAAATTCTACTCAAGCGTGCGCCTCGATATACGTCGCGTAACGAGTATTAAAGACGGCGATAATATTATCGGCAACCAAGTGCGCGTAAAGGTTGTGAAGAACAAAGTGGCCCCCCCGTTCCGTAAAGCGGAGTTTGAGATAACATTCGGAGAGGGCATTTCCAAAATCGGAGAGATACTCGATCTCGGCGTTGAATACGGCATTATCCAAAAAAGCGGCAGCTGGTTCTCATACAACAACTCCAAACTCGGCCAAGGCAGAGACGCGACAAAGGCACTGCTCAAAGATAATCCCGAACTGTGCGAGGAGCTTGAGAGCCTGATAATGCAAGCAATATCGGAGAAAAATGAACTATAAGCGCAATGCGTTTGACAAATATGCTTACCAGCTTATAGCTCACCAAAAATAAGAGTATAATATAACGAGGCTGTGCCGCGGCACAGCCTCGTTTTTATACAGCGCACATTGTAACTATTCAGCGATATGGTGGGCACACCAATGCTTCAAACCTCAAATAAGGCTTGAATAGAATAGCATTAAAAGGCGTCTTGTTGTATTTCCTTGCCGTCTCAACAACAGAATGTAGTTCAAGAACAGCGTCTGCCCCGAAATCCAAGAGGAACGTGCAAGAGTTTTTCAGCTTGATTTTCAGTTTTCGTATTCCCCGTTCACTTGCGTTGTTGTCCGCCGATATCATCGGTTTTCAAGAAAATTGAAGATGTAATCCCTGCATTTTATCAGAGTAGTCTTCACCACCTCGTCACCCTATGATATTGTATCGGGCAAACTTCAAAAGCAATTGTTTTGTTCCGGCATTTTTAAACTCAACGGTGGCTTTTGTGTTTTCACCCGTGCCCTCTATCTTTATTACACGCCCAACACCAAAACGCTGATGCTCGATGACAGAACCCTCCCCCACCTGTCCGAAAGGTTTTGCGGCAACTGTGGCTACGGCCGCAATTGGTTTCAACCTCGGCGACACAGGAGTAGATACAGGCTGAATTTGCCGCTGAACTTTATTTGGTGCACTTTCCGTTCGGCGATGATATTGAGGTGCCGACGATTGCTCATCGGCTGAGTATCCGCCACTCTCTACTCTAATCAGACCGGGGGCGAAATCGCGAATGAAGCGTGACGGAGAACTGAACTCCATGTGTCCGTATCTGAAACGGCTTTTCGCACATGTCATTATACACCTTTTCTCTGCTCTCGTAACAGCGACATATAGTAATCTCCGCTCTTCTTCGAGCTCTCTCGGATTGTCACAACATGCGGGAGACGGAAATATATTTTCCTCCAACCCAACGATAAAGACATTGGAAAACTCAAGTCCCTTGGCACTGTGAATAGTCATCAGCGACACCTTATCGTCGGTATCATCATCGTCACTGTCAAGGTCTGTAAGCAAAGCTATCTCCTGCAAGAAATCACCTAAAGATATATATTCCATCATTCCCTCCTCGGTCCTGCTGTCAACGAAGTCTTGCATACCGGAAAGAAATTCATCGATATTTTCCTGTCGCGACCTGTCTTCCGGCTCATGCCCGCCATAAACTTCTTTAGCTATGCCACTTGCTTGGATTATGTCGTGTCCGAGATGATACGCATCGTCCGTTGTCACACGCTCCATCCAGCCGCATATCAAAGCATGGAAACCGGCAAGTTTTTTCAGAGTGCCGGCAGATAATCCTGCTGGATAAACTTCCGGCTCGCAAATAACCCTCCACATGCTGACTCCGGCCTCATTTGCCTTATCCCGTATTCTCTTTATCGTTGCATCGCCTATGCCACGTGCCGGATAATTGATTATCCTGCGCACGGCTTCCTCATCGTCCGGATTGACAACCACACGGAAATATGCCACGATATCTTTTATCTCTTTTCGCTGATAAAAACTAAGTCCGCCGTATATCCGATACGGGATGTTCATCTTTCGCATGCTTTCCTCAAAGCTACGGCTTTGGGCATTGGTGCGGTAAAGTATGGCGAAATTTTTGTAATCACATTGGGTCAGAGTCTTTATACGCCGAATGTCGTTGCATACGATGATTGCCTCCTCTTTGTCGCTGTAAGCCTGTTTGAAAACAAGACGTTCGCCTTGCGCATTCTCACTGAACACGGTTTTCGGTATCTGGCGCGAATTCTTCTTTATCAAACTGTTGGCCGCCTCCACTATCATCTGCGTGGAACGATAGTTCTGTTCGAGCTTAAACAATTTGGCTCCATCGTATAAACTTGTGAAATTAAGTATATTGTCGATATTAGCTCCGCGAAAACCATATATACTTTGAGCATCGTCTCCGACAACACATATATGACGGCGGTCTCTTGTAAGCTGTGCGACAATGGCCTGCTGGGCATAGTTCGTATCCTGATACTCATCTACAAGAACATATAAAAAGCGGTCGACATACTTCTTTCGCACATCTTCATTGGTATCAAACAGTATATAAGTATTGACAAGCAAATCGTCAAAATCCATGACATTGGCCTGCCGGCACCGTCCTACATAGCGCATGTATATATCTTTAAAAGCCGGTATCTTTCTATTTCGGTCGGCGGCTACTTCCAAGGCATTGGCCGCATAAGCCGCGGGAAGGAGTAATTTGTTCTTCAGCATACTTATCCTGTCTGCCACGGCCGATGCCTTATAAGTCTTTTCATCCAGTCCCATTTCCTTGATTATTGCCTTAATCATGGAACGAGAATCGCTCTGATCGTATATGGTAAAATTGCCGGTATAAGAGATGTTTTCGGCCTCTGCCCTCAAAATCCGCGAAAAAACGGAGTGGAATGTTCCCATATTAAGTCGTCGGGCATCGTCAACACCGACAAGTTTACCTATACGTTCTTTCATCTCACGCGCAGCTTTGTTGGTGAAAGTAAGTGCCAATATATTCCACGGCAACATTCCCTTTTTCAAAAGATAGGCTATCTTATATGTCAGAACACGTGTTTTGCCCGAGCCGGCACCTGCAATAACGAGCGAAGCACCGTCACAATACTCGACAGCCGCACGCTGCCCCTCATTCAACTGCTCTAATAAAGTATCTTCTGTCATCTCTGTTCTTTACATTTTAAAGATACAAATTTAGCACATTTATTTGGTATAAACGAATATTAAAACCAAATAAAAAGAGAGAGACTCACCATAAAGCGTCTCTCTCTTAATCAATATTTTATCCTAAAATAATTTTGATTACCGTAGGAAAATCAATCCGACATTCTATTATTTGTTGACTGTACCTCCGACTATGTCAAGAAGCTCACTCGTAATAGCCTGCTGCCTGCTCTTGTTGTACTGCAAATTCAACTCACGCAGCAACTCATCCGCATTGTCCGTAGCAGTCTGCATGGCCACCATCCGGGCTGCATGCTCACTCGCGTTACTGTCGAGCAAAGCTGTATAGAGCATCAAATGTGCCAACTTCGGTATCAACAGCCCAAGCACAGTATTCATATCCGGCTCTACTATAAAGTTGTCGTTAAGCGGTTTCGCCTGTTCCCCATTGTGAACAGTGTCTTGCTGCTTTTTACGGAGATACTCCTGAGTCTTGCGTGTCACGATATTTACAGACAAGTCACGTTCATGATTGCGAGCCAACTCGCTTGTCAAATCTATCGGTAAGAAAGGCTTGCGAGTGAGAATTTGCGAGCCCGCACTCTTGAAATGATGGTATATCATCTCTACACGGTCTATATCGCCGTTCATAAACTTACGTCCTAATTCTCTCGCCAATTCTATACATTGAGCCACATTAGGATTATCAGCCATTTCAGAGAAGTCTCCGGCAGCCTTAAAACCAATCTTAGCCACGCGCTCTGCAACCTTACGACCAATCGGATAAATAACGATATTATCGTTTCCTAAATCGGAATACTCGTCAATTGCCTGCTGCATCAGTTTCAATATGTTGGCATTAAATCCACCACACAAGCTACTGTTTGAAGCATATACAATCAAAGCCACACGCTTGACAGGCCTCTCTGTGCTGAACACATTTGTTGCGTCTGCTTCTGACGCGAGAAATGTCTTTAAAATATGCTCAAGCATTGTCTCATAAGGAAGCATGTTCTCTATCATCATTTGAGCATGATGCAACTTTGAAGAGGCTACCATCTTCATGGCACTCGTAATCTTACGGGTACTATTAACACTGGCTATGCGAGTTTTTATTTCCTTTAATGACGGCATAGGCTGTTAGCTTTTATACTGTCCGGCAATATCTGCCATAACCGCTTTTATCACTGCGGTAATATCATCATCAATTTTTCCTGACGCCAATGCCTCTATCGTGTCGGGATGAGAGGAACGCAACTTGTCAAGGAACGCATCCTGACACTCGCGTACTTTCTCCACAGGAACATCGTGCATAAGTCCTTTCGTTCCGCAATAGATTATCGCGACTTGCTCGCCTACAGGCATCGGACTATATTGCTGCTGTATCAAAAGTTGGTTATTCTTACGTCCACGGTCGAGTGTCATTGCTGTCACTGCATCCATGTCGCTCGAGAACTTCGAGAAACTTTCAAGCTCACGATACTGTGCTTGATCAATCTTCAATGTTCCGGCAACCTTTTTCATACTCTTTATCTGTGCCGAACCACCTACACGAGACACTGATATACCCACATTGATAGCAGGGCGGAAGCCTTGATTGAACAAGTCTGTCTCCAAATATATCTGTCCGTCGGTAATTGAGATGACATTCGTAGGTATATAAGCTGACACGTCACCGGCCTGTGTCTCAATGATAGGCAAAGCCGTTAGTGAACCGCCTCCTCTTACATGTCCTTTCATGCAATCCGGTAAATCGTTCATCTTCTCAGCCACTTCCTGTTGGTCGTTAATACGTGCGGCGCGCTCCAAAAGGCGACTGTGCAGGTAGAACACATCACCGGGATATGCCTCACGACCGGAAGGACGACGCAAAATCAACGAAACCTCACGATAAGCGACAGCCTGTTTAGACAAATCGTCATATACAACAAGTGCCGAATATCCTCTGTCACGGAAATATTCACCAATAGCCGCACCGGCAAATGGCGCATAATATTGCATCGCCGCCGGATCCGCAGCTGTTGCCGCAACGATTATTGTGTATGGCAGGGCACCGTGCTCTTTAAGCGTAGACACAAGAGCTGCAACCGTACTGGCCTTTTGTCCTATTGCCACATATATACAATACACGGGCTTACCGGCATCATAAAAATTCTTTTGATTGATTATCGTGTCTACGGCAATAGCGGTCTTTCCCGTCTGTCGGTCGCCAATAATAAGCTCACGCTGTCCGCGACCGATAGGAATCATCGAGTCAACGGCTTTCAATCCGGTCTGAAGCGGCTCCTTTACCGGCTGACGGTAAATAACACCCGGAGCCTTGCGGTCAAGCGGCATTTCAAAAGACTCGGTCAGATCTATATCACCTTTCCCGTCTATCGCCTCACCCAAAGGATTGATAACACGCCCAAGCATATTGTTATTCACACGTATTGAGGCAATGCGCTTTGTACGCTTGACAACCATTCCCTCCTTAATACCCGATGTCGTTCCAAGAAGGACACAACCGACATTATCTTCTTCAAGGTTCATCACGATTGCCATAGTGCCATTCTCAAACTCAAGAAGCTCGTTGGCCTCGGCGTTGCGCAGTCCATAAATACGAGCCACACCGTCACTTACTTGAAGCACAGTTCCTACCTCGTCAAACTTTTCGCTACTGCTGACACCATTAAGTTGCTCAAGCAATACTTGGGATACTTCACTTGGTTTAATTTTATCTGACATAAACTTAAAATCTTTATTACACTCATGACGCGCATATAACACACGCCATGGCTTGTTCTTATTTCTTTAATGCTGTAAGAATTGTGACAAGTTTTGACTTAATACTTGCATCCATCATGAATGTATCATATTCCAAAATAAACCCACCTATTATATCCGGATTTACCTCTGTCTCAAACTCCACAGCCCCATCAGTCTTACTCTCTACCATACCACGCATCTTATGCTCTATTTCCGAAGAAACCGGTACGGCAGTTGTAAGTTTTCCACGAATGATATTCTTCTGTTTCCTATAAAGAGTTATATAGGAGTTCGCCATGAACTGCATCACATTCTCACGGTCATTCTTCAATACCATACTGATAAACGACTTTGTCAATGATGTCGGATTTTCACCTACGGCCGCAACAAGCAACGCTTCCTTTGTCTCATACGAAAGCATTGGATTATCAATCGTAAGTCTCAGCTCAGGTACCTTTACATAACAGTCAGACAAAGTAAGCATTTCCGCATATACCTTATCTTCCTGTTTGGCATCTGTGGCACTCTTGAGCAGTGCACGCGCATATCTTACTGATACTACTCCCATAAATAAAACTATTTACTTAATTAACGGAACCGGAAAAAGAAACATCATCCAACATGCGATCTATCAAATTCATCTGTGCCTTTTCATCAGCAAGTTTTTCACGCAACACCTTCTCGGCCACTTCGACACTGAGGATTGCCACTTGATTACGAATATCGCTTATTGCAGCTTGTTTCTCATTCTCAATTTCAAGTTTTGCATCATTAATAAGGCGCACACCCTCCTCACGTGCTTTGTCTTTGGCTGTCGCCACGATATTATCACGCGTCTCAGCAGCTTCTTTCAATATTTGCGCTTGCTTTTCTCGAGCCTCACGCAATATTGATTCGGCTTCTTTTTGAATATTAGCTAATTTCTCGTTCGCCTCATGTGCTTTCTGAAGACTTTCGTCTATATACATCTTTCGACTTTCCACCATATTTACAATGGCAGGAAATCCAAATCTTGCAAGCACTATAAAGACCACTAAAAACGCTGCAAACATCCAAAACAACAACCCTATATCAGGTGTTAGTATTGATGGCAAATTAAGTGATCCCATTTGTTACTTTTATATTTATTATGGTAATGCTATTTTATAAGGAATGCACAAGCCGCAATAGCGAAAAGAGCACAACCCTCGACAAATGCTGATGTAAGAATCATGTTTGTCTGGATTTTTCCGGTAGCTTCCGGTTGACGCGCAATGGCATCCATAGCACTACCACCAATCTTTCCGATACCCAAACCTGCTCCAATTGTAGCGATACCTGCTCCGAGACCGCAGCCCAGCTGAGCCAGACCTTCTGCAGCCAATAATGTTGAAATAATCATAATCTAATCTTTTTTGTTTATTAATCTATTTGTTTTTAATTCTCTTTATTTACAAATTATTTAAAGTATAAAAATCTCCTTACCCGTATTATCAATGACTGTGTTCCTGATGTGCCAATCCGATGAATACAGCACTGAGCAACGTGAAGACATAAGCCTGCACAAAAGCCACCAACAATTCAAGACAGTTCATGAACAGAAGCATTATTACACTAAATGTGTTCAATCCTATACCGTATCCCACTCCCATTGACCATCCGAGGAATATAACACACGTGAAACTCAATATCACCGCATGCCCGGCCATCATGTTGGCAAAAAGACGAACCATAAGCGCGAAAGGCTTGGTGAACAGTCCGAAAAATTCGATTACAGGAATTAATGGCACCGGATATGCTTTCAAGAATAACGGTACATCCGGCCAGAAAACCTCTTTCCAATATTCTTTGTTACCAAACAAATTGACAACAAGCATTGTACATAAAGCCAAAAAGAACGTTACATTAATATTACCGGTTACGTTGGCCCCACCCGGAAATACAGGTATAAGCCCTATCAAGTTGGATGTAAATATAAAAAAGAACACCGTCAACAAATAAGGTGCATACGGTTTATAATGCTTCTCACCTATCGAAGCCTTTATAACATCGTTGTTGATTGTCATGACGAGCATCTCCATCATGCCGACGAAGCCCGACGGAGCCGCACTCTTCTCGTCTCTCTTCTTATACCAACGGGCACATGACACAAAAACCATGATAAGTACGGCTACGACAATCCAAATTTGGGCTACAGCCTTGGTTATACTCAAATCTATCGGTCTGACAATACTGCCATCTTCCATTTTTTCATAAATCTTGCCGTGAGCCTCCTTATTGAAGAAGAATTTGTCCGGAAGATTATGAGCACTGCCGCAATACCACTCTCCCGTATTATCGCTACGCACGATTACAGGCAACGGAATGCTTATATGCTTACCCTCATAAGTGGCTATGTGCCATTCGTAAGAGTCAGAAAGGTGTTCAAGTACGATAGCCGGAATATCTATCGTTCCGCCCTCATCATGCGCCGTTTCCGCATGTGATAACACGGGGAACAGCATAAATAGAACCAAGAGTATATTTACCTTTAACTGCTTCATTTTCTTATTTAAATTTTACCCTGTATCTCATTGATACTAAGACTTATTTGACAATTTCGCAAAGAAGAACGTATGATGAGCCAACGATGCCATGTAAAACACCATGAACACCAAAAAGAATACGAGCATCGCGCCCTGCCCTTCTATCAAGTAATATACAAACATCGTAGCTAATGCCAATAACATCCTAAAAGCAGATACCGCCGTATAGAATGTCGTGAGGTATGACTGCGCCTTTTTTGCCACATTCCGCCAAATAATCACATCTGCCATATCAACTGCAACAGCAAATATCGCACTGACTATTAATGGCGTCATTATTTCGGATATGTTCCAAATCTCGATTGCCAACAACCCAAATAGGAACAACACACAGAATATGCATGCGCTTCCAATGGCATACTTCTTACTTAATTTGTCTACTTCTTCAATCATCACACGTCGAATATCATCGCCTGTTTATGCTTCATTTGCCGCGATTTCCACGCAGATATTCACATTGTTCTTTTGAACTTCTATAAATCCTCCGGATATATTCAGTTGATAAGCACCCGAAATGGTTTTATATTCCACCACTCCGTTCAAAAGTGACGATATTATCGGAGCATGATTTTGCAGCACTTCAAACCGTCCGAGCTGCCCCGGCACGGTAACGCTCACCACGTCTCCGTTAAACTCCACTTTCTCCGGTGATACTATTCTCAGTTTCAATCCCATACCCTTATGCGATTTAATTTATCCTTTGGCTGCTTCAAGAAGTTTCTTTGCCTTGGCCTTTGCGTCCTCAATAGTTCCGACATTAAGGAATGCTTGCTCCGGCAAGTCGTCAACTTCACCGTCGAGAATGGCATTAAATCCTTTTATCGTGTCTTCTATCGGTACCATCACGCCCGGCAGACCGGTGAATTGCTCTGCTACGGCAAACGGCTGAGAGAGGAAACGCTGTACTCGGCGAGCCCTGTTCACTATCAACTTATCCTCGTCAGACAACTCGTCCATACCCAAAATTGCAATAATGTCTTGCAACTCCTTGTAGCGTTGCAGAATTTCTTTCACTCTCTGCGCACATTCATAATGCTCCTTGCCTACAATCAGCGGGTCAAGAATACGAGAAGTACTTCCCAGCGGGTCTACCGCCGGATAGATACCAAGTTCGGCAATCTTACGACTCAGCTCCGTTGTAGCGTCAAGGTGTGTGAACGTTGTTGCCGGAGCCGGGTCGGTCAAGTCGTCGGCAGGCACGTAAACGGCCTGAACGGAAGTGATAGAGCCACGTTTTGTTGATGTTATTCGCTCTTGCATAGTACCCATCTCACTGGCCAAAGTTGGTTGATATCCCACCGCCGACGGCATACGTCCGAGCAGTGCCGACACCTCTGAACCGGCCTGTGTGAAACGGAATATGTTATCTATAAAGAACATTATATCTGCGGCCTCACCGTCTTTTCCACCATGGTCGCGGAATTCCTCCGCCACGGTAAGTCCCGACAATGCCACCGAAGCACGCGCTCCCGGCGGTTCATTCATCTGTCCGTATACCAATGTGGCCTGCGATTTTTTCAGCTCTTCCGGGTCGATAAGCGACAAGTCCCATTTGCCCTCATCCATCGCTTTTCTGAACTTATCACCATAACGTATTACTCCCGATTCTATCATATCGCGTATAAGGTCGTTACCCTCACGTGTGCGTTCGCCCACTCCTGCAAATACAGAATATCCGTTATGTCCTTTGGCTATATTGTTTATAAGCTCCATGATAAGCACGGTCTTACCCACTCCGGCTCCTCCGAAAAGTCCAATCTTACCACCTTTCATGTAAGGTTCCAGCAAGTCGATGACCTTAATACCGGTAGCAAGCATTTCCTTGTGTGTCGACAGGTCTTCAAATTTCGGCGGTTCTCGGTGTATCGGGTATGCACCCTCCATATTCAAAGGAGCCATGCCGTCTATCGGCTCTCCTATTACATTCATCATGCGTCCCTTGATCTGCTCTCCTGCCGGCATTACTATCGGCGAGCCTGTCGGCACGGCCTCGAGTCCGCGCTGCAATCCGTCGGTATTGTCCATTGCCACGCAACGCACGGTATCTTCACCTATATGTTGCTGCACTTCGACTATCAAGTCATGTCCGTTAGTACGCTTTACTCTCAGTGCCTCGTGAATTTTTGGTAACACTTTCTCTGCATCAGAACCCTTTATATCGAAATACACGTCGATGACTGGTCCAATTATCTGAGAAACATGTCCGATAACTTGTGACATAAGCTATTTATATTAATAATTATTTCTTGTTAGTAATACTATGGCAAAGGTAATTATTTATTTTCAAAACCGTGCAAATATTATTTTTTTTTATAAATTCACGGCATGCAAATATTACTTTTCGACCATTTAATACGAAAAACGAGCAATCACGCCCCGCCGGTCCTCGCGCGGTTCATGATTTATGTCATCATATACTCAGCTCGTCAAGAACTTTTATCAGTTTCATGTCAAGCGGCTTGTCGGTTCTGATAGCGTCGCTGAAAGGAACGTATACCACTTCGTTGTTGCGCACTCCCACCATAATGTTGCGCTGTCCTTGCAGTATGGCTTCTATGGCTCCCACTCCTGTCCGGCTTGCCAATATCCGGTCGTGAGCCGTAGGGCGGCCACCGCGTTGCAAATGCCCGAGGATAGACACGCGCACATCATAATCCGGATATTCGTTTCTCACGCGCTCGGCATAATACAGTGCTCCGCACTTGGGGCTTTCGGAAACGATGACGATACAGCTTTTTTTGGATTTGCGTATGCCTCTTTCCATAAACCTCACCAACTGGTCCACGTCTGTCGAGTCTTCCGGTATGATGGCGGCTTCGGCTCCACAGGCGATGGCACTGTTCTGAGCGAGAAAACCGGCATCGCGCCCCATAACCTCTACAAAGAATATTCGTTCATGGCTTTGTGCCGTATCGCGTATTCTGTCTACACACTCCACAATCGTGTTCATCGTCGTGTCGTATCCTATCGTTGAGTCGGTGCCGTACAGGTCGTTGTCTATCGTGCCCGGCAATCCGATGCAACACACGTCATACTCTGCGGCGAATATCTTGGCTCCGGTAAGCGAACCGTTGCCACCGATAACCACCAGCGCGTCTATCTCTTCTTTTTTCAGTGTCTCGTAAGCCTTTGCCATGCCTTCGGGAGTCGTAAATTCCTTGCTGCGGGCTGTTTTCAATATCGTGCCGCCATGCATTATTATTCCGCTCACATTCTCGGTCGTAAACGGTTTTATCTCTCCGTTTATCAGTCCCTCAAATCCGCGATATATGCCTTTTATGTTAAATCCGTTGCATATACCGGCACGTGTG
Source organism: Prevotella sp. (assembly GCA_017623155.1). Classification (GTDB taxonomy): domain Bacteria; phylum Bacteroidota; class Bacteroidia; order Bacteroidales; family Bacteroidaceae; genus Prevotella. Next base: position 252,017 of record JAGAPR010000001.1, on the reverse strand, counting down.
ACGGCTCTGATTGCGGCATTCATTCCCGGAGCGTCGCCTCCGGAAGTGAGCACTCCTATCGTCTTTATCTTTGCCATATTTTTATTTTTTTATTCGTGAATGTCAATCACATAATATTCATAAAGTTTATTTCCATCCAAAGCACGGCAAGCCCCACGAGCCATCCCAAGAGTATTTTGGATGTGCAATGCTTCACATACCATCCTATCCGCATGCTTTCCATCTTCATCAGAGCCAGTCCGCTGACATTGGCAAAGCATACCAAGCTACCGCCGACGGCTGTCGAGTAGGCTATTATCTTCCAATATGCGCCGTTGGCCACAAATCCCGACATGTATGCGGCATCGCTCCATATAGCGATATTACCGCTATCGAGCACCGGATACATCGATATACCGGTCATTGCTATCGTGAACATGTCCACAATTCCGCTCAGAAGTCCGGCCACTACGCCGTAAATCCACACGTTGTGCACATTATAATCCAACCATTCGGATATTATACTGAAAATACCGGTTTCCGAAACGGCACCCATTCCGAGCATTATACCTATTATAAACAGCATCGACTGTATGTTGCCGTATTGCAACGCCTGAGGCATGCGACGCTGTATCATTCTGCCGGAATTAATCAACTTGCGGTTTACAACCTCGTCTACCACCCACAACACTGACAATACGCACAGTGCTCCGAGGAAAGGGCCGAGCTTTGTGATATTATGAAATGTGGGAATAAACCACAGTCCGCCGATACCCACCACCAGCATCACGAGTCGCTGCCAGCGGCTGAGGTTCGTGTCGTCGCCGCGATACCGCGCCGCGGGCCATTCCACGTCAAGACGATCGGGAAGATTGCGGCTCAGCAGATACGTGGGCACTACCCACGCTATCACTGCGGGAAGAAAAAGATAGGCCGAGAAGTTGCTTGCCGTCACCGCCCCGTTTGTCCACAGTGCCACACCGGCCGGGTCGCCGATTACGGTGAAGCATCCTCCGGTATTTGCCGCGAGCACAATGGCGCAGCCGATAACGAGACGCTGACGCCTGCTTTGCACTATATTGTGCATTATCGTGAGCATCATCGTTGCCGTAGTAAGATTGTCGAGATTTGCCGATATCACGAATGTGAACAGTGTTATCGTCCATACAAAACGGCGCGAGCTTCTCGTACGCACCCATTCGCTTATGAAGTCGAAACAGCCGTTGTTGTTCAATATCTCTATTATGGACATGGTGGCAAGCAGGAACAAAACTATGGATGCCGTATTGCCAAGGTATTTCAGAAAAATGTGGTCTGAGATATAGTACTTCACCATGGCACTCGACGGTTGCCTGCCGTCGAGAAATTCCATGTACTCATGCTGATGACGCCCCATGACAAAATCGGTGCCATAAGAGATATACAATATCCACCCTACCGTGCATACAAACATTGCAATGGCCGCCTTGTTTATGTTTGTCAGGTGTCCCGTGGCTATAAGGAAATAGCCCATCAATAGTATTATCACTATAATCAACGTCATACAATGCGCATTTTAAAACATACAAAGATACTAATCTTTATTTAAAAGACAATATTATTTTAATAAACTTTAATCAGTTTTCCCTTTTTGGGTATAATGAGGAATGCACAAGTATCTTATAAAAAGAAAGCGCAACTGCTCCTTTATGAAACAGTCGCGCTTTCTTTTCCCTATATTCTTCTACGGCTTAGTCGAGAACGCCTTTAAAACTTTTGTTTGTCTCTTCTATTGTAGCCGGTTCAAACCATGCGTCATCTTCCGTCGGTTCGTCTTCCCACGTGCTTTGGCATATGTTTCCGCTTGTGAACGTGCGGGCAAATGAAGTGCTTGCTTCTTCCGGCTTTACCACATAGTTGCCTTCCTTGGCAGTGGTAATGTCCGTCACTTCCGAGGTATTCAAGTTCTCTATTCCGACTATCGTTGTCAGATTTTCGCATCCTTTAAACCTCTGTTTGCAGGTCGTAGGCTTCACTTGTTAAAAAAAATCATTAAACACTACACACGTGATTTTTGAAATATTATATCTTTCTTTATGCCACCACAGAGGGGCGTTGGGGGCGTCAACATACCACCAGTTGACGCGTGTCAGGTTTTCCCGCCGTAGGTAATATTGTACTCCATATCATCGACATCATAAGAGAAAAAAAGATGTGTGGGGCTATTGCAATCGATTTCATAATAGATGCAGACTCTTCCGCGACCCGAGGCCGTCTGTGCCGCCATTGCCGTAACGAGCAACAGGGCTGTGATAAATAATGTTTTGATTTTCATTTTTTCTTTTGTGTTATTTGTTTTTTATTTGTTTATTAATTCATAAGCGTGGCAACACAATACCTATACATGTCGGTTAGTATTGCCTGCAAAGATAAACAAACGGTAACATTTATGTTTAAAAATATAAAAATCGAAAGGTAATTGTTAAACACAAAAAGTGCGACTTGAAGTCACCGTTTAGAAATTGGCAAGAATTTAAATTGACATTTCCGTATCATTATTTCAGGGTTGAGATGCAATTATTCGGGGTTTGACATGATTTTCGGGTGTTTTTGCCTTGCAATAAGGCCGTAATTGCATTGCATTTACGGCCTTATTGCGTTCCAATTACGGCCTAATTGGAATGCAATTACGGCCTAATTGGAAAATGGTAGGGGTTGTATGGGTAGTAAGGATTGTAGATTTTGCAGATAAGAGACTGACTGACAGTATTTTACGTAAAATGCTCTAAAAATGCGTTTTTTTCGCCGAGGAAATTATTTTTTGAAAAGAACGCAAATATGAGGCCTTATTTTGTAAATATAATATCAGAAATGTTAATGCGTTTAATACGCATTAACATTTAAATGGTGAGTGGTGAATGGTGAGTTATGATTACTTTTATATTAAAAATCATCCGCCGAAATTATCATACATGATGGCCTCACTGTCTACTCCGAGAGAGTCGAGCATACAGACGACGGCGTTCGACATCGGTCCGGGACCGCACATGTAATACTCTATGTCTTCCGGGGCTTCATGGTCTTTCAAATATGTATCGTACATCACCTGATGCACAAATCCCGCCGTGTATTTCACCCCGGCCGCATCTGCCGCGGGGTCGGGGCGGTCGAGAGCGAGGTGGAAATGGAAGTTGGGATATTCCTTTTCCAGCCCGAGGAAGTCTTCGAGATAGAACACTTCGCTCAACGAACGCGCGCCATAGAAGTAGTGCATCTCCCGGTCGCGCACATGCAGTGTCTTTGTCATGTGCATTATCTGCGCGCGCAACGGAGCCATGCCGGCACCGCCGCCCACCCATATCATCTCTTTCTCGGAGTCGAATATCGGATGGAAATCGCCATACGGGCCGCTCATTATCACCTTGTCGCCGGGCTTGCGGCTGAAAATATATGATGAAGCGATGCCTGTGGGCACGTCTTGGAAGCCCACCTGCGGGCGGGGCTTGAACGGAGTGGTGGCAATTCTCACCGTGAGCATTATGCGGTCGCCCTCTGCCGGATAGTTGGCCATGGAGTATGCACGCACCGTTTCTTCCGGGTTGTGGGCTTTCAGTGAGAATATATTAAAGTTGTTCCACGCCGGAAGATACTCCTCGCCGATGTCGGCCTTGTCGAAATCCTTATCGTAATCGATGCAGTCGTAGACCGGTATTTTTATCTGCGCATACGAGCCGGGAATGAAGTCCATGTGCTCTCCGGGAGGAAGGGCCACGATAAACTCCTTTATAAAACTGGAAACGTTCTTGTTGGATATCACGGTACACTCCCACTCTTTCACGCCCATGACGCTCTCGGGCACCCGTATCTTCAAGTCGCCTTTCACCTTACACTGGCATCCGAGCCGCCAATGGTCTTTGATTTCCTTGCGGGTGAAATGCGGTTTTTCCGAGTCGAGTATCTCTCCGCCGCCTTCGAGCACCTGCACCCGGCACTGTCCGCAAGAGGCTTTGCCGCCACAGGCCGAAGAGAGGAATATCCCGTTGTTGTTCAATACCGACATAAGACTGTCACCCTGAGCCGTGGTTATCGTCTTTTCGCCATTCACCGTTATTGTGACCTCGCCGCCGGGCGACAGATATCTCTTTGCCACAAGAAGCAGGGTTACAAGGATAAGGGTGGTGACAAGAAGCGCACCGACGCTCAACAATATGAATTGTATCATACGAAATTATCTTTTGTTAAATGTTTAAACCGGAAAAACACATCATGGCCATTGCCATAAGCCCCACGGTGATGAAAGTGATGCCAAGGCCTTGCAGCGGTTTAGGCACATCGCTATACTGCATCTTCTCGCGTATCGCGCCCATTGACACAATGGCGACAGTCCATCCTATGCCGCTGCCGACAGCATAAACGACGGCAGCGGGCACGCTGCCTATATACTGTGACGACGCTGGGTCGAGATTTATGCGCTGCTGCATGAAAAGCGACGCGCCCATTATGGCACAGTTGACGGCTATCAGCGGAAGGAAGATGCCGAGCGAGGCATAAAGCGAGGGCGAAAACCTCTCGACAATCATTTCCACCAACTGCACAATGCCCGCAATCACTGCTATATACAATATAAAGCCGAGATAAGAGAGATCTACACCCGGCAAAAGACAGTCGGGGCCGAGAACACGCGTCTGCAACAGATAGTTTACGGGAACGGTGATAAACAACACGAAAGTAACCGCGCACCCGAGTCCCAACGAGGTCTTCACGTTTTTCGATACGGCAAGATACGAGCACATGCCGAGAAAGAACGCGAAGATCATGTTATCCACGAATATGGACCTGAAAAACAAGCTCAACAAATGTTCCATAATTATTTCTCCTTATAAAAATAGGCCCTGTGTATCCATATCACACAACCCACAAGAATGAGTGCCATGGCCGGCATGGTCATCATTCCATTGTTTATATATCCGAAATCATACATGCTTTGGGGGATTATCTGTATTCCGCCCAGACTGCCGCGGCCGAAAAACTCACGGCAGGCACCCACGACAATCAAAATAATCGCATACCCGAGACCGTTTCCTATACCGTCGAGAAAACTGGGCCAAGGCCTGTTCGACATGGCAAAGGCTTCGAGACGCCCCATCAGTATACAGTTTGTTATTATAAGACCGACGTATACGGACAGTTGCACGCTTATGTCGTAAGAATATGCTTTAAGCACCTGACTGACGACAGTGACAAGCGTTGCCACGACAACAAGCTGCACAATAATTCGTACCCGCGTCGGAATGGTGTTGCGAATAATCGATATGATGACATTGGAAAAAGCGGTAATGACCGTCACGGCAAGCCCCATGACGATGGAAGGCTTCAACTGTGCCGTCACGGCAAGCGCGGAACATATTCCCAAAACCTGCACCAATACGGGGTTGTCGGGATTTAACGGATTTGTGAGAACGTCTCTGTTCTCTTTTGAAAACAACTTACTCATATTTAACTATTGTTCGCTTTATCTCTCGTTTAAAAACTTAATATACTTTCCAAGACAATCGGAGAACATGTCGCTGACACCGTTTGAAGTAAGAGTGGCTCCGGTGATGGCGTCAACTTCCGAGTCTCTGTTCTTTATATCCGCCGGTTTTCTCACCGCAAGTGCTATGCTTCGCCTGCCGTGACCGTCATCGGCGAATATCTTTTTGCCTCTGAACGCATCGCGCCACGACTTATTGTCCTTTATCTCGGCACCCAGTCCGGCCGTCTCGCTTTCGTGATTGAAATACGCTCCGTAGACAGTAGACTTGTCGCTATCAATGGCGATATAGCCCCAGATAGGTCCCCACAAGCCCATACCATACACGGGGAGCACATATTTGGTGGCTCCGTCCACGTCACAGACAAACAGTCCGAGACGCCCGGCCTTGTAATCCGAACTGTTCAATACGAAAGCGGCACGCTCTCCTCCGCGGCCTCCCTCATCGGTGACACGCCCGTCGGTATCTATTATCTTGTCGGCAACAACAATCTGACTGTATTTGGCCGAAACCTCTTCATTGCTTATATTGTCGATGTTAAGAGCCGCGAGAATTTGCCTTTTCTTGTCAAGAGCGACGTTTACATCCTGTATCGGTTTTAAAGTTTGAGACACGTATGCCAACAGGAAAGCCACTATGACCACCAAGAGTGTGCTATATAATATAATGTATGTGTTAGACTCTTTGTTCAGTCCTTTTTTCTTCAATTCTGTCATAGTGCTTATTTTTTAGAGTTTAAACGCTTCATTCTCTTTGATATATTTCTCTCCACGACACAGTAATCTATCAACGGGGCAAACATATTGGCAAAAAGAATTGCCAGCATCATGCCTTCCGGATAACCGGGATTCATCACACGGATGATGATTGCCAACACACCGATGATAAATCCGAATATCCATTTGCCGGTTTCCGTGCGCGCTCCCGTCACAGGATCGGTTGCCATGAACACCGCTCCGAAAGCGAAACCACCGAGAACGAGATGCTCATACCATGGCAACGGAGTCATTCCGGACATTCCGAACAAGGCAGCCGTAATACTGCCACCCACAAAAACACCGGCAATGACTTTCCAACTTGCGATACCCGTCCACAATAATATGACGGCTCCGATGGCAATGGCTATCACGCTCGTCTCACCGATACTGCCCGGAATAAGACCTACAATCATGTCGGACAAAGAATACCCGGCCGCGCTGTCACTGCCTATGGCACCAAGCGGCGTGGCACACGTGAATGTATCCGGCAGACTGTTGCCCAGACCTAATATGGAGTCTTTGGCCACCCAGACGGTATCTCCACTCATTTCCGTGGGATAAGAGAAGAAAAGAAAAGCACGGGCAACCAATGCCACATTAAATATATTCATGCCGGTGCCGCCAAAAATCTCTTTGGCAAAGACAACGGCAAAAGCAACAGCAATGGCAAGTATCCATAACGGACAGTTTACCGGAACGATAAGAGGTATCAGTATTCCCGACACAAGAAATCCTTCCTGTATCTCTTCTCCTTTCCACTGCGCCCATGCGAACTCTATTCCAAGTCCTACGACATAGCTTACTATTATCTTTGGTAATACGGCAAAAAAACCGAACAAGAACAAATCGACAAAAGACGCGGTATCCAACGTATCGGCCGCCTTATAATTCTGATAGCCGATATTATACATGCCGAATAACATTGCCGGTATAAGCGCTATCACAACCATACTCATTATACGCTTGGAATCAATGGAGTCATGGATGTTAGTGCCACTCTTTGAAGTGGCATTCGGTACATACAGGAATGTATCCATGCCGTCATATATACTTTTGAAAGCATGCAACTTCCCGCCTTTTTCAAAATTCGGTCTTATCTTATTAAGATAATCTCTTAATATTCTCATAATCGTTATTCTTTATTCATTCTCTTTACGCAACATGTCCAAGCCCGCACGGACTATCCGCTGCAATTCCAATTTAGAACTGTCCACAAATTCCGCCAATGCAAAATCTTCGGGAGAGACTTCGTATATGCCCAACTGCTCCATCTTATCTATGTCACCGGCTATTATGGCTTTTACAAGATACTCGGCATATATATCCATCGGAAAGACACGATCATACTCTCCGCTCATGATGATATGACGCTCGCCGCCTTTCACACGGGCATCCAACGCGTACTTCTTACCGCGAAACAGCCACGAGAAGTAACTTCTGTTAACGGAATATTGGTTTAATCTCGGCATTATCCAGCCGGCAAACTCATCGACATCATCGCCCTCAGGAATTACGGTTATCTCTGAGGTATGAGCACCAAGGAAACCGTTTTTCGTTGTCTGTCTGCCAGTAAGGACATTACCGTCTATTATCCTGACTTTTCTTTCGGTCTTAATGCTGTTACTGAGCAATGTAGACAATTCCTCGCCTACGAGCATATCGACATAAGCAGGCTTCTCGACCTCACTTCCGGCAAAGGCTACCGTGCGATGAAGATCGACATGCCCGGTACGGAAAAGCCGGCCGAAGAACAGCACGGCCGTAGGTTCTACCGTCCAAACGACCTCACCCTTGTTGACGGGACTTATGTGATTGACTTGTACTCCGACATTACCCGCCGGACAAGGGCCGTCAAAAACCGTAACCTCCACATCCTTTGCTTTCGTCAAAGCATCGGCCGTTTGCCCTTTTCCTATACCCAAATAAGTTTTTGCCATTTTTGAAAGAGCAGTCAAGCCGGTTTGAAAATCATCCTCCTGCCCTTGCAATTCAAACTCAAAATCAGCCGCCAAAGGCATATCCCTCAGCGCAGATACAAATATTGCCTTAGGCTTTGTGTCCGGATTGGCGGATACAGCATAAGGCAACATGTTTATATAACCGAACAGTCCGGCGTCAAGTAATGTGTCTTTAACTTCTTCTGCGCTTAAATCGCTTACGTTTTTCTTTCCGAAATCAATATATTCCAAATTCGCGTCGGCCATGACTTGAACACCAAGGACCTTGCGTCTGTCTCCGCGAATGACGTCTTTGACAATTCCACTGACCGGTGATGCGAACTTCACAGAGGGATAATTCTTGTCTATAAACAAAGGTGTTCCGGCCTTTACTCTGTCACCTTGCTTTACTGTTACTTTGGGAATTACGCCCGTAAAGCTGTCAGGCTGCAACATATACTTACCGTTTGAGTTTAATCGGATTTTCTTTTTATCCGCTTTACCGGCAAGATTGATGTTCAAGCCTTTGCGCAACTTAATTACATTTGTCATATTCTGTTCTCAAATGATTTTGTCGCAAAATTATATAAAAAAAGCATTTTGAATAAAAGAAAAAACTATTAATATTCCAAGAAGACAAGTTTTTAGTGTAATTTTGCACCGAAAGATATAATTTTTTAATAAATTGTAATCTCAAATTTACGATTTTACAAGTATAAACATAATATATTTTCATTAGTTTGAAAGTATTAAAACATATAATAAGCATCTCTGTATGGGCTGTCATCAGCCTGTATCTGCTTGTCATTATATTGCTCCATATCCCTTATATCCAAAGAAGTATCGGCTCACAAGTAGCATCTGTCATATCAGACAAGCTCGATACGGAAGTAAGTATCGGCCGTGTTGATTTGGGCTTCCTAAACAGATTTATCATTGACGATATCCTGATATACGACAAAAACGGCAAAGAGATGCTCAAAGCCGCAAGAATCAGCGCAAGAATAGAAGTTATACCATTAACGGAAGGAAAGATTTTCATTTCATCCGCCCAAGTATTCAGTTCGCAATTCTCACTATATCAAGAGTTAGGAAAGGCCGAACCTAATTTCCAATTCGTATTGGACGCTTTCGCTTCAACCGACACTACATCGCGCAAGCCTTTGGATTTAAAGGTAAATACCTTTATTATGCAACGCGGCAACATAAAATACGACCGATACGACAAGCCGTATACAAACAAGAAAATCAATCCATACCACCTTGATATTAAAGATATCAGTGCCAATATTTCACTGAAAGCACTGAAAGACGACTCCATTAACATCGCAATAAAGAAGTTGGCTTTTAACGAGCAATCGGGTTTCAAGCTCAAAAAGCTGTCACTTAAAATGATTGGCAACAGGAATTCATGCCTTTTAAAAGACTTTAATCTCAAATTGCCGGATACGGAACTCGTCGCGGACAGCGTCAAAGCACAATATAAATTTGATGGAAATAAGATTGTTCCGTCCTCTCTACACATCGCCGGAGAGATAAACAAGTCTGTCATTTCGTTGCCAGATTTAGCTTGTTTCATGCCGGTCTTAAAGCAATTCGACCACAAAATAAACCTCACATCCTCTTTCTCCGGAAAGGGTTACGGGCTTAACATATCTAAGTTCAATGCCTTTTCTGAGGATAATGGCCTTGGAATTACAGTCAAAGGATTTATAAGGAAAGAGGAGAAAGGCCTTTCATGGCATGCCGATATCGACAAAATACACTGCTCGCAAGATATTTTGCAATCATTATTAAGTTCTTTGCCGAAACCCGACAAGGCCGTAAACGATATCATCAACAAGTTCGGCGACATCAGCATATCAGGATACATAAACTCACAAAACACGCAAAACGCGACAGCCAAATGCCGTATTGAGACCGAAGCCGGTGACTTGGATTTTTCCGCCAATTTGGAAAACGACCTTTTTTTTAAAGGAGAAGTCACAGCAAATGCCATCAATCTGAAACAAATTTTAAGCAGCGAGGACTTGGGACTTTTTTCATCCGACATCACATTCAACGGAAAAATAAATAATAACAAGCCGGATTTCATTGGCATAAAAGGTTCTGTTTCCGAGTTCAGTTATAAGGGATACAAATACAACAGCATCTCTTTTGACGGGCAATATGCCGGCAACAGCATACAAGGTACGTTCAATGTCAACGACCCAAACATGGCATTAAACATTGAAGGCAATGCCGACAATATTTCAAAAACACCGCATGTCGATTTCAAAGCGTCTGTGAAAAATCTTTCTCCGCAAGCCGTAAGACTGACAAACAAATGGGGGGCGGCTTCTTTTTCCGCCGATATCAATGCGAGATTAAGCGGTACAAGCCTGAACAATGCCATCGGGAAAATAGACATTAAAGACTTCACCATGTCCGCATCCGATTACAAATACGCGATAGACAGCATCTGCCTGCAATCCGAATTCGATGAAAACAACCGTACTCTCGCCGTTAACAGTGATTTCGGATTTATTGAAATTATAGGTAAATTCGATTATAAGACATTGGGAGACAGCTTCCGGTATTTCATAAAAGACAAGATGCCGTCTATCCCCGGACTGAAAGAAACAAATAAAAGAACAAACAACAACTTCCAAATAAGAGCCAATGTCAAAAACACGGAATGGATGGAAAGGCTCTTCAATGTGCCGTTCAAACTCATGGCTCCCATGAATTTGGATGGTAATGTCAATGATGTTACACACGCCATATTCGCAAACTGTCATATTCCACATTTCATTTACAATGGGAAAGGATATAAGAATGCGTCTGTATCCATCTCTTCTCCCGATAATTCCTTATGCAGTGATATCAGAATATCCAAGATTATGGATAACGGTGACATGCTAAACCTGAAATTAACGGCCGATGCCGCTGATGACAAACTGGCCACTTCACTTACATGGAGCAACAACGCGAAAAGGAAACAAAGCGGAACGATAAACACAGTAACCATGTTTGTGCTTGACGAAGAGAACAAACCGGCCGCAAATATCGCCGTAAAGCCGTCGCACGCCAATATCAACGATACAATATGGACAATCCCGTCGTCAAATATAACATACAGAAACAACAGGATAAAGATTGACCATTTTGCAATAGAAAACAACAAACAACACATCATCGTCAACGGTACAGCATCTCGTTCGGCAGCAGACTCAGTCAAAGTTGAACTTAACGACATTGACATTGAGTACATTCTCGACATGATAAACTTCCATTCCGTAGACTTCAACGGGCGGGCTACGGGACACGCTTATGTGTCATCCGCATTGGGAGACATATCTGCAAACGCGAAAATCACGGTGAGCAACTTTTTATTTGAGCACGGCAGAATGGGCACATTAAACGCCGACGTGAATTGGAACAAAGAGGAAAAACAGATTGACATCAACGCCATCGCAAATGACGGACCGACCCAAAGCACGCTTATAAACGGATATGTGTCGCCCGAAAGAAATTATATAGACCTTGGCATACAGGCTCTCGGCACCCGCATAGAGTTCATGAAATCGTTTACAAGCAGTTTTATCAGCGACATCAACGGAGAGGCAAAAGGCGCTGTAAGACTCTTCGGCCCCCTAAACAACATAAATCTTACCGGCCGGCTCATTATCAACGGAGACGCCACCGTAAGTCCGTTAAACTGTAAATACTATCTCAGAGAAGACACCGTGACGCTCATTCCCGATGAAATTGAATTGCACGGCATACCTATTTTCGACAAATACGGCAACAGAGGAGAATTGTCAGGAGCCATACATCACAAGCATCTGACACGCCTGTCGTACGATCTTTCAGTAAAGGCCGACAATCTATTGGCATACGACATACACGAATTTGGCGATGACACATTCTACGGAACAGTATTCGGAACGGGAGAAGTCGGCATACACGGGCGAAGCGGAGAGACACTGATAAACGTAAATATCACCCCACAGAAGAACTCACAATTCGTATATAACGTATCCAATCCCGACGCCATTGTCAATCAAGAGTTCATCCATTGGAACAACAAAGCCTCCGGCAGCGACAGCACCGCAACCGGACAACATCCACACAACAAAAACAGCAGGATGTTAAGCTCCGACATGCACATTAACTTCCTTATAAACTGCACCCCCGACGCTACAATAAAACTGCTCATGGATGGCAGAACCAATGATTATATCACACTCAACGGGCAAGGAGTGCTCCGAGCCACATATTATAATAAAGGTGCTTTCAACATGTTCGGCACATATCGCGTTACAAGCGGAACATACGGCATAACGATACAGGATATCATAAAGAAAAGTTTTGTCTTCAACAATGGCGGAACAATACAATTCGGCGGCGACCCTTTCAATGCCGCTCTCAATCTCCAAGCCATACACACCGTTAACGGAGTGTCGCTATCCGACCTTAACATAGGAAACAGCTTCTCGAGCAATACCATACGGGTGAACTGCCTCATGAACATCAACGGCACGCCGGGCAAGCCTCAAATAAACTTCGACCTCGACCTGCCCACCGTCAGTGCCGACGAGAAACAAATGGTGAGAAGCGTGATAAACAGCGAGGACGAGATGAGCCAGCAGGTGTTGTATCTTCTCGGTGTAGGACGATTCTACCCCAAAGAGAACAATAATGCCGGCTCACAAAACGAAAATCAGAAAAGCAACACCTCGTTGGCCATGCAGAGTTTGCTGTCCGGAACAATATCAAGTCAGATAAACAGTGTTCTCAACACGGTAATAAACAGCAAGAACTGGAATTTCGGAGCAAACATCTCCACCGGTAACGACGGATGGGACAACGCCGAATACGAGGGACTCCTGAGCGGACGACTGCTCAACAACCGTCTGCTCATCAACGGACAATTCGGTTATCGCGACAACGCGAACACAGCAAATACCAGCTTCATCGGCGATTTCGATATCCGCTACCTGCTCTACCCCAACGGGAACCTGTCTGTAAACGTATATAACAAGACCAACGACAGATACTTCACCAAGTCGAGTCTCAACACACAAGGCATCGGACTCACAATGAAAAAAGATTTCAGCAACATCAAAGACCTCTTCGGCATAAAGAAGAAAAAAAAGAAAGCAACAACCGTCGGCAACAAGAAAGGTAAGCGGCTGACTGATAAACAATAAGCCGGATGCAAGCATTTTCCTGTTAAATATTCCTAAAAAGCAAAATGATTAAGCATCCGGTGGACTTTACTATAATTAAAATAAGTACCTTTGCAGCCGATTTTTAGTTATTAACATAAAGTCAAACTTTATTAATTAAACAAACATTTATTAATTATTATGTCAGATTTAACAAAGAACGTTCAACCGTTATCAGATTTCAACTGGGACGAGTTTGAAAACGGCTCGCACGTAAACGTCAGCAAGGAAGAGCTTGACAAGGCTTACGACGAGACTCTCAACAAAGTCAGCGAGCATCAGGTTGTCGAGGGAACAGTGATTTCCGTAGACAAGAAAGAAGTAATCGTAAACATCGGTTACAAGAGCGACGGTATCATCCCCGCCAGCGAATTCCGCTACAATCCCGACTTGAAAATCGGCGACAAGGTAGAGGTTTACGTTGAAAACCAAGAAGACAAGAAAGGCCAGTTAATCCTTTCTCACAAGAAAGCACGCCTCAGCAAGAGTTGGGAGCGCGTTAACGAAGCACTTGACAACCAAGACATCATTCAGGGTTACATCAAGTGCCGCACCAAAGGTGGCATGATTGTAGACGTATTCGGCATCGAGGCATTCCTGCCCGGCAGCCAGATAGACGTTCATCCTATACGCGACTACGACCAGTTCGTAGGCAAGACGATGGAATTCAAGGTTGTGAAAATCAATCAGGAGTTCCGCAATGTTGTCGTTTCTCACAAGGCTCTCATCGAGGCCGAGTTGGAAGCACAGAAGAAAGAAATCATTTCCAAGCTCGAAAAAGGCCAGATTCTCGAAGGTACTGTCAAGAACATCACTTCTTACGGTGTATTCGTCGACCTCGGTGGTGTCGACGGACTCATCCACATCACAGACCTTTCTTGGGGCCGCGTAGACGATCCTCACAAGGTTGTCGAGCTTGACCAGAAAATCAACGTCGTTATTCTCGATTTCGACGACGAGAAGAAGCGCATCGCCCTCGGCTTGAAACAACTCACTCCGCACCCGTGGGATGCTCTCGACGCAGAGTTGAAGGTAGGCGACCACGTTAACGGTAAGGTTGTTGTCATCGCCGATTACGGCGCATTTGTAGAGATACAGCCCGGCGTTGAGGGTCTTATCCACGTTTCCGAGATGTCTTGGAGCCAGCACTTACGCTCAGCTCAGGAATTCCTGAAAGTTGGAGACGAGGTAGAAGCCGTTATCCTTACACTCGACCGCGACGAGCGCAAGATGAGCCTCGGTATCAAACAGCTTAAAGAAGATCCGTGGGAGACAATCGAGGTTAAATATCCTGTTGAGAGCAAGCACACCGCCAAGGTTCGCAACTTCACAAACTTCGGCGTGTTCGTTGAATTGGAAGAGGGCGTTGACGGCCTTATCCACATCAGCGACCTGTCTTGGACAAAGAAAATTAAGCATCCGTCAGAGTTCACACAGGTTGGCGCAACAATAGACGTTGTCGTTCTCGACATCGACAAGGACAACCGTCGTCTGAGCCTCGGCCACAAGCAGCTCGAGGAAAATCCTTGGAATGTATTTGAGGCTGAATACACAGTAGGCAGCATACACCAAGGCAAAATCACCGAGCTTCTCGAGAAAGGCGCAGTGATATCTCTCGAAAAGGGTGTTGAAGGCTTCGCCACTCCGAAACATCTTGTCAAGGAAGACGGCACACAGGCCGCTCTCAACGAGGAACTTCCCTTCAAGGTTATCGAGTTCAACAAAGACAGCAAGCGCATCATTCTGTCTCACAGCCGCACATTCGAGGATGTACAGCGCGAGGAGCGCAAGGCAGCCAAGAAGCCGCGCGCAAAGAAAGAAGAGACTGTGAAGATCGACAATCAGCCGGCAGCTACCACTCTCGGCGACATCGATGTACTCGCACAGTTGAAAGAGAAAATGGAGAAAGGTGAATAATCACCATTCCGACATACAACAATAAAATCGGGGTTGACGGTAATAACTGTCAACCCCGATTTTTATTATGCTGTCCGGTAAATAATTTTTTATATGCAAAAACTACCGAAAAAAATCCTTGTGCTTCGACAACTTGCGCAAAGCCTTGTCGCGAATTTGTCTTACGCGCTCGCGTTTCAGCCCCATCTCCATACCTATCTCGGCAAAAGTCAGTCGCGGGCGTCCTATCCCGAAAAACATTGTCACCACCATTCGCTCGCGCTCGCTAAGCTCCGCCATAGCCTCGTCCATGGCCTCTGTAAACGAAAGCTCGCCAAGCACACCATCGGCCGACGGCGAATCGGCATTTTCAAGCACACTGAGCAAACTCACGTTGGCTCTTCCTCCAAGCGGAGCATCTGCCGACAACGGCTTGCTGCGCTTGCGCTCCAACGGCGTGCGCTCGTCGGCCGGCACGCTATACAAGCCCGCCTGCACGGCCACAGCCTGCTCCATCGCCTTACTCACAAACGGGGCGGCGTATGACACGAAACGACTTCCGCGCCCGCCGACAAACCGCTCTGCGGCACGCATAAGGGCTATATTGCCCTCAGACACAAGGTCTGACAAGTCGACACCCCTACCCTGATGCTTAGATGCCACAGATACCACAAAGCGCAAATTGGCTTTCACCAACTCCTCCACCGCTTTTCTGTCGCCGGCATGTATCCTTTCTGCCAAAGACGCTTCTTGCTCTTCCGTAAGAGCATCGGTCTTCTTTATCTCTTCCAAATATCTGTCCAACATTGTTCTTACTCTTTTATTTTATTTATACATATCCGCAAAAATACAAATAATTATCCGATTATACAATTCTTTTATAGATATTAAGACACAAAAAAGACACCATTCACACCGTTTTTGCCATTTAACATTTTCCGCCTTTAAAAGATTAAATAATGTGAAATCTTTCTTCCACCTTTTTGCCCGAAGTAGGTTTTATTAACTTAAAATATTTAACACAAAAGTCATAAATTTAACTTTGCACAACATTTACAATCTGTTTTATTTATATTTTTCCCGTTTTTGCCTTGCAATAAGGCCGTAATTGCACTGCATTTACGGCCTAACGGGAAGTGCAATTAGGCCGTAAATGGAATGCAATTACGGCCTAATTGCAAAACAAGACGATATTTGCGACACTCAAAAAGAGCACAAATCTTTATACACCCCTAATATTCAATAAGTTACGCAAAACACCTCAAAACTCGCTTATTTGCGCCCGCGAAAATATTTTTTCAGAAAAACTCAAAATTTGAGGCACTCCTTTTGTGAAACAATGCTAAAAAACAAGGAAAAACGGCACATTCAAAGGCAATATTTTAACAAATGTATCCAAAAGCTCCGATAATTTTCTTTGCCAACTCATCGGAATTGAGTATATTTGCATTTAGATTGATTTATCAATAAAAACAATACATCTATAAATATAAATGCTCAATATTTGTATTTTCGCCGGCGCACGCCCGAATTTCATCAAAGTGGCTCCCATAATCAAAGCCATTAAAAAAGCCCAAAGCGAAAAAGCCGACATGGCCTTTAAGCTTGTGTTTGCCGGAACTGCCGGCGACGCCACACTCGAACCGTCGCTATTCGACGATTTGCAGATAGGCCGCCCCGATGTCTTTCTGGGCGTGGACAGCACCAGCCTTAACGAAATCACGGGGCGGGTAATGGGCGAATTTGAGAAATACCTTGATGTCAACGCCACCGATGTTGTCATTGTCGTAGACGACCTCGCCTCAACAATGGCCGCCGCGATAGTGACAAAAAAACGCGGCATAAAACTGGCGCATCTTGTTGCCGGCACACGCTCGTTCGACATCAACATGCCGAAAGAAATCAACCGTCTCGTGATAGACGCACTCAGCGACCTGCTGTTCACCGCCGGTGAGGGAGCAAGCACGATAGCGGCACGCGAGGGAGCCAACCTCTCCAATGTATACTTGGTGGGCAACATACTGATGGACACACTCCGGTCATGCCACAACCGACTGCGCCGCCCTGCCGTCTTCGACGATTTACACCTCGAAGACAAGCGTTATATCGTGTTCACGATAAACAGGCACGCGCTGCTCGCAAACAAAGAAAACCTGCGGGCAATGATTGACGCCGCGCTGCAATCGGCAATAGGCATGCCGATAGTGGCTCCGCTCCGAGGCACGGCACGCGACACAATAGCGGCCATAAACCCCGAAAAAGAAAAATTCATCATCATCGACCCGCTGCCATATCTTGAATTCGGATACCTCACGGCTCACGCCGCAGGCATCGTCACAGACTCCGGGAACGTGGCGGAAGAGGCCACGTTCAATGCTGTGCCCTGCGCCATGCTGAACAGCTATACCGAACACTCGGAGACCGTGAAATACGGCTCGAGCGTGCTCGTGGGCGAAGATGCCGGGACACTGAGACAGGCCGTAGCCGACATGACAGCCGGACGGTGGAAAAAATGCTCGCTCCCCGACAGATGGGACGGCCGAACGGCCGAACGGATAATAAGAATTATCGCCACATTATAATATATAGGCGACGAGAGACGTTTCAACGTATCAGCAAAACATCTAACTACTAAATATGAAAAGAATAGCATCATTACTTTTAGCCGTGCTGGCAATACTTCCGCTCACGGCACAAGAAGAGGCACGGATAGTGCAAAGTCTTAATTTCGGATGGCGTTTCCATGCGGGAGACATCACCGGCGGAGAGAGCGTGAAGCTCGACGACAGTGCTTGGACCACCGTCAACGTGCCCCACGACTTCCAGATTTCGCAGCCATGGATAGCTCCGGCAAAAGACGAGAAGGCAGACAACAGCGACGCGGCGAGCAACGTGAAGAGCCGCCTGAGTTCGCGAGGATTTAAGGAAATGGGCATCGGTTGGTATCGCAAGAGCATCACCCCCGACGCTTCATGGCGCGGCAAGCGCGTGATTATAGACTTTGAGGGCATCATGCTCGTGGGCGACGTGTACCTGAACGGTCAGCGCATCGGCGGCACCGAATACGGATACTTGGGCTTTGAGGCCGATATATCAAAATTGTTGAAATACGGAGAAAAGAACGTTATCGCCGTAAAGGCCGACACACGAAAGCCGGAAAACTCACGATGGTATACCGGAGGCGGACTCTATCGCGACGTCACCCTCGTGGTGACCGACCCGCAACAGTATTTCACACGCCACTCTCTGTATATCACAACGCCGGAAGTGAGTGCCGCAGAGGCATCCGTGAACATACAGGCCGAGATAGCCTGCTACCTGAAAATAAAGAACTTACGCATAAACACCCGTATTACCGACGAAACGGGCAATACGGTGTATGACAAGACAAGTGACATACCATTTAACCGCGGACAAAAAATCAACGAGCACAGAATAGACAGCATCACACTGAAAAACCCGAAACTGTGGGATTGCGAAACACCGCATCTATACAAGGCCGTGCTCACTTTCTATCGCCCCGACGGCACCGTGGCCGACAGAATATCTGAAAATTTCGGTATCCGGAAGATTGAATACTCACCCGAGTTCGGGTTTAAGCTCAATGGCAAGAAAGTGATTTTCAAGGGAATAGCCAATCACCACACGCTCGGCGCGCTCGGCGCTGCCGCCTATCCGCGCGCAATGGAAAAGAGAATACAGCTGCTCAAGCAGTTTGGATTTAACCATGTGCGCACATCGCACAATCCTTACAGCAAGTCGTTCCTCGACCTTTGCGACAAATACGGCATGCTCGTGGTCGACGAGCTATACGACAAATGGCTCACACAATTTGCCGGCGGACGCACGGAATGGCTCAACCTGTGGCAGCACGACATTCCGGAATTCATCCGCCGCGACAGAAATCATCCCTCGGTGGTGATGTGGAGTCTCGGAAACGAGTTGCAGACATATTGGTCATTACCGTTTGCCGACTGGGGCGTAACCCCGTATCGCATGCAGCGCGAACTGCTCCACCGCTACGACACCACACGCCCAATCACCGTGGCCATGCACCCGCGCGGACGTAATCAGAAAACAGACTCGCTCCCTGCACCGCTCGTACACGAGACAGACATCGCCTCATATAATTACAGATACATGTACTTCCCGGGCGACAGGAAGCGATTTCCAAACATGATTTTCTATCAGAGCGAGGCCAACACGGCCATGATGGGCCCCAACTACTATGAGATGGACCTCGACAAAGTCGTGGGACTGGCATATTGGGGAATGATAGACTATCTCGGAGAATCAAACGGATGGCCGGCAAAAGGATGGGCGAATGGCATATTTGACATCTCGCTCGAGCCGAAACCGATAGCATACTTCCTGAAAAGCATCTTCAAACCGGAAGAGCCCGTGGTGCACATCGGCATCATAGACAGCGACGACAACACGGTGTGGAACGACGTGAAAGTGGGCACACAGCGCATGTCGGACCACTGGAACCGCAAGACCGGCAGCACCGTATCGTTATATACATACACCAATGCCGACGAAGTGGAGCTTCTCGTCAACGGCAAAAGCATCGGAACAAAGCAGAACACCAAAAACCCCAAGAACAGAAACAAGATTAAATGGGACAACGTGAAATATGAGGCCGGCAACATAGAAGCCGTGGCAAAGACCGGCGGTAAAATCGTGGCACGCCACAAAATAGAGACAACCACCGACGCTGTGACTTTGAAAGCCACGGCAGACAATCCCGCATGGAAAGCCGACGGAACGGATCTGCAACACATCCGCGTGGAAGCAATCGACAAAAAAGGCCGCCGGATGATGGGAGCTGCCGACAAAGTGACATTCACCGTAAACGGACCGGCGGAAATAGTGGGAGTAATCAACGGCGACATCACGAGCGAAGAGCTTACCGTAGGCAACACACGCCGGCTGTATAACGGAACCGTCACCGTGATTTTGCGCTCGACAGACACATCGGGAAAAGTGACACTGACAGCCGATGCCGACGGACTCAAACCCGCTAAAATCACAATGAAAACAAATTGACGACAATAATCAAAAACAAAAAAAGCGGAGAGCCGATAAACACCAATATCACACTCCGCTTTTATTGTTGAATAAAATTCCAACATATTTTAAGTCATGATATTTGGTTTTTCCGTGTTTAAGTAATAACTTTGCAGGCAATCCAAACAATTTACTGAAATGAGCCGAAATACGAAAACGAACATACTGATAAAGAATACAGTCATATTGGGGGACTTCATAATTCTCAATATCCTGTTCTTGATTTACAACTATGCTTACGACGGATGTATATATAATAATGATACAAGTTTTATAAAGTCGCTGTTCACCGCCAATATGTCAATGGCAGTGGCGCAGTATTTTTTCTCCACAATCGTACATCTCAGACGCTCGACACCGGAAAAAGTACTCCGTCAGGTAACTTTATTGGTGCTCGTGCAAGGCCTTGTGGAATATTTCATGGCGGAAATGGTGTATATATACAATGGATATACGCAACCGAACATCATATTCATCCTGCAATTTACATTCATTCTGTACATCGGAATAATACTCTCCCGATATGTGGAAAGGTGGATTATAAAGTTTTACCGACGCTCGGGACATAACATAAGGCAAGTACTATTCATCGGTTCCGACAATTCCATACGGTCGCTCTTCTCTTATCTTGCCAACGACCCGTCGATGGGTTATCACATTGCCGGATATTATTCAGACAAAAAAATAGAGAATTGCCCCGACAAACTGAACTATTTGGGAACTACACAGAAACTGGAAGAAATAATAACTTCCGAGACAACAACACATATCGCAGATGATATTTATTGCTGCCTGCCCGTTGAAGACTATGAGAAAATTAAAAATGTGATGCGCTATTGCAACAATAACGTGGTACACTTCTACTACATTCCGGCAATATCGCAGAAAATAGGACACACATTCAGACTCGAAGCCGTGGGCGAAACGATGGTATTCGCCAATCATGTCGAGCCATTGATGAAACCTCTGAACAAATTTATCAAACGCTTTTTCGACATCGTAATGTCGCTGTTCGTATTGACGTTTGTGGCTATCATAATACCGTTCGTTGCACTGATAATAAAAATACAAAGCCCCGGCCCGATATTTTTCAGTCAGCTCCGCACCGGACTCAACGGTGAGAACTTTAAATGTTACAAGTTCCGCTCGATGCATGTGAACAAAGATGCCGACCTCGTTCAAGCCACAGAACACGACCCGAGAAAGTTTGCTTTCGGAAATTTCATGAGGAAATCAAACATCGACGAATTGCCACAATTCTTCAATGTGCTGATCGGCAACATGAGCATTGTAGGCCCGCGCCCGCACATGTTGCACCATACGGACGTTTACCGAAAACTGATCGACACATACATGATACGTCATTTTGTAAAACCCGGCATAACAGGATGGGCACAAGTGACAGGATTTAGAGGCGAGACAAAAGAACTCTGGCAAATGGAAGGACGCGTAAAACGCGATATCTGGTACATCGAGAACTGGACAATCTGGCTCGACTTGCTGATAATATGGAAGACGGCCAAACAGATGATTGTGCACGACGAGAAAGCGTATTAAGCCTGTCATCGGTTTAAAGCACCAATCCGGCAATACAACACCTCATTATCTGCACTCATAACACACTGAGAAGCAAAAAGCCGACGAAAGATTTTGTAATATCAAAAAATATTCGTAATTTTGCCACCCAATAGATTAGAAGTTCAATTATTTATAACAATAACATTAAAAAACAACAATGAAACAAGGAATTCATCCAGAAAACTATCGCCCCGTCGTATTCAAGGATATGTCCAACGGCGATATGTTCCTTACACGTTCTACATGCAAGACTACAGATACAGTAGAATTTGAAGGAGAAACTTACCCGGTGGTAAAAGTCGAAATCTCAAGCTCATCACACCCGTTCTACACAGGTAAGAGCAAGCTCGTCGACACAGCAGGTCGCGTAGACAAGTTCATGAGCCGCTACGGTAAGGCTGCGAAGAAATAAGATATAGATTTATCTTTAATAATTTATAAAAGATGCGTCAGTGTAGTTGCATATGCACAGACGCATCTTTTTTATATTCCCAAAGAACAAACACTCTCAAAGACTACCCCCTATCGGTAGTCAGGATATCTCAGTTTTGTAACAAGCAGGCACTGCTCGTCATCCTCATCCGAAGCGAGAACGACAGCACGCGTTTCAACCGACTCGGCAAACTCATCCCCGACATATCCACAAAGATGCTCGCCGGCACACTCCACACGCTTGAAGCCGACGGACTGGTAAAGCGCATAGTTTTTCCCGAAGTGCCCATACGTGTGGAGTACGAACTTACCCCACTGGGCTGTCGCTCGTACCAATAATCCGACAGCTCACCGACTGGCAATGCAAAACATGAAATCGATTGTGAAGCACCGAAAGGAATTTGAGGAAAGCGATAAAACGAACATAACCTCTTTGAATTTATCAGTACTTGAGAAAATATAAAGGTCGCAAAGACACAAAGACTCATTACAGAAAAACATGTAATCACATCTTTGCAGCTTTGCGACCGTCGCTTTCAGAACATACAAACCTCTGTTGAGGTATGATCTTTATTGTCTGACAAAACTATTTCGTCACGCGAATCCAATCAATATCCATAAATCCGGTAACGCCTTTTCCGGCAGGTTCTTCGGCAAGGAAACCGAATTTGGCTCCTATCCATTTACCCTCACGCATCTTGAACTCATCACCCGCAGGCTTGAATTTTTTGCCGTCCATACTGTATGAGAATGTGAGTTTGCCGCCTTCTTTCACCGTAAGGCGCAAGTATAACTCCTCGTATATGGCAGGCTCGTAATTGATTTTATCCTTGTCGGTGGGTTTAAGTTCGGCAATAACCGTCACCGTTTCAGGCTTGTTCTTGTCAGCTTTCAGGCATGTGAGTTGTTGGAGTTGGAACTTATCCCCCACTCTTTTCACCACAAGCGCGCTGTAATCAAGTCCCATCATGATTATACCACCATACTGATTTTCCTTTTTCGCGGCAAACTTTATCTTCGCCGTGGCTGTAAACGCGTCGGCCGGTGTCTTCTGCAACAACAGGTTAGGAGCCTCCCAAAGGTTAACGAAGTTATCGCTGAGCTTGTGAGTGTACATGCGATAGAAACCGTATGGCGTGGGTTGGCCGTACTTCTGATTGTAGTTTGAATGCCATTGCCACTGCTTGCCCAATGTCACAGTGTTGAACTCATCGCTCTCAACCGGGTTTTGTATCGGATATGTTTTACCCACATTAGGTTTTTTATACCTTGTGACAGGCTCGCCGCAATACTCGCCTTTTTTCGCTTTTCCCATAACCGGCCATCCGTTGACCCAATTCACAGGTTGCAGATGCACCACACGCCCGTACGCTCCCTTGTCTTGGAAGTGTAAGAACCAATCCTCGCCCTGCGCAGTATGCACCCATCCGCCTTGGTGAGGGCCGTTGATGTCGGTCTTACCCTGAGCCAGAACAATCTTGTGCTCGTATGGTCCGTAGGGGCTTTTCGAGCGCATGGCCAACTGCCATCCCGTGGGCACACCGCCGGCAGGGCACATTATCCAATACCACCCGTCACGCTTGTAGAACTTGGGACCTTCTGCCGTGCGATGCTCATTGTTGCCGTCGAAAACAATCACAGGGTCGCTTATAGCCCTTGTTCCGTCGGGCGACAGTTCACGCACCGAAAGAACGCTCTTGAAGCCCGCACGGCTTCCGGCCCATCCATTTACAAGATAACACCGGCCGTCATCGTCCCAAAGCGGCGTCGTGTCTATCATTCCCTCACCGGCAATCACCAAAACAGGCTTATCCCACTCGCCGGCCGGGTCTTTTGTCTTGACCATATACACACCATAATCAGGGTCTCCCCAATAGATATAGTACTCGCCATTGTGATACCTTATGCTCGGAGCCCATACGCCCATACCGTGAGCAGTCTTGTCAAAAACCTCTTTCGGTGTCAGTTCTTTAAGCGCATGCCCCACAATTTCCCAATTTACCAGATCCTTTGAATGAAGTATCGGAAGTCCCGGAATACAGTTGAACGAGCTGGCCGTCATGTAAAAGTCTGTACCCGACGCTCCGACACAGACATCCGGGTCGCTGTAGTCGGCGTTGATAACAGGATTGATGTATGTTCCGTCTCCTTGATCCGGACACCAAGCACTCGAACGATACTGTGCTTGAGAATTTAAGGCAAACGCCGATAAGATTAGTAATAATGATAGTTTTTTCATATTAAATTAAGTTTTAATTGATAATTGTTATTTTTTTCGATATTCAATACTGCTCTCGTTGTCTCGCACGCATGCCGCGACAGTGCCAATGCTACATGCCCCATCGTACGTCTGAGATTGATTTCCACACACGGATGAACTTTATATTTCCCCGCGTCGGTGTCTCTTACCACCATCATGTCAACGCCAAAAAATCCGCGATATCGGCCTCGAAAGGCCTTACCACATTCACATCGCAGCTTTTCTTTGATATCATCAAGTAACATCTCTGACACATAGCGAGTTACAGCGCTATTCTTAAAGTTTTCAGTAGCTATTGTATTTCCGGTATAAGTGCCATGAACGGTGCTAAATAAAGACAAGCCTTCGTAAGTTATCTCACCGCATTTGGAACAAAAAAACTCCATGCCGAAATCGCATACCTTATCATAATACGGCTCAACGACAACACTGCCTTGCGTTCCGATTATATTCTTTATCCACCCCTTGATATGCGGAGTAATCTCCGACGGCGACACAAACCTCAACCCGCGCCCGCTGCAACTCCAAGGTGCTTTAAGCACGACATTACTCAAACGCAAGATACAATCATACACTTCACGTTCCGTCGCACACACAAATGCCTGCCCGACAGTATCGGGCAAATAGAACAAATCGAGTATTCCGGCTGCCGTCGCGCGATGAGACAATTGTCTGACAACCTCCAATTCATTAAAATCAGGTAGTATTTCTCCATTTACGCCATACCGCTCCAGCTCATTTTTCACCGCCGTATCCCATCCCCAGACATCAACACCGTCTATCGGCAAAGACGAAAGTGAGGCATGAGATGCAAACACAATATCACCAGCCGGATATCCGAGACCCGCATCGGTAAGTCTGCAGGCGAATATATCAAAAGCTTTTTTCGCGTAAACCACATCTTCAACAAGCACACAATCACCGTCTTTTGCCCATAAAGCAGGTATAAAACCGACATCTTTCCGCATATTTCTTGCGGCTTGCGGCGCGGTAAAATTCACCTTGTTTTGCGCAAAAGCAATATCATGCTCGGGATTGAAGACATGCAATATCATACAAGCAATTTGTATATTGAATTATTTGCCGACAAATTTAATCATTTTTTTTGATAAATTTGTAATACTGAGTTTGCAATTTACGAATTAAATCATTATCTTTGCAGCTAATTAACAAAACAAACAAGAATGGAAGCTTTTTTCAGAACTCACAAGTATTTGGTTGAGCATACGAATGCGCCCGTTCGTCGTACATTGATGGACGAAATAGACTGGTCGGCTCGTATGATTGGCATCAAAGGCACAAGGGGAGTTGGAAAAACAACATTCTTACTGCAATACGCAAAAGAGCACTTCGACCTCACAGACCGCCTGTGCCTATATATCAACATGAACAACTTTTATTTTCAAGGGCGCGGCTTTGTTGATTTCGCAGATAAATTCTACAAAAACGGCGGGCGCGTGCTACTAATCGATCAAGTTTTCAAACAGCCGGATTGGAGCAAAGAACTGCGCAAGTGCTATGACATGTTCCCGAATTTGCGAATTGTGTTTACCGGTTCGAGCGTCATGCGTCTCAAAGAGGAAAATCCGGAACTTAACGGAATTGTGAAAAGCTATAATCTGCGAGGCTTTTCGTTTCGCGAATTCATAAACTTACAAACGGGAAACAGCTTCAAACCATACACACTCAACGAGATATTGGCCGACCATGAACATATTATAAAGAAGATACTGCCCAAGGTGTCTCCCGGAAAATATTTCAACGACTATATTCACCACGGGTTCTACCCGTTCTTTCAAGAGCACCGCAACTACTCGGAAAATCTGCTCAAAACAATGAATATGATGATTGAGGTCGACATATTGCTTGTAAAGCAGATTGAACTGAAATATCTCACAAAGATAAAAAAGCTGTTCTATCATTTGGCAATAGACGGCCCAAAGGCTCCGAATATCAGCCTGCTGGCAAACGATATCGAGACAAGCAGAGCCACTGTTATGAACTATATAAAGAATTTGGCAGAAGCGCGGCTTATCAATATAATATATCCCGTAGGGCATGATTATCCACAAAAGCCGTCAAAGGTGATGATGCACAACTCGAACCTGATGTATGCCATATATCCGAACAAAGTGGAAACACAAGATACGATGGAGACTTTTTTCGTAAATTCGATGTGGAAAGACCACAAAGTAAACCAAGGACTTCGAGACTGCCACTACACGGTGGACGGAGATTTGAAGTTCAGAATATGCGATGCCACATCTCCTGCAAGGATGAGATACAGCCAAGATGTTATCTATGCGAGATTTAATACGGAAATTGGAAAAGGCAATCAAATTCCGTTATGGCTGTTCGGCTTCTTATATTAAGACAAAAACAAGCGTTAATTAAATAAATTATTCATTTAAATATTTATCTATTAAAATGGCAAAACAAAAAAAGTTTATCACATGTGATGGTAATCAAGCCGCTGCACATATCTCGTATATGTTTTCAGAGGTTGCTGCCATCTATCCCATTACTCCGTCTTCAACAATGGCAGAGTATGTGGACGAATGGGCCGCACAAGGTCGTAAGAACATTTTCGGAGAGACTGTTCTTGTTCAGGAAATGCAGTCGGAAGGCGGCGCAGCAGGTGCCGTTCACGGTTCTTTGCAGGCCGGCGCGTTGACATCTACCTACACAGCATCGCAAGGACTGCTGTTGATGATTCCGAACATGTACAAAATAGCAGGAGAATTCCTGCCTTGTGTATTCCATGTATCGGCACGTACATTGGCTTCTCACTCACTCTGTATTTTCGGTGACCACCAAGACGTTATGTCATGTCGCCAGACAGGATTTGCCATGCTGGCAGAAGGCTCTGTACAGGAAGTTATGGATTTGGCTGGAGTTGCTCACTTGGCAACAATCAAGAGCCGCGTACCGTTCGTAAACTTCTTCGACGGTTTCCGCACATCTCATGAAATCCAAAAAATTGAGATGCTGGAAAATGAAGACTTGGCTCCGTTGATTGACCAAAAAGCTTTATCTGAATTCCGCAACCGCGCCCTCACCCCCGAGCATCCTGTTGCACGCGGTATGGCCGAGAACCCCGACACATTCTTCACACACCGTGAATCTTGCAATTCATATTACGATGCTGTTCCGGCTATCGTTGAAGAATACATGGAGAAAATTTCAGAAATTACAGGCCGCAAATACGGATTGTTCAACTACTACGGAGCCGAGGATGCCGACCGCGTAATCATCCTCATGGGTTCGGCCAGCGAGGCTGCACGTGAGGCCATCGACTACCTGACGGCCAAAGGTGAAAAGGTTGGTCTCGTATCAGTACACCTCTACCGTCCGTTCTCTGTAAAGCACCTGCTCGCAGCAGTGCCCAAGACAGTGAAGCATATCGCAGTTCTCGACCGCACAAAAGAACCGGGAGCAAACGGAGAGCCTCTGTATCTCGATGTGAAGGAAGCATTCTATGGTGTTGAGAACGCACCCGTTATCGTTGGCGGACGCTACGGTCTCGGCTCTAACGACACCACTCCCGCACAAATACTCTCTGTATACGAGAACCTTGCATTGCCCGAACCGAAAAACCACTTCACCATCGGTATTGTTGACGACGTTACATTCACCTCTCTGCCCAAGAAAGAAGAAATCGCTCTCGGTGGCAAAGGCATGTTCGAAGCTAAGTTCTACGGTCTCGGTGCAGACGGTACAGTAGGTGCAAACAAGAACTCTGTAAAGATTATCGGAGACAATACCGACAAGCACTGTCAGGCATATTTCTCTTACGACTCTAAGAAGTCCGGTGGTTTCACTTGCTCACATTTGCGCTTCGGAGATACTCCCATACGTTCTACATATTTGGTAAATACACCTAATTTCGTCGCTTGCCACGTTCAGGCATATTTAAATATGTATGATGTGACACGCGGATTGCAGAAGAACGGAACGTTCCTGCTCAACACAATATGGGAAGGTGACACCTTGGCTGCAAACTTACCCAACAAGGTTAAGAAGTATTTTGCCGATAATAATATCAAGGTTTATTATATCAACGCAACAAAGATTGCACAGGAAATAGGCTTGGGCAACCGCACAAATACTATTCTCCAAAGCGCATTCTTCCGCATAACAGGTGTTATTCCTGTTGACCTCGCCGTTGAGCAGATGAAGAAATTCATCGTCAAATCATACGGAAAGAAAGGTCAGGATGTTGTCGACAAGAACTATGCAGCCGTTGACCGCGGTGGAGAGTACAAGGAACTGACCGTAGACCCCGCATGGAGCAACCTTCCTGCCGATGCTGTTAAAGAGAACAACGACCCGGAATTCGTTAATGAGGTTGTACGTCCTATCAACGCACAAAACGGTGACTTGCTTCCCGTTTCAGCCTTCAAGGGCATCGAGGATGGAACATGGCCGCAGGGCACAGCCGCTTACGAGAAGCGCGGCGTGGCTGCTTTCGTTCCCACATGGACACCGGAGAACTGTATACAATGTAACAAATGTGCATACGTTTGTCCTCACGCTTGTATCCGTCCGTTCGTTATGGACGATGCTGAGGCAGCAGGTCTGAACGCCGCCACTATCGACATCAAAGCTCCCGCCGCTCTGAAAGGCATGAAATTCCGCATGCAGGTGGGCGTTATGGACTGTCTGGGCTGCGGCAACTGTGTTGACGTATGTCCCGGCAATCCGAAGGCTGGTGGTCCCGCCCTTAAGATGGTTCCGCTGGAAGGCGAACTCGGCGAGGCTGCAAACTGGGAATACTGCGTTAAGAACGTCAAGAGCAAGCAGGATCTGGTTGACATCAAGCAGAGCCCGAAGAACTCACAGTTCGCCACTCCGCTCTTCGAATTCTCCGGCGCTTGCTCCGGTTGCGGTGAGACTCCTTACGTTAAATTGATATCTCAATTGTTCGGTGACCGTGAAATCGTTGCTAATGCAACCGGTTGCTCTTCAATCTATTCCGGTTCCATACCTTCAACTCCGTACACAACGAATGAAAAGGGTCAAGGTCCGGCGTGGGCAAACTCCCTGTTCGAGGACTTCTGTGAGTTCGGTCTCGGTATGACACTGGCCAACAAGAAGATGCGCGCCCGCATTGCAGAAATTCTCACTGCCGAGATTGCCAACGAAAACGCACCTGCCGAATACAAGGCTGCCGCTCAGGAGTGGCTCGATGGCAAGGACGATGCCGATGCATCTAAGGCCGCTGCCGCCAAACTCGTTCCGATGATTGAGGAAGGTGCTGCCCACGGTTGCGAGACATGCAAGAAGCTGAAAGAACTTTCTCACTATCTCGTTAAGCGTTCACAATGGATTATCGGTGGTGACGGTGCCTCTTACGACATCGGTTACGGCGGTCTCGACCACGTAATCGCATCAGGTGAAGACGTTAATATCCTCGTTCTCGATACAGAGGTTTACTCTAACACCGGTGGTCAGTCGTCTAAGGCTACTCCGCTCGGTGCCATCGCCAAGTTTGCTGCATCCGGCAAGCGCGTTCGCAAGAAAGACCTCGGTATGATTGCCACAACTTACGGATATGTATACGTTGCACAAATTGCAATGGGTGCAGACCAAGCACAGTGTTTGAAAGCAATTCGCGAGGCCGAGGCTTATCCCGGACCGTCTATCATCATCGCATACGCTCCGTGTATCAACCACGGTCTGAAAAAAGGCATGGGCAAGGCACAGGCCGAAGAGGCAGCAGCCGTGGCATGCGGTTACTGGCATCTGTGGCGCTTTAATCCGGCACTCGAAGAGGAAGGCAAGAATCCGTTCTCACTTGACTCAAAAGAGCCGGCATGGGAGAACTTCCAAGACTATCTGAAAGGTGAAGTTCGCTTCCTCTCTGTTATGAAGCAATTCCCCAACGAAGCCGCCGACCTGTTCAAGGCTTGCGAAGACATGGCAAAGAAACGCTATCAAAGCTATGTTCGCATGACAAAAATGGATTGGAGCGAAAACGCTTAATAAACACAAACAAGCATATTAACAAAAAGAAAGAGGCCGATAGACACGGCCTCTTTCTTTTTGTTTTCTTTAAGCCGCAATGCCATAACACTCGAAATATCATCAACATAAAATATTATTTTGTTCCGCATTTCAACAAGGTTAGTTAATAGAGTTAAAAAGAATACCGGAATATAGGTATATTTCAAAAAGATTTTATTAATTTTGCAACTGCTAAATAGCACATATTATTATTCATTTTTATATAAACATTAGGGAATATGACTTATTCTAATGAAGTCAACAACATGTGCGTTGTTGCAAAAGGTCCCAACCACGGACCCGCCCCAATTCCTGAAGAAGGCAAATGGATTCAGGCAAAGGAGATTAAAGACATCTCCGGTTATACCCACGGTGTGGGCTGGTGTGCGCCTCAGCAAGGTGCTTGCAAGCTGTCGTTAAACATCAAGGAAGGTATAATTCAGGAATGTTTGGTAGAGACAATCGGTTGCACCGGTATGACCCACTCCGCAGCCATGGCATCAGAAATCCTGCCGGGTAAAACAATCCTCGAAGCATTGAACACCGACCTTGTGTGCGATGCCATAAATACCGCCATGCGCGAGTTGTTCCTGCAAATAGTATACGGCCGTTCACAGAGCGCGTTCTCCGAGGGAGGACTCGTTATCGGTGCCGGATTGGAAGACCTTGGAAAAGGACTTCGCAGCCAGACTGGTACACTCTACGGAACAGTAGCAAAGGGTACTCGTTATCTCGAGCTGACAGAAGGTTACATAACAAAAATGTTCCTCGACAAAGACGATCAGGTTTGTGGATATGAGTATGTACACCTCGGCAAGATGATGGAAGCCATCAAAGACGGAATGGATGCCAACGAAGCCGTTAAGAAGTTCACCGGCTCATATGGACGCACTACTGCCGAGCAGGGAATCGTTAAGACTATTGACCCACGTAAAGAATAAGGAGGACACAGACTATGATAAGAAAAGTATCATTCGAGAGCTACGAGCGCCGCATCGACCAAGTGTTGGCAGCTCTGAAAGAGAATGGAATAGGAAGCATTGAAGAGGCTAACGAAATATGCGAGAAAGCCGGTGTTGATCCTTATCAGATGTGCGAGGACACTCAGCGCATTTGTTTTGAAAACGCAAAATGGGCATACGTGTGCGGTGCAGCCATCGCCATAAAGAAAGGTGTGAAGAATGCCGCAGAGGCCGCAGAGGCTATCGGTATCGGATTGCAGAGTTTCTGTATTCCCGGTTCTGTTGCCGACGACCGTAAGGTTGGTCTCGGTCATGGTAACCTCGCAGCCCGTCTGCTCCGCGACGAGACCGAATGTTTCGCATTCCTCGCCGGCCACGAGAGTTTCGCTGCAGCCGAGGGTGCCATCAAGATTGCCGAGAAAGCAAACAAAGTGCGCCAGAAGCCGCTTCGCGTTATCCTTAATGGTCTTGGCAAAGACGCGGCCATGATTATCAGCCGTATCAACGGATTTACATACGTACAGACCAAGTTCGACTACTTCACCGGTGAAGTCAGCGTGGTAAAGGAGACTCCCTACTCTGACGGTCCGCGCGCAAAAGTAAAGTGCTATGGTGCCGATGACGTGCGCGAAGGTGTGGCCATCCTGTGGAAAGAAAATGTAGACGTATCCATAACCGGTAACTCTACAAACCCGACACGTTTCCAACACCCCGTTGCAGGTACATACAAGAAGGAGCGCGTGCTCGCAGGCAAGCCCTACTTCTCGGTAGCATCTGGTGGTGGTACAGGCCGTACTCTGCACCCGGATAACATGGCTGCCGGTCCCGCTTCATACGGAATGACCGATACACTCGGTCGCATGCACAGCGACGCACAGTTCGCAGGTTCATCTTCCGTACCCGCTCACGTTGAGATGATGGGCTTCCTCGGTATCGGTAACAACCCGATGGTAGGAGCAACAGTATCTATCGCCGTTGAAGTTTCACTTGCATTGAACGGAAAATAATCCGGAAAAGCAAATAATTCCCATATAAGAAAAAGGGCTGTATCGATTTTGGTACAGCCCTTTTTACTTTTCATAGACGTTGAGAAACGCTTTATTTTCATATTCTTTCCACTATTTTCACTCCTTTCACCGTGCGTAACTTCTTCATGAGAGACTCCAACTTTGAAGTATCGTCAATCATTACCACGAGATTTCCGCGGAACAATCCGTCGTTACTGTCAATGCTGATGCTTCGCAATGTCAGTTTTTCGTCTTTACTGATTATGCTTGTAAGATTATTGACGATACCGATATCGTCGTTTCCTATTATTCGCAACGTGATTGAATATTGCGAAGCTCCCTTGCCACTCCATTTCGCTTTCACTATGCGATACCCGAAACGCTTGCGCAGTTCGGTGGCATTAGGACAGTCACAACGATGTATTTTTATTCCGCCGCTGACTGTCACAAAGCCGAAAACGTGGTCTCCGTATATTGGTTGGCAACACTTTGCGAGCTGATAATCAAGTCCTTTCAAGTTGCGGTCTATCACAAGTACATCATCATTTATCTTGTTCTTCTGCTCAACCTCGCCCTGAAAATTAAACTCCTCGGCACTTCTTACCGGTCCGTCGGCCAGCTGTCCGGCGTCACGAGCCTGTATCTCGAGGTATTTGTCGATAACGGTGTTCACGTCGAGCGAGCCGTCTGATATCTGCTTATAGAAATCGCTGACTTCTTTAAATCCGAGCTTCTTTATAAGCCGGGCCATCAAAGACTCTTCTATCTCAATCTTCCGGTTCTTGAACTTACGCTCTATCATCTCCTTGGCAAAAAGCCCTTCCTTGACTTGCGTCTCCTTCAGTGCCAACCGTATTTTCGATTTTGCCCTTGATGTCTTGACTATGTTAAGCCAGTCCAATTTCGGTTTTTGCGTTGACGAGGTCATTATCTCCACCTGATCGCCGCTCTGCAACTGTTCGCGCAACGGCACTACCCTGTCGTTTATCCGTGCTCCGGTACATGAGTTACCAATCTTTGAATGGATGTGATATGCAAAATCGAGCACTGTCGCACCCTTGGGAAACTTGAAAAGGTCGCCACGCGGAGTGAACACAAACACCTCGTCTTCATATAAATCCATCTTAAACTGGTCCATAACCTGCAGGTCGTCGCTTGTTTCAAGTATGTTGCGGATGTTCGTCAACCACTCGTCCAGCCCTGTCTCGCCTTTTATTCCCTTGTATCTCCAATGGGCGGCAACTCCCCGCTCGGCCACTTCGTCCATGCGTTCCGTACGGATTTGCACCTCTACCCACTTCTTCTCGGGCCCGAGAACGGTGATGTGCAGACTCTCGTATCCGTTTGATTTAGGCACGGACAGCCAATCGCGCAAACGTTTTGGATTGGGTTGATACATATCGGTAACTATCGAGTAGGCCTGCCAACATTGCATTTTCTCTTTCTCTATCTCCGTATCTATTATTATGCGAATGGCAAAAAGGTCGTATATTCCCTCAAAACCACACTTCTGCTTCTTCATCTTTTGCCAGATGGAATGAATGCTTTTGGTGCGGCCTTTCATGTGAAATTTCAGCCCGGCATTGGTCAGTTTCTCCTCTATCGGCTTGATAAAACCGTCGATATACTTGTCGCGCGCGGCTTTCGTAGCACTCAGTTTCTCCTTTATCATATAGTAAGCGTCATGCTCAAGATATTTCAATGAAAGATCTTCCAATTCGCTTTTCAACTTATACAATCCGAGTTTATGAGCTAACGGGGCATATAGATAAGCGGCTTCTTCAGATACCCGGCTTTTGCTGTCGATGTTGTCGCTGTCTCTTATCTGCCGCATGAGATTTACGCGAGACGCTATCATGATTAGGATAACCTGCATATCCTCGGCAAACGACAGCAGAAGATTGCGGAAATTCTCGCTCTCAATAACCGGATTTTTTGAATATAAATCCGATATCCGCTGCAAGCCGTGAAGAATACGTGCCACAGACTCACCGAATTCCGACTTCACTTCATCCACAGATATAAATCCGCCCGACACGCTCGGATGCAGCAATATGGCAAGCACGGCATCGCGTTTCAATCCTATCTCGTCGACAACAATCCGGGCTGATTGCAAACTGAACAGTATGGGATTAAGACCGAAGACATCGCGCCGCACCTGATTGCACTCGATAGAGTTCATCAAGTGTCGACGAACTTTCCTTTCATCATCTTTCATCAAGAAAGGTTCTATCACGCTTTTCACTTTCGCGTATATGGCCTGTGTCTCTCGCAACTCGCCATCAGTAAACTCCAATCTTTCTACCATAATCACAACAATATGTTAATATATCATTGCAAAGATACAATTTTTATCCGATTAATTCGGTTTTTCAATAAAAAGTTACTACATTTGTTGCATTATCACTAACAAAACAACAAATTATGTTATCACAAGAAGACCTTAAACAAATTGCCGCAAAAGGCATGACTGCTGAACAAATCAACGCCCAGTTGGAACAATTTAAGACAGGTTTCCCGTATCTCAAGCTGGAAGCTGCCGCAAGTATCTCACACGGTATAATCTCGCCTGCCGACAATGAACGTGCGGATTATGAAAAAACATGGAACGTCTACAAGGCCGAGGGACACAAGATCGTGAAGTTTGTACCCGCATCGGGAGCCGCAAGCCGTATGTTTAAAGATATGTTCGCTTTTCTGACCGCCGATTATGACACACCCACAACCGACTTTGAGAAACACTATTTCGACAATATAGAGAAATTCGCATTCTACGACGCTCTTGATGAGATGTGCCTGCGAAACGAGAAAAAAGGCATAAAGGAACTTATAAACGAGAACAACTACAAGGCTGTTGTGGCCAACATGCTGGAAAGCAAAGGCCTCAACTACGGCCAACTGCCCAAAGGCATGCTGCTGTTTCATAAATATGCCGACGGCGTGCGCACCCCGATGGAAGAGCATCTTGTCGAAGGAGCGTTGTATGCCGCAAGCAATGGCGAGGCAAATGTGCACTTCACGGTGAGCAGCGAGCACATGCCGCTGTTTGAAGAGAAAGTGAAAGAAAAACAGAACAAATACGCAGAGAAGTACCACATCAACTACAACATAACCTTCTCCGAGCAGAAACCGAGCACCGACACGGTGGCCGCTAACGCCGACAACACACCGTTCAGAACCGCCGACGGCAAACTTCTTTTCCGTCCGGGCGGACACGGCGCGCTGATAGAAAACCTGAACGACATTGATGCGGATATTATATTCATAAAAAACATCGACAACGTTGTGCCCGACAGAATGAAAACCGACACCGTGGAATATAAACAAGTAATCGCCGGCATACTCGTGGCTCTGCAAAAAAAGGCGTTTGAATATCTGAACATTCTCGATTCGGGCAAATACAACCACGAAAAACTCGAGGAGATAATACGCTTCGTACAGCAGGAACTGTGCTGCCGCAAATCGGACATAAAGCACCTTGAAGACACCGACCTCGTGATTTATCTCAGAAAGAAGCTCAACCGCCCCATGCGCGTATGCGGAGTGGTGAAAAACGTGGGAGAGCCGGGAGGCGGCCCGTTCCTCACCTACAATCAAGACGGCACCGTCAGCCTGCAAATACTGGAAAGCAGCCAGATCGACAAGAACAATAAAGAATACATGGAAATGTTCACACACGGCACGCACTTCAACCCCGTAGACCTTGTTTGCGCCGTCAAGAACTACAAGGGAGAATCTTTTAACTTACCTGAATACGTGGACAGGACAACAGGATTTATCAGCAGCAAGAGCAAAGACGGCAAAGAGCTGAAAGCCCTCGAACTGCCCGGACTGTGGAACGGTGCCATGAGCGACTGGAACACGATATTCGTCGAAGTGCCGTTGTCTACGTTCAATCCCGTAAAGACGGTCAACGACTTGCTGAGAGAGCAACATCAATAACAAATCGTTTTTATCTACAAAACAAAAAACAATGGGGTTGTGCCTATGTCGGCACAACCCCATTGTTTTGGTTCATCAGACATTGCGAGTGACAATATAAACAGTCTGATTTTCAGTTTACCTTTTGCCATCCGACATGTTCGGCCTTGCCCAAAATATTACGTGGCCGTTGTAACGATGTTACATGGCCGTAATTACAATGTTACGTGGCCGTAATTACAATGTTACTACGGCCGGATTACATCTCAAGAAAGCGTGAACGAGCCCGCAAGGATATGTATAAAAAAAATAAAATCCATGAAAAAAGCAGGTTCGGACAATATTGTTCGACAATACTTATAACACTATCTCCTGCCCGTCGTAAGCCAACTCAAATCCCACGGGGAAACGCCTGTTCGCGTCTTCATGCTTCCCTATATGATGACATGAATGGATGAAAAGCGTGCGACGCGCGCCAACCGCACGCGAAAAACATATCGCATCGTCTACAAGTTGATGCGAATGGTGCGGCTTTTCAAATCGCAGAGCATTGACAACAAGAAGCTCCACACCTTTCAGATTGGCTTTTTCCGCGTCACCTATTGTTTTCATGTCCGTGATATAAGCGAACTTACCTATGCGAAATCCCAATATCGGCATTGTGCCGTGCATCACCCGAAACGGCACAATGCTTATGTCGCCTATGCAGAAAGTGACATCGGGCCTGATTGTATTCAGTCTGATACCGGGCACACCGGGATACTTGTTTTCCGTGAAGCAATACGGTATGGTATGGCGCAGACTGTCGGCCGCCGCGGCATCGGCATACACGTCAATCTCCCCAAAAGCACAGTAAGGCCGCAAATCGTCAATACCGCCCACATGGTCATAATGCGTATGAGTGACAAGTATGCCGTCTATACGGCGAAAAGGGCGGCCCATCATCTGCTGGCGGAAATCAGGGCCGCAGTCGATAAGCACTCTTGTATTCTCCGTTTCCACAAGAGCCGAACAGCGAAGCCGCTTGTCATGCGGGTCTGTACTCATACACACATCGCATGTACAGCCGAGAACAGGGCTGCCGCAACTCGTTCCGGTGCCGAGAAAAGTTATTTTCATCTGATATTTACCTCCGGATATATTTCTATTCCAAATTTGTCTCTCACGTCATTACGCACGGTTTCGCACAGTCTGACGACATCTTTGCCTTCGGCTCCTCCGCGGTTGACAAGCACCAACGCCTGTTTTGAGTGCACTCCCGCCCTGCCGAGCGACTTTCCTTTCCATCCGCACATCTCTATAAGCCACCCCGCCGGTATCTTCTCGTGGTCGTCATCCACTCTGTAATGCGGCATGTCGCTGTACAGGGCGGCAAGTTCTTCGTATTTGTCTCGCGATACAACCGGATTCATAAAGAAGCTGCCGGCATTTCCCTCGACGCTCGTATCGGGTAGCTTATCTCTGCGGATGCTTATAATGACATCACGCAACTGAGCCGCATCCGGCTCGGATATCCCCCGTTGTTCAAGTTCCGAACGTATATTGCCATAATCGAGTTTTGGCGAGAATGTATGTGCCAGATTGTATGTCACATAAGTTATAACATACTTATCGCGCCAATCGCGCTTGAAACGGCTTTGCCGGTATGAATATTCACACTCTCCATTCGAGAAAGAAACGGCTTTGCCTGTTGCTATTTCCACCGCTTCCACCTTATATATAATGTCTTTGGCCTCTACACCATAGGCTCCGATGTTCTGCACCGCGCTTGCTCCCACCTCACCGGGAATGAGAGAAAGGTTTTCGGCACCATACCATTTGTTATCAACACACAGTCGCACAATATCGTCCCAAGTCTCTCCGCTACCGACACGCAGCATTACCCCGCTTGCGGATCGCTCGACAGTGACACCCTTTATTGCCGAATGAAGCACCGTACCTTCGTAATTACCTGTCAGCAACAAATTGCTGCCGCCGCCCAAAATCAACAGCGGAGCATCTTCAGAGGTAAGCCCGGCAAGTATCTGCCGCAACTCTTCCACCGAGTCGAACTCTACAAATCTTCTGCACCGAGCCTG
Source organism: Prevotella sp. (assembly GCA_017623155.1). GTDB lineage: Bacteria > Bacteroidota > Bacteroidia > Bacteroidales > Bacteroidaceae > Prevotella. Next base: position 213,407 of record JAGAPR010000001.1, on the reverse strand, counting down.
TATACCGAAGGTGTTATAAGCCGTAAGGTCTTGATACTTTATATCTTTCATACTCTAAGTTGTCATTTTGGTAAGCAGCCATTTGCCCTTCTTGCGCTTGAAAACAAGCTCTATTTCAAGACCGTTCGATATTCCGCGCATCACAAAAATCTTGCTGTTGCTGTTTCGGTTTGCTTGTCCGTAATTGATGTTATACAATATTTTCGAAGGTAAATCCGGAGCAAACGCAGGCCAAGTATCGGGCGTAAGCAGGCCTTCCATCTGCGCGAAGTCATCGTCCGGATCGGGACCGACAAACGTCACGGGGTCATCCAGACTTGAAATCTGGAATAATGAGTCTGAAACAAACGACTGGTAGAATTTCAGAAACGATGCATTATTGTCTTTATACATTGGAATTATGTTTATGCCACGCATCATCCATAATCCGTCTATTCTGTCAAAGACATACTGTTTCACCGTCTTGATATTCAAATAAATCTTCTCCACGACCACATGATTGATGGTAGTGTCTTTCCCCGACTCCATCTGTCGTGCGTTATCGAATATCAACGTGTAGTAACCCTGACGCATAAAAAAGTGTTCTGTTTTCCATTTCGACTTCTCAACAGAGTCCGTTCGCTCCGCCTTAACAACCGGAAGGGGGAAAACAATACGCTCCATCTGCAGTTTTTTGTTGGCCGCGAAATTAAAGAAGAAGTCATCAAAAAGCTCATCGGCAGCTTTTGGCATAGACGTTTCCGTTATTATCAATTCCATCGTGTCGGTAACAACCGAGTCAACGGAATCGGACAAATCTGCCGGAGCGTCATTACGAGAGCCTGTCATCTTGCCTCCGTCACAGGAGAACATAAGCATGGCAAAAGCGAAAATCGCTATTAAAATCCTTTTCATCTGCTAAATTGAAATGCTATCCATCTCTCAAATTTGCGCAAAAGTACAACTTTATTTTGATATTATGCGCTATTTCAGTACAAAAATATTACCTTTGCAGTAAATTTTGATAAATTAAATCAACGATGATACTTGATAAAATAGAACAGCTTCTAAATGAAGTTGGCAACATGAACGCAAATAATGCGGAAGAAATTGAAAGCCTGAGACTTAAATATCTTGGAAAGAAAGGCGAGATAACAGCCCTCATGGCCGATTTCCGCAACGTTCCGGCAGAGCAGAAAAAAGCTGTCGGAATGAAAATAAACGAGCTGAAACAAACAGCTCAAGAACGCATAACCGCTCTCAAAGAGTCGTTAAGCACGACAGAATGTGACACTGACGGGCTCGACCTCACACGTTCACCATATCCCATCGGATTGGGAACGCGTCACCCGCTTACCATCGTCAAAAACGAAATAATTGATATATTCTCGCGAATGGGATTTGTCTTGGCCGACGGTCCCGAAGTGGAAGACGATTTGCACGTGTTCACAAAAATGAATTTCGCATCCGATCATCCGGCACGCGACATGCAAGACACGTTCTTTATTGAGCAAAACAAGAACGATGTTACCAAAAACATGGTGCTCCGCAGCCACACAAGTTCTGTGCAGGCACGCGTAATGGAAACGTCACAACCCCCGATAAGAGTAATCTGCCCGGGACGCGTATACCGCAATGAGGCCATAACGGCACGCGCACACTGCTTCTTCCATCAGGTTGAAGGCCTGTATGTCGACAAGAACGTGTCGTTCACAGACTTGAAGCAGGTGTTGCTCTCTTTCGCACGCGAGATGTTCGGTAACGACACAAAGATACGCTTGCGCCCGAGTTATTTCCCGTTTACGGAGCCAAGTGCCGAAATGGATATCTCATGCCATATATGTGGCGGCAAAGGATGCGGCTTCTGCAAGCACACCGGATGGGTGGAGATTTTGGGTTGCGGCATGGTCGACCCCAACGTTTTGGAACTGTGCGGCATCGACAGCAAGGTTTACACCGGCTATGCGTTCGGAATGGGAGTCGAGAGAATTACCAACTTGAAGTATCAGGTAAGCGACTTGCGCATGTTCTCTGAAAACGATTTGCGCTTCCTTAAAGAGTTCGAGGCGGCCAATTGATGCCAATGTAATATCAACAAACAACGGCACACATTACAGTATATTTCGTAATGTGTGCCGTTTGTTATTGTGGCGGTATTCCAAATACCTGATATCTATACACCGCTCTACGCTTTTTCTCCTGTGATTACTTTCACTTTTGAAATACGGTGCTGGTCCATTTCCAACACTTCAAAATGGAATTTGCCGAATGAGATCTTCTCATGCAGCCGCGGAAATTCGCCTTTTACATACAGCAGTAACCCGGCAATAGTATCCGCTTCGCCCTCTACATCGGCAAAAACATCTGCATCCGTCTTCATTATTTTGACGAAATCGCTCAACAATGTCTTGCCTTCGAATATGAAAGTATTATTGTTTATCCGTATGTAATTCTTCTCTTCTTCGTCATATTCGTCGTTTATCTCACCCACAATTTCTTCCAAAACATCTTCGAGGGTGACAATCCCACTCGTACCTCCGAATTCATCCACGACTATGGCTATATGCACTTTGTTCTCTTGAAAGTCGCGAAGCAAATCATCTATTTTCTTTGTTTCGGGCACGAAATACGGCGGACGTATCAATGTCTGCCACCGGAAATTTGCCGGTTTTCCTAAATGTGGCAACAAGTCTTTGATATAAAGCACTCCGCGAATATTATCTATATTATCCTGATAGACGGGCATTCGCGAGTAATTGTTTTCCACAATACATTTAAGTACTTCGGGGAACGTAGACTTAAAGTCCAAATCCACGACATCCTGACGCGTGGTCATAATCTCCTTTGCCGTCTCGTCTCCAAATCTCACTATGCCTTCGAGCAACTTCTTCTCATCCTTTATGTCGTCATTATCGGTCAGTTCGAGAGCCTGTTCCAAATCATCTACGCTCAAGACATGATTTTCTTTCTGCACGACTTTCTCCGCCAGCACTCCCGAACGTAGCAAAACGCTACCTAACGGATAGAATATCTTGCGAAAAAACATTATGCCATTAACCGCAAAACGACAGAAACGCAACGGTTGCTGACTGCAATATACCTTTGGCATTATCTCTCCGAAGAGCAGAAGCAAGAATGTAAGCAAAACCGTTATGAATATGAATTGCAGCCAATAAGCATTGCCGAAATCTATCAAATGCCCGAAGAAATAATTGCACAGCATTATTATCGTGACATTCACCAAATTGTTGGTTATCAGTATTGTTGCCAATGTCCGCTCCGAATCGTTGAGAAGCTGCATGATGTTGTCGTCCGAAGCCGTTTTGCTTCCGGCAATTATATTCAGGTCGTTCGGCGTCAATGAGAAAAAAGCTATTTCCGAACCGGATGCAAATCCGGACATTATCAACAGTAAGCAAGCCAGTATGCCTGATATTATTACCCCGATATCAGGTGTCATGAAATGCACCTCACTAAATACTTGTTCTATGGTTAAAAGCAACACCTTTATATAATTTTAAAACGGAGCGACGTTTTCACGTCCAATTGGATTTTGTGCCCCGGACATCCCGGGCTCGTTTCCTGCCGTTTCAGTGCCTTGCGGCATCTGCGATACTTTGGGTGTGAGCATCTCCATATTGTCGGCCCATATCTCCGTTACGCTATGTCTTTTGCCTTGTTTGTCGTCGTATACAGTATAACGGACACGTCCTTCAATATAAAGTTTGTCACCTTTGTGCACATATTTTTCCACAATCTCGGCCAGTCGTCGCCACAGTATGACGTTATGCCAATCGGTACGATCCGGCACTTTCGTACCGTTGGACAGTGTATAGCCGCGCTCTGTGGTAGCAAGTGACAGTCGTGCCACTGCAACTCCTTGATCTACATAGCGCACTTCCGGCTCTCTGCCCACATTGCCGATAAGCATAACTTTGTTCATATACTCACTATATATTCAATATTACGATGTTATTTGCACATTCCGAGATAACGGAACTTGAAGTTTTTGCCCTTAACCGAGGGGAACTGACTGCGACTGTCCACACGCTGCCGCAAATATTCCACTATCCGATTATAGCAATCCAAGCCTGACACGGCTTTGCATCTGGCCACGAAATGTGTGTCACGATATTGGAACTTTCCCGTGCCCGGCACTTGAAGAACACGCTTGAAGTTCAATTCACCTTCATACCATCCGAACAAATCGTCGTTCAGACGGGACATTACGGGTGTCAAAGCCTTTTCCTTGTTTTCGCCGCCATTATTGTGTACGGCGCGTTTTTCCTTGAAATCGAGCATGGTGGCGGCATCCGTCTTTATTATTATAAAATACACACGGGGACGGATTTTATAACGCTTGGGGTAATATACGTCGCTGTCGACATACTCGCGCACATCGGCTTCAAGTACCGGATTCATTCCGATTTCACTTATACTACCCAAAAAAGCAATGGCATCATCAACATTAGTGACTAATGTTTCTTTATCGAAATATCTTAAATATAAATTCATTTAAAATTGTTGTTTTCCTCTTGAATAATAAAACGAGCGGAAAACGGGACTCGAACCCGCGACCCCGACCTTGGCAAGGTCGTGCTCTACCAACTGAGCTATTTCCGCAACAAAAAGAATGTGAAGAGGAGGAGACTCGAACTCCCACGTCACAATTGACACTACCCCCTCAAAGTAGCGCGTCTACCAATTCCGCCACCTCTCCAACATTTAACCACGTTGAATAAAAAAGAGTGCCCAGAACAGGACTCGAACCTGCACACCTCACGGCACACGCACCTGAAACGTGCGCGTCTACCAATTCCGCCACCTGGGCTTTAAAAACTGTTGAAACCCTTTTTCAACACTCTTTTTTGTTCAAAATGTGAGCGGAAAACGGGACTCGAACCCGCGACCCCGACCTTGGCAAGGTCGTGCTCTACCAACTGAGCTATTTCCGCGATTTTCCTTTTGTCAGGAGCATTGCTCTCAATGCGGTTGCAAAGGTAGTGTTTTTTTTTGTTCCGACAAACTTTTTCGCACTTTTTTTGCAAAAAACGGCATTAATTCATGCGATTTTTATAATCTTCATATCCGAATTTACGCAAAACGACAAGTTCGCCGTCACTTTTCAGCATGCCTATCGACGGATGTTCCACCCCGTTGAACATCGTTGTTTTCACGGTCGTATAGTGTATCATATCCTCGAAAACAACCCTGTCACCAACTTTCAACGGGCGCGCGAAACGCCACGCCCCGAGAAAATCTCCCGACAGGCAACTGTTTCCTCCGAGTCTGTATGTATTCTCTTCCGTGGCTTTTTCCATCGGGAGAGACTCCGCCCCGCGAACAACCGGCTGATATGGCATTTCGAGGCAGTCGGGCATGTGACATGTAAAACTGACGTTCAATATGGCCGTTTTTATGCCTTTGTCCTCGACAATGTCCACTACCTGCGACACGAGTGTACCCGTCTGCCATGCAAACGCGCTGCCGGGTTCGAGTATCACTCTGAGATTGGGATGACGGCGGCGGAAATCGAGCAATATGTCTACGAGCAAGTCAATGTCATAATCGGCGCGAGTCATCAAATGACCGCCGCCGAAATTTATCCACTTCAATTGCGGAAACCATTTCGAGAATTTCTGCTCTATGTGAGCGAGAGTTCTTTTAAATACGTCGGCCCCACTCTCGCAGTGGCAATGACAGTGAAATCCGTCTATGCCTTCGGGCAACACTTCGGGCAGTTTGTCGGCCGAGACCCCGAAGCGGGTGCCGGGAGCGCAGGGGTTGTAGAGCAATGTCTCCACCTCCGAATACTCCGGATTGACGCGTATGCCGCACGATACAGACGCGTTTACAGCTTTCGCCTTGCCGTGATAAGCACGGAATTGCGCCATGGAGTTAAACGTGATGTGGCTTGAGCATCGCGCTATCTCCTCGATGTTATCATCCGTATACGCCGGCGAATATGTGTGGGCCGGCGTACCAAACTCTTCGAGCGCGAGCCTTGCCTCGTATGGCGAACTGGCTGTCGTGGCATCGATATACTCGCGAAACACGGGAAATGTTTTCCACAACGCGAATGCCTTGAAAGCAAGGATAATCTCCACGCCTGCCCTCTCGGCCACGCCGGATATGAGCGACAGGTTGCGACGCAGCAAGTCTTCTTCTATAATATAAATAGGTGTAGATACTTCTTCTGATACGTTCATTGTTCATCAATATTGGTTACGGGCGCAAAATTAGTAAAAAAACATGAGTCCGGTGAATGCAACCATGAGATTTTTTAAGATTTCGACTTCATGTTTAACTAAAAATATGTAAACAAAAAGTAAAAATCCATGACAAAAGATTTTCGCGAAGTAGGTTTTGTTAACTTAAAATATTTAACTAAAAAGACAATTATTTAGTATTCGTAAACAATCGCATGTCGGTTTTTTCTCCTTTTCGTACATTTTTGCCTTACAATAAGGCCGTAATTGCACTGCGTTTACGGCCTAACGGGAGTGCAATTAGGCCGTAATTGGAATGCAATTACGGCCTTATTGGAAAACAAGACGATTTTCAAGGCAATAGAAAACGAAGCAAATCATTGTAACAGTCTTATATACAAATATTTACGTAAAGTGCTTCATAATTCGCGTATTTGCGCCAAAAATTTTTTCGTGGAAAAGAATCGATTCTCAGCGACGTTAACATAATAAATGTTGACAGTTTATTTATGTATATTTAACCAAAAAGCATGTCGTATGTTAAATATTCGACACCATCTTACACATGCCATCTTTCATCTAATATTTACCATCTAATATAGTTGTTTTGTCACATAGTTTTTCTTTTTGGAGAATTTAATGAAAAAACATCCTCAAAAAACTTGTGAATGAAGAATAAAGTGTATACATTTGCATCCAAATTAAAAATATTCAGAATAATGACACGACCAATGGCACAAAAAGCACTCACGCTCAAAACGTTGAACAAAAACAACGTCTGGGACATACAAGAGAACGACATTTTCCGCATGTTGGAAAGTGTGGAAAAAGATGCGGATATCAGGAATAGCATCCGGAGGTATACGGATATCATACGAGGAGCGTTCATGATCGAAGAGCTCTCCGAGGCTTCGTCGGCAATGAAAAGCAAATTCGAGAAAACCGGATATAAAATCGGGCAAATACAAATTGACGAAAACGAAAAGATTGTATTGGCAATAAAAAAACGCCCGATATCACGTGTAACAGACCTTACTTACGAAAACATACACCATATCACAGCCGCCAAACTAATCGAGGTGCTCGATAAAAACTTCGGAGGCGGTTGGGACTCGCTGTCACAAAGCGTGAAAGATATCATTGAGAGCGGCTTCGACATCTCTACCACCACACTGCCAAAAGACAGATTGCACAAACCGGGAGGCATGTACGAGAAGAAAGTTGCCGACGGATACGAGGTGCTCGAGATACAAAAAGGGACATGGGTTGAAGCTATATTCGCGAAGCTGAAACCGGAAACGGAAAAACCGCGACTCAAACTTATAACCAAGAACGATGAAGAAGATATTCCTGAAGACGACTACAACAAGCCGGATGAAGACGATGTTATCGACGACGAGCCGGCAATACTCGGCGACGACAACATCACCGAGGACAACTATCGCACTACATTTGAGATAGAGACTTCGCCGGATGAAGAGGCGGAAAACATCTCAGATTTCGGCGATGAGTAGTGCACTGTATCACAAACACGACATACAATAACAATAAACAACAAAAAGGAGCCGTCGTTTACCGTGTTTAAGCAGGGCGACAGTTCCTTTTTTACTACCGGAACAACATCGACACTGTTGATTTCACTTTTTATAAACTACATAACCTAACAAACAACAATGAACATTCCATCAGTTTTTTGGCTAATCCCGACAGCATCTGTCACAGCGTTGGGCATGGCTTGGTTCTTCTTCCGTCAGATGATGAAAGAAGATGAGGGAACACCGCGTATGCGGGAAATAGCCGCCCATGTGCGCCGAGGCGCCATGGCCTACTTGAAACAACAGTACAAGGTAGTGGGCATCGTATTCATAGTGCTCGCACTCATATTCTCGTTCATGGCCTACGGCCTTAACGTGCAAAATCCTTGGGTGCCGTTTGCATTTATCACCGGCGGATTTTTCTCGGGACTGGCCGGCTTCTTCGGCATGAAAACCGCCACATACGCCTCTGCCCGCACAGCCAATGCGGCACGCAAAGGTCTGAACAACGGTCTGAGAATAGCATTCCGAAGCGGAGCCGTGATGGGACTTGTAGTCGTAGGACTCGGTTTGCTCGACATTGCCGTGTGGTTTATCGTGCTCAGTTATTTCTATCATGGCGACAGCATGGCACTGATAACAATCACCACAACCATGCTCACATTCGGTATGGGAGCTTCTACGCAGGCACTGTTCGCGCGTGTTGGCGGCGGCATATACACCAAAGCAGCCGACGTGGGAGCCGATTTGGTCGGCAAAGTGGAAGCCAATATCCCGGAAGACGACCCGCGCAACCCGGCAACAATAGCCGACAATGTGGGCGACAATGTGGGCGACGTGGCCGGAATGGGTGCCGACCTGTATGAGAGTTATTGCGGAAGCATTCTCAGTACGGCTGCCCTCGGCGCCACTGCTTTCGCACTCGACATGGACATGCAGCTCAAAGCTGTCATCGCTCCCATGATAATAGCATCTGTGGGCATATTCCTTTCGCTCATAGGAATATTCCTCGTGCGCACAAAAGAGGGTGCTACGATGAAAGACCTGCTACGCTCTCTCGGTCTCGGAACAAACGTTTCGGCCGTATTGATAGCCGTTGCTTCGTTCATTATACTATATCTGCTGCAACTCGACAACTGGCTCGGAGTGTCGTTCTCGGTGGTAACAGGACTGTTGGCCGGCGTTATAATCGGTCAGGGCACGGAATACTACACCAGCCAAAGCTACAAACCGACGCAACAGATATCAGAAGCATCGCAGACAGGCCCCGCGACCGTAATAATAAAAGGCATCGGAACGGGAATGATATCAACCATGATTCCCGTCGTGACAATATCCGTGGCTATCATGCTCAGTTATCTTTGCGCCAACCACTTCGACCTGTCGATGAGCGCCGAGAGCATTTCAAAAGGCCTGTACGGCATCGGCATCGCCGCCGTGGGCATGCTGTCGACTCTCGGCATCACGCTTGCCACTGACGCTTACGGCCCCATCGCCGACAATGCCGGCGGAAACGCCGAAATGAGTGAGCTTGGAGAAGATGTGCGTCACCGCACCGACGCGCTCGACGCGCTCGGCAACACCACAGCAGCCACAGGCAAAGGATTTGCCATAGGCAGTGCCGCTCTCACGGCCCTTGCCCTCCTCGCGTCTTACGTAGAGGAGATTAAAATAGCCATGGTGCGCGCCGTTGACAACGGACAGACATTCTTCAACAGCGTGGGCGAAGTATTCAATCCCGCCACGGCCAACATGGTCGACTACATGGAATTCTTCCAAGTGAACCTGATGAACCCCAAAGTTCTCGTCGGAGCATTCATCGGAGGCATGGCGGCATTCCTGTTTTGCGGTCTTACCATGGGCGCAGTGGGACGCGCCGCACAGACAATGGTTGAGGAAGTGCGCCGGCAATTCCGCGAGATAGCCGGCATACTCGAAGGCAAAGCCACTCCCGACTACGGCCGTTGCGTGGAAATCAGCACCCGCTCGGCACAGCGCGAGATGATATTCCCCAGTATTCTGGCTATCATCATCCCCATCGTCGTGGGCATTCTTCTCGGAGTAGCAGGCGTGATGGGCTTGCTCGTCGGCGGACTGACGGCCGGATTTACCCTCGCGGTATTCATGGCAAACGCCGGTGGCGCATGGGATAACGCCAAGAAAATGGTAGAGGAAGGACATTTCGGAGGCAAAGGCTCGGAATGTCATAAGGCCACAATCGTGGGCGACACTGTGGGCGATCCGTTTAAAGACACATCCGGTCCATCGCTTAACATCCTCATCAAACTGATGTCGATGGTAAGCATCGTAATGGCCGGCCTGACGGTGGCATTCCTGTAAGCACTGTAAAGAAGAAATAAAACCACGGGGAAATGAAGATACGTCATATAAACAATGCCTTCATTTCCCCGTGGTTTTTTATTGTCATAACGATAAAAGCCGGAGCACATCGGCACTTTATGCCTTTACCGAAAGCCATAAATGAAAATCAATTCACTGTCATGTGGAAGCAGCCCTGCTTCACTTCATATTTGACATAACATCTTTCTTGCTCACGAAAGTCGCGCAACACTTCGCTAAGCACCCATTTCAGAGTATCGTTACGCACGCGGCGCCGCTCCGGACCGTCCGGTTCCTCGACTGTCTTATACCTGTTGTAGCAAATATCAAAAGTGGTGCCGTAAAGATGACAACTGTTTTCCGTGGCGTTGCCGTTCCTGTTGCGGAGCTTCTGCACGTCGTCACGCGTACGCATGACACTCGTCACGATAACTTTATGAAGCGGAATACCCTTTATATACAGGCTATCAAAGAACGCACGACCGATGTCCTGAAGCAACACTGCCGCCCGAGGCACAAGATACGGAATGCTGCTGTTTAGCTTATCCACATGATAATATGGATTGCTTCCAACGTATACGAGTTCTTTCTTCCTCTCTTCCGCCTCTTCACGATCCTTAACAGGCGACACCCCATGACACGAAGCGGCATTCATCTGCACGTCGTTATTATCAGGAAATGTTTTCTGAAACGAACTTACACTGTATATACGATGCTTTACCGGCGTGCCGTCGGCATTGAAGAAACGTAAGTTTCCGCTCCCGACAGCCGATATGCCGGAGCTTTCCGACACCTCTTCCGCCAACGGCACCGATGATTTTTCGCACCCATCAGATGCTTTCGCCACCCCCGGAACTGTCCAACGGACAACAGCCAGCAAAGCCACCACGCCGAAAAAACACTGCAAATATATTTTTTTCGTTATCTTTTTATTGGTTATTCTAAACATGTACGTACGCCAATTTTAGTGCAAAGATACTCTTTTTATCTCAAATAAGCCATTATAACACAACTATTTAATACAATCGATTTACCCGCATTGCGCGGCATTTCACTTTTCCCGATTTCGTTACATGGTCTGAACAACATTTCGACTTGCCAAATTTTTCGCCTATAAAAAAAGAGAGTTACAAATGAATGTAACTCTCTCGGACAGACTTGCGGTGCGTACGGGACTCGAACCCGTGACCCCATGCGTGACAGGCATGTATTCTAACCAACTGAACTAACGCACCAGTCTTTTGATGTTTGCGGCTGCAAAATTACGAATAAAAATCATTATATCCAAATTTTACTTCACAAAAAATAAGACATAGACACTATATATAAGCAAAAATCAAATAATTGCCTGAACCAACAATGCGTCTTGATACTTCTCTCCATCATACAACCAATCGTGCAACACACCACTGACGGTAAATCCGGTCTTTTCGAACAAGCGTATGGAAGCCATGTTGTTTTGAGCCACAAACGCATATAACTGATGCAAATGCAGTATTTCTTTGGAATATGTTCTCAAATCATTCAACACACTTCCGGCGTAGCCTTTATTACGATACTTGTCGAGAATGACGATGCTTACTTCCGCACGCAAATGGCGCGGCTCGAAGTTTATGACATCCACAATGCCGATAACATCTTTATCTTCGTTTTCTATCATCAGACGAACTTGCTTGTCCGTATATATATCGCCGGTCGAAGTGACAATATAATCATGCAAGACGAGTTTTGAATACGGAACATTTGTCACTCCTACATTCCATAAATCCACATTGTTCTCTATCTCATAAAGAAGCTCTATGTCTTCCGGTTCCAACGCCCGCAGCCTGATATATGGGAATATTTCCATCTCGTTCATATCTTTATTGTTTCGTCCGGAGTGATTAACGTTTCCGTATCGGTATTAAATGTTCCCAGTTTTACATTGCAGCCTTTGTACCAAGTCATGATATTTATCATTTCTTCATAACTGAATACCGTCGTATCAAAAACGATATATGTCATTGATTTCCCGTCTGTGGAAAAACGGTCTTTTATTGATGGTATTCTTTTCTCGTCCTTTACACAAAAGGCATCGGTGGCAAGCCCCATCCTATGTGATATCTCCTCGCACGATTTCAGCATTCGTTCACCACCTATAAATATGAACTTAGGGTCGTTACCAAACTTCTCCACAAACCCGAGTGATTTGCGTATCCACTTTGTCATCATCATAATAAACGCGACAAACGCTTTCATGTATATTGCCAATTTTATAGGCAAAACCACTCCCAATCTTAGATGTCCGTAATGTTTGCGAAAGAAAATCAGCATCGCTTGATAAAACACGTGCACGTATCTGAAAGATGTTTTGTGCGTGCTTTCTCCTTTGTAATGCAATATCGGGTACGGCAGATACCAATTGTCATATCCGCCTTTCAGCAGCCTGTAAGACAGGTCTATGTCTTCTCCGTACATGAAGAAATCGGTATCGAGAAGTCCCACACTGTCGAGCGCGGAACGTTTCACCAAGAAAAATGCGCCACTTACAACATCAATTTTCGAGGGTTTGTCCCAGTCTAAATAACTCATATAGTACTTCCCGAAGCGTTTGCTCTTGGGAAATCTGGCGCAAAGGCCGCACATCTTATAGAATGAAGTCATCGGTGTGGGCAGGCCGCGACGCGATTCCATCGCCACGGTTCCGTCTGCATTATACATCTTAACCCCTACTCCGCCTATGTTCTTATGCCTGTCGGCGAAATCCAACACCTCACGTATCGTATTCTCGCATACGAATGTATCCGGATTTAGAAGCAGCACGTATTCTCCCGTGGAACGTCTTATCGCGATATTATTGGCTCGCGCAAATCCGAGATTACGGTTTGATTCTATTATGTTTATACCGTCAAACCGCTTGCGAAGATGCGCGACCGAGCCGTCTTCCGAGTGATTGTCTACAACAAATATCTCGCTCTCTATGCCACGGAGAGCTTTTTTCAAACTGTTGAGACATTGTTCTATATAATACTTTACGTTATAATTTACTATTACTACCGTCAGTTTCATTCCTCTGTTTTATATAGTTCTTCCTCACATTTGCCCTTGCCGGGATATACAAAAACCATACTTATAAGTATTATAAGCGCAAGATACCAAAACGCGCTCTGCATGAAAAGATAGTAAAGTAATACATTTAATGTGAGTAATGTGCCAAGAATGACAATCCTTACCGTTCCCCATTTCTGCAACGCTTCTTCTTTCCTTGCTGTCAATTCCTTGCCGACGGAAGAAAATTTAAACAGCTTCAGCGCGACCGGTATACAGATTATCGTTGCCAGTTCCATGACAAATGTCACGACAAACTCCGCCCCGCTGTCTATGCCTGCTAACATACCTTCTCCTATTCCGGTACATTCAAAAAAGACTGTCAGCAACAACGGCATCAATATCATGGCTATAAACAATGTCAATAGCGTTTTCCTTGTTTTCTCCATATCTTTTTTTTATTTTCTTTCAAATGGCGTTCTGTTCAATATTGACCTGCCGAGAGTTATCTCGTCGGTGTATTCCAATTCGTCTCCCACGGATATTCCGCGGGCAATGACGCTGAGTTCCACGTCAAAAGATGACAGTTTCCTGTATATATAGAAATTTGTTGTGTCGCCCTCCATCGTGGAACTCAATGCCAGTATAACCTCCTTTATGTTTCCGGCAGCCACCCTGTTCACGAGAGAGTCTATCTCAATGTCTCCCGGCCCTATACCGTCCATTGGCGATATTACACCTCCCAATACATGGTACAGGCCGCCAAACTGCTGAGTATTCTCAACGGCAAGCACATCCTGAATGTTCTCCACAACACATATAACACTGCCGTCGCGCCGCTTGTCGGAACAGATATGGCATATATCAGTGTCACTGATGTTATAGCATACGGAGCAATATTTTATGTCTTTGCGCAACAATTTCACAGCATCGGCAAAAGCATTGACCGACTCCAAATCCTGTCTTAACAGATGCAGAACCAGCCTTAGAGCCGTCTTTCGCCCTATTCCCGGCAGTTTGGCAAACTCGCCCACCGCCTTTTCGAGCAATCGTGAGGGATAATGATATTCCATGCCGACAATTATTTGGTTTCAATCTCACTGAGTTCAAGCCATCTCATGCTCTTCTCGTCGAGCTCTTCTTCCAATTTCGGCAGTCGCTTGCTCTTCTCTGTCAATTCCTCAACGCCGAGAGTTCCGCTGCATAAGGCCGTCTCGATGCTCTTCTTTTCTTCTTCCAGTGCGGCTATATCTTTTTCCAACGCGGCAAATTCCATCTTTTCCTTATACGTCATACGGCGTCTTGTCTCGTTGTGATAGTCTTTTTTCTCGGATGTCTTTTTTCCTGTCTCTTCCTTTTCCGTTTTCGGTTCCAAGGCACTCCATATTCTGTATTGAGTGTAATTGCCGGGAAAATCCTTTATTTCTCCGTTTCCCTTGAACACAAGAAGATGATCGACAACCTTGTCCATGAAATACCGATCGTGGCTAACCACGATGACACATCCGGGGAAATCGGCGAGATACTCTTCCAAAACTTGAAGTGTCACGATATCCAAATCATTCGTCGGCTCGTCCAACACGAGAAAATTGGGATTGCGCATCAGCACCGTGCACAGATATAGTTTGCGACGCTCGCCTCCACTCAGCTTATAGACATAATTATGCTGTTGCTCGGGAGTGAACATGAAATATTGCAAAAACTGTGATGCCGTCATGTGGCGGCCGCCGCCCAAGTCAATGTAATCCGCGATATCCGTTATCACGTCTATCACTTTTTGTTTCTCGTCAAACACGAGTCCCTCTTGCGAGAAATAACCGAAGCGCACGGTATCTCCAATCACTATACGCCCCGCATCGGGCTTCTCATGGCCGAGCAGCATTTTGATGAATGTCGATTTACCCGTGCCGTTATTCCCCACGATGCCCATCTTCTCGTATCGGGAGAAGTTATAATAAAAGTCTTTCATCACGACACATTCCGGCGACCATGCCTTGGATATATACTGACACTCAAATATCTTCGTGCCTATATACACATTGCTTGACTTCAACCTTATCTGTCGCTCCTCGACACGCTGCTTGGCCACTTTCTCCAACTCATAGAAGGCGTCTTCCCTGTACTTCGCCTTGTGCCCGCGAGCCTGCGGCATTCGCCTCATCCAGTCCAGTTCAGTGCGATAAAGATTGTTGGCACGCGCAATCTCGGCGTTCCTCGCGTCTATGCGTTCCTGACGTTTCTCTATATAATAGCCGTAATTTCCACGGTATGTATATATATTGTTGTCGTCCAACTCCAATATGACGCTGCACACCCTGTCAAGGAAAAACCTGTCGTGAGTGACCATCAGCAATGTCTTGTTGCCGCGGGCGAGAAATCCCTCGAGCCACTCTATCATCTCAAGGTCGAGATGATTGGTGGGCTCGTCGAGTATAAGCATGTCCGGCTCTGTGATAAGCACATTCGCCAGTGCCACCCGCTTCTGCTGTCCGCCGCTGAGCTGCCTCATCGGTTGGGTCAGGTCCGTGATTTTAAGCATTGTCAATATCTGCTTGGCTTTAATCACAAGCTCGTGCGCTCCCTGATGATTGAAGCAGGCGTCCAACACAGTATCGTCGGGATTGAACTTCGGAGACTGCTCCAGATATCCTACCTTCAAATCGCGTCTGAACACAATATCTCCGGAGTCGCACGACTCACGGCCGGCGATTATCGACAAAAGTGTTGACTTTCCCGTTCCGTTTTTTGCTATAAGACCGACTTTCTGCCCTTCCGCTATACTGAAACTTATGTTTTCAAACAAGACAAGGGCGCCAAAAGTTTTTGTCAGGTTCCGAATGTCTAAATATGGATTTTCTTTTGCCATTATGCCCTCTTACTCTGCAAATGTCTTGTTTATTGTCTCTATATATTCCAACACTTCCTCACGCCCCATGCGGTTTTCCGACGATGTGACAAACATCGGAGGCAGTTCTTCCCACGTCTCGCCGAGCTTCTTTTTGTAAGCGGCAATGTTTGATTGCATTTTTGTGGTGTTCAACTTATCGGCCTTTGTGAAAACGATGGCAAACGGCACACTGCTCGCCCCGAGCCAGTTTATGAAGTCGAGATCTATCTTCTGGGCTTCAAGACGAATATCCACCAGCACAAAAACATTCACGAGCTGCTCTCTCTGCAATATGTATCCGTTTATCATTTGCTCCAGCTTGGCAATCTCTTTCTTCGAACGCTTCGCAAATCCGTAACCGGGCAAATCGACAAGATACCAGTTCTTGTTTATTATAAAATGATTTATCAGCATGGTTTTTCCCGGAGTGGCGGATGTCTTTGCCAGTTTTTTGTTCTTGCACAACATGTTTATCAGGCTCGATTTGCCCACATTCGAACGCCCGATAAAAGCATATTCGGGCTTTACATCCTTGGGGCACATTGACACCATCGGTGAACTTATGACAAACTCAGAACTCTTTATTTCCATATAGTAATGTTTAATGGTGCAAATTTACGGTAAAATAGACAAAATACAAAATAAAAACAACACTTTTAAAACAGACACCGCCAATGTGCATAAAACAAAAAAGAGAGGCCGAAAAACCTCTCTTTGTGACTCCTATAGGATTCAAACCTATAACCTTCTGATCCGTAGTCAGATGCTCTATTCAGTTGAGCTAAGGAGCCTCTTTTGCTGTTACGCTGCGCCTCATTTCTGAATTGCGATGCAAAGGTACACACTTTTTTCGATACCGCCAAACTTTTCCCGAATTTTTTATCAAAAAAAACAATATTGCCTTAAATAAAATAGGTGGGCAATCAATATTGCACCCAATATCAAAACAGAACAAGAAGCAACCGCAATTTTTTTCTTTAACACAAATCGGCAATAAAAACCTTTTTTTGAGGAGTTAAGCAGGCTTCGTGAGCGATAACTCCCATTAACTCCAACAAGCCCCCTTTTAACTCCTTTTCTTTTAACACCCCGACTTTACATTTAACCAAAAATATGTAAACAAAAAGTAAAAAGTCGATACAAAACATTTTCGCGAAGTAGGTTTTATTAACTTAAAATATTTAACTTGAAAGTCGGTTATTTAACAGTTGAAAACAGTTGCTTGCCGACTTTTTCTTCTTTTTGTACATTTTTGCCTTGCAATAAGGCCGTAATTGCATTGCATTTACGGCCTAACGAGCGTCCAATTAGGCCGTAATTGGAATGCAATTACGGCCTAATTGGAAAACAAGACGATTTTCGAGGCATTCAAAAATAGCACAAAATGTTGTAAATATCTAATATACAGATATTTATATAAAACATCTCATAATTCGCGTATTTGCGCCAAAAAAATTTTTCTTGGAAAAGAATCGATTCTCAGCGACGTTAACATAATAAATATTGACACATTATTTATGTATGTTTAACAAAAAGCATGAGGAGATGTTAAATGGGAAATGCATGTCGGGTAAATATGTTTCAATCTTTTATATCACAGATTTTTTTATATCGTTTCAAAGTCATATTTTTCAAAAAAAATATTTATATTTGCAATATAATTATGATAATGCCAACAGATTGTTTTACGATGAAATATCTTGTAAAACTTTTGCGGTTAGTAATAAATATAAAAAAGGAGGTCAAAAAACTGATAGAAAACGAAAGAAACGCAAAGGGAAACGGTCACTCGTAAGAATGGCATCCCGCAGGTGTGAACAAAAAAAACGTCGCAAAGAAATTGCGGCACAATCAACAAACCGGAAAAGCGTTTCCATTCCGTAAACATGAAATGAACAGATAAAAGATATTGAGCTTTTAGCTCTTGTTCTCTTTCGATTGAATACCGCCAATATTCGCATACTGAGAACAAGCAGACTGAGAGTTCGCGCTTATGGGGCGTGGACTATTCTGTGCTTGTTGGTATGCAGGTCACTTGGCGGTAACCCAATCGAAAAACAAGTAAACAGAATGGTTGCACGCCTTTTTCATAAACAAAAAAAACAATGAAGAATTTTTTATTTTCATCGTATCTGCTACTTATATCGGTAATAGCATTTACATTCTCAATGCAAGCAAAAGCTCAATCTACAGACTTTTACGAATTTACAAAAGGCTTCTTTTCACAGCCTAAATCATATTCGGTGACGAATTACGTATTGCCGATGTTAGGTAATAACGGAGTTACTCTATTTGATAAGGATGAGGCATCATTTACAGTTACATCAAAAGGATATTCGTATAAGTTTAAGGATGGTAGTGGAGCTTCAAAACGAATAACTTATCCACTAAAGAACGTAACTGTTCTGACATCAGATGGTGACATCACCATGCAAATGTATGTTCTTGAAGATGATGATACGGCTGTACGTGCTGTTAAACTTAAAGATGGGCATTGTATGGTTTTTGTATATGTGTATAACATTTCGTCAGGAAAATACATTCTTAATCATTGGTTTACACTAAGAAAATAAATACTTATATCCGTCGGTGGATTAACTGTTAATAAATAAATGCTTTCTATGTTTAAATCACAAAATATTGGTCAAAATATTTGGATTTAAACATAGAAAGCGTTTATTACATTTTTACCAAACAACTCCATAAGTTGCAATAAAAACATAACTGTCAGGTAACTATGAAACAACACATATTTTCATATCTCATAATATTTCCAATGCAATGGCAGCGCAGGCTTCCGCATCGGCCAAGGCATGGTGATGGCGGGTTAAATCATATCTGCAGCGGGCGGCGATAATATCGAGATTATGCCGGCCACCGGGCCAACGCCTGCGCGAAGCAATACAAGTGCAATAAAACTCGTAGTCGGGATAGTCCATTTGATAAACACGGAAAACGGCTTTCAGACAACTCTCATCGAACGCCTTGTTGTGAGCCACCAACGGCAGACCCTCTATCTTCGGCTCTATCTGCTTCCATACCTCAGGAAACACCGGAGCATCCGCCGTATCGTCGGCACAAAGGCCGTGCACTTGGCTGCACCAATAGTTATAATACTCAGGCTCTGGCTTGATGAGAGAATAAAACTTGTCCACGATCTCTCCACCGCGCACTATCACAATACCGACCGAACATACCGACGAACGCTCGTTGTTGGCTGTCTCAAAATCTATTGCCGCGAAATCTTGCATAGTCCTTTATTTCCTTTATTATATAACGATTTTCAATGCAAAGTTATTGCAATGTAATATTTATATCACATATTTTTCATATCTTTGCATTAGATAGTCTGCCATCGACACGTGCCGATGAGCTTGCGAATAATTTGAAATAAGTTTCATACGCTCGCCTTGCAGCAGCAATTTGCATCAAAACTCGAAGCCATCGAGCAGCAAAAAGAACTGATACGCTTTCAACTGACAGATGCCGAACCCCTTATGGCAGAACGGATGCAATATTATTTCTCCTAAAAATGACGGTACAATGAAAGAGATAGACAAAGAATTAAGAAATACCATCAACCAATACACAGGTTCGGGGATTGAGCAACAGGTAGATTATGACAAATTCTACCTCTATTCGCTTATCACGCACTCCACAGCCATCGAGGGTTCTACCGTTACCGAGGTGGAAAACCAACTACTGTTTGACGAAGGAATTGCCGTTAAGGGAAGAAGCCTCACGGAGCAAATGATGAATGTCGACTTGAAGAACGCCTATCTCTTTGGGGGTGAATGGGTAAAGTCAGCTCGGCCTTACACGGTTGATTTTTTATGTGAGCTGTCTGCCAAGGTCATGCGGCGTACCGGTTCGGAATACTCCACATTAGGCGGTACATTCGATTCCTCCAAAGGCGAACTGCGCCGTTGCAATGTGAGTGCCGGTATCGGAGGAAAGAGCTATCTGGCTTTTCAAAAGATACCCAAAGCAACGGCTGAGTTTTGTGAATGGTTGAACGAGGCATTATCATCCGTGGACAAAAACGACATGGCCGCCTGTTATCGGCTGAGTTTTGAAGTCCATTTCCGCTTGGTTACCATTCATCCGTGGGTGGACGGCAACGGTCGCACCACACGCCTATTGATGAACATGGTGCAACGGCAGTTGGGACTTATCCCTTCCATTGTGACGAAAGAGGCAAAAGGAGAATACATACAAGCATTAATAGACAGCCGTGAGCATGAAGACAGTACCATTATTCAAGATGTAATGATGTCACAACATATAGCAAATCTGGAAAGCCGGATTTTACAGTATCAAAAGTCCACAAGTGATACTGTAAATGATACTGCAAGTGATACTGTAAAAAACAACGATACCACTTCACGGCTTGTCGCCGCAATAAAAGAACATCCGGAATACACCTACGATGAATATTCGCAAGTGCTGGGTATCGGTCGTGCCACCGTTGCCCGACACATCAAGAAATTGAATGGAACAGTGATACGACGCATCGGTTCAGACAAAGATGGTTATTGGCAATTTATAAAAGATTGAGTTATGAGGAATTTAGATATCATAAAAGACATTGACGGATTAGGGACTATCTATCGTTATTGTGCAACAGCCAAGGATTTTCAAGTAAACATCCAATGATTTCGCCAAACTGATCAGCCAAATAATTTCAACAGCGTAATTATATCATAAGAAAAGCCGCAAAACAGAATTTGTAATCTGTTTTGCGGCTTTTCTTATGATATAATTTATTTAATCAAACTTATCAGAAGAACAGATAACGATTGTCGACAACTTCCGCATCGATATAAAGCTCGTTCATGAAACGAGAGGCGGCCTGTGCTGCCTGCTGCGAGAGTTGTGCCTCCATTGCCTTAGCGTCGAATTTCGTTCCGGCACGCTTTGACTTCTTAACTACATTGAACAAGTATGCGCCACCGTTGCCTTTGATTACACGCGGGCTGAACTGTCCCTGCTTTACCGATGCCACAGCACCGCTAAGTGCCGGTTCGCTTGCACCGGTTGCCTGTACGAATACAGGAGCGCTGAAAGTTATCTGGTTAACGTCATTGACCTGAGCACCCTTTGACTTTGCAGCTGCGATGTTATTTACACCGGCCAGTTTGTCTTTAAGCATTTCAAACTTCTTGTCACGGAGCACCTCTGCTTTCAACAAGTCTTTAACGTCTTCCATGTCACGATAGCCCACCGGATGTATCTTTGTCATCACGACAACGAGCATGTGGTCGTTGTTGCCGCACTCATAGAGAGGAGAAATCTCGTTCTCTTTCGCATCAAATATCCATTTCATGGCATCGCGTGTGGCACGCACACCAACCACGTTGTGCTCTGAATTTACCATATCCTTGCGCTCCAATACCTGATAACCGTTTTTCTTGGCGTTCTTTTCAAGAGCATCGAGTGTGCGGTTCTCGCTGACATACTGGCTGAACTTGTTGTAAGCGGCTGAGTACGTATCTTTAGAGAAATCGATGGTACGCTTAATCACTGCGGCAACATATTTGTTGACCATAGCCTTGCGATCCGTAACTTGCACGATTATATTGCCTTGCGGCATTTCAAGATTCTTTGTCTCGTTCACGCCGAGCGAGTTGATTGTTTCGAGGTATGTCTTTGAGTCCGGGTCTATCATCTGGCTGTTCTCATACATAGCTGATGTGAGCCACTGCTTTGTTCCCTCCTGATTGTACTTCTTTGCGAGTTCCTCGAAGTTTGCGCCGCCTTGAAGAGCATTGTATACACTGTCTGCCGTCTTGCGGGCTGCCTCAACAGTGGCACCGCCAATCTGTATCTGGCGATATTCCACCGAGTCGGGCATCTGTGTCTTTGAAATCAACTTGATGACATTCAGCGTATTATCGCGCGTTGTCTCAAACGGTTGTGTGGTCTGCCCCACTGCCATTGAGTCTATTTTTGCAGAGATATCGCTCGGAAAAGCCTTTGATGTAACAGGAATTCCGGTGTATGCTATCAGTGATTGTGCCTTACGAACGATGTTTGCGGGGTCTGCATCGCCTTGAAGTTCGGCAGAAGCATCTTTCATGTTTTTCATCAAAGCGTTGCGATCAGCCGCCGAAGGAAGAACCTGCACGTCTACATACTTGATGTCGCGGGTCTCTACATACTGCTTGAACATGTCCTTTTTCTCGTCATACTTCTTCTTGATATCGCTTTCGCTTATCTCAACCTTGTTGTCGTTGATTGTGGAATAAGCCAATGATGCCAATTGGATGTTGCTCTCTTCATTCTGTGCCTCGAAAGCCATCTTCGCTGAAACAGGGTTAGAGATAAGACAGCCTGAGAAAAGCAGGCGCTGATATTTCATGGCGAGAGTCTGCTGACGGAGCGTCTTCTCGATAAAGTTCCAGTAGTTGTATATTCTCTGATACTGCTCGGCCATCTGCGGATTTTGTCCGTTTGCCATGTTCTTATAGTCTGCCAAGAACTTTGTCAGCATAGAAGCGTCGAAGCGTCCCGTCTGCTGATTAACGAAAGGCGACTGCATGAGAATAGGATTCTTACCCTCTTTGAGGATATTCTGCAACTCGACATCTGTGACTTTGAGTCCCAATTTGTCGGCTTCATCAGCCAAAAGCTTGTTATTCACGTATGTTTCCCATACCTGATCTTTGATGCTGTTGAGTTCCTCGTCGGTAAAATTATCACGCCCCTGCGTCATCTTTATTACTTCCTGATACTCATCTACAAGAGTTTGGAAATCTTGTACTGATAATTTTTCACCCAAAACCTCGCCTACTTGCTGGCGTTTCTCGTTTTGTGTAGCCTCACAAGAGCGCACCGCCTCTTCGGCAATAAACGCGAAAAGGCCCAAGCCGATGATACCGGCAAGGATTGCGCCTCTTTTTCTAATTGTTCCTAATGCTGCCATTACTTTTTATTGTTTTATTATTTTATTTTCATTTAATGTGTTCAAACTGACACTATTAGCGGACAAAATTACTAAAATTATAGTAAACAGCGGTATAAAACGTAAAAAAAATAGTCTATTCAAGGACTTTTAGTCTCACTACCTCTATTTTTGTCATAGTGTTTTTAACTATCTTAAACTCATAATTCCCTACTTTCACCACCTCATTGAGTTTTGGGAAGCTTTGATATTCATGCAATATCAAACCTCCGAGAGTCATATACTCATCGCTCTCAGGCAAGTCAAGGTCAAACATCTCGTTCACCTTTTCTATTTCAAGACGGGCCGACAACATATATTCGTTGTTATCTATCCGTGTCGCTATATAGTTTGTACTGTCGTGTTCGTCTTCTATATCGCCGAAAATCTCTTCCACTATATCTTCAAGCGACACGATACCGCTGGTGCCGCCAAACTCGTCTACCACGACACCGAGACTCTTTTTTTGTTGAAGAAGTGTATGCATGAGTTTTTTGGCAGCCATAATCTCCGGCACGTATGGCACCGTGCGAATATGGTCTTTCCATGTTTGAGGATTGCGGAACATTTCCGATGAGTGAATGTATCCGACGATATGGTCGATATCGCCCTTGTAAACGATGATTTTTGAAAAGCCGGTATCAACGAAACGACTCTTCAATTCTTCCGTACCGCATTCGTCTATGTCTACCGCTTCTATCTCTGTACGAGGAATCATACAGTCGCGAACTTTTTTATCCGAGAAGTCGAGCGCATTATGAAATATCTTCACTTCCTCCTCTATATCCTCATCGTCTTTGGCATTGTCTATACTGCTTTGTACAAGATAATCAAGGTCTATCTTTGTAAACTCCATGCCCTCCTTTTCCTTACGCATCTTGACTCCCGCCACACGCAGCAATAACCGAGACATCAATGTCGAGAAACGGGATATCGGATACAATATAACATAAAAGATATATGCCGGTATGGCAAATATCGTAAGCATCGTATTCGGGTTGCTCTTAAATATTGTTTTGGGCAGAAACTCTCCGGTAAACAATACCACGACCGTGGAAAGAATTGTGTCTGCGGTTACTCTTTGCCCGTCACTAAGGTTATAAAACAACGTGGAATCAAATATTTGGGCAAACAATATTCCGTAAACGACCAGCGCAATATTATTTCCCACAAGCATCGTACTTACAAAATTGTTCTGATGGCGATAAAAGTATGCCATCGCTTTCTGTGCCAATCCGTTTTTGCTGCGATCCATCTCGGCCAACAACCTGTTGCTCGAAACAAAAGCAATCTCCATTCCCGAGAAGAAAGCCGAGAATATCATCGTTATCAATAATCCTATTATTTGCTGAGTCATTGCGCGTTTTTATTAATTGCCGCCCTTGGCGTTGCAGCCGGACGAACATACTGTTCTACCGTTGCGGTATCCGACTTTGCGGTTGTATCGTTTTCAACAGGCTCGCCATCCATGTCTGATTTCACAAACGAGCCTTTTGAATTAGACACAACATAATGCGTCATTCTCTCGTCGCTGCGAAAATAAGTACCCTGCAAAGTTCTCTCAGGTGTCACCAGACGTGAGAATTTATAAGAATAAAGCTCATGAGTCATTCCATCCCAAAACAGCTCTTCGCTATTGAATATCATTCCATTAACATTGCGGATACGTACCCGGCCGCGAAGTTCCCACAGTTTCTTCTGATCATAATACCATGCCGTGTCGGCCTGAATATAAGCATGTACATGGAATTTCTCGTCAAACTGCTCAAGGAATATACCTTTTATAAACGTCCACCGTGTGGGCTGTTTTATTTGGTTTACATCCCATTGCTCCGTAACAATGCGATATTTTATTACCCCCGAATCCGAAATCAATGTGTTCACACCATAGCTCGTCATCACGGAAACCGAATCGCGATCACGAATGGCCGGTGCTACATGTTCCTTGCTTTCCTCGCACGATAGAAGAAACAAAAACGTGGTAAGGATGAAAAGTGCTTTCATCCTTACCACGGCTGTTATATTACTATCAGACATATATACTTAAATATCCGTAGACAATACGTATTATTTCAATTTCATCTTCATGAACCAAAGTTCATTGAACGTCAGACCTATATTTATACGGAATGTATTTTCCGTTATCATGTTCTTTGCCGACGAGTGAACCCATTGTCCGCTTATATTTAAGACAGAGCGTTTGCCCGAATTTATAATAGGTAGTCCGAAACCGGCACTTACGCTGTATTCCTTAGGGCCGTCATTACCATTCACAGTAACATACGGTGTCGCGTAAGAGACTCCGAACCGGTAATTCACACGACTCAGGAATTTATGGCTTTGGTTATTGGGAGTCCATTTACCACTTGGAGTCCACTCGCCGCCGAAAGTAACCTTACTGCGATCTTTTAGCAAACCGCTTTTCAACTGATATTCCCCCGTTTCCGAGTTTGTCTCAGGCATATCTATCCCGCCCCACTTCTGCAAAGAATAATCAAGCCCCAATACCAACCGGTCGTTATGTGTCCATGAGATACCGGCACCAAACATATCGGGAATGCTCAATCCGTCGGAAGCGACATACTCTGCATCGGTAGATACACTCGTCTGGCTGTTATTATTCGTAATCTTGGATTTGGCATCTGCTCCCAGTTTGTGTCCCAAACCGTAAGTAAGACCCACGGTCATTACGTTTCCTTTCAATATTTCTTTCTGCCACTGCAAGCCCAAATCAATTTTATAACTGTTAACATCAGCGCTGTACGTCTTTACCACAGAATTAACATAACTGTCACTGTTTGTTATACTGACATTTTTTTCGTATGAACCCCACAAATAAGAAATATTTGCACCGATGGAAAAGCCGTCGAAGAAATTCCATCCCGCACCGATATAAGCCTGATGAATACCTCCGGAGCCATTGTATGTCTCCGTCGATACCATCTCCGACGTTCCTACATTCGACGTGGCGGAATAATTATATCCGATATTTGTAAAAGGAACGATACCTAAACTGAAACCCACATTACGAAATCCTCTGAATGCAGCAACCGCATATTCAAAATCGGCATTCTTCGCATTAAGTTTTTTTCCGCCCTCCTTGAAATTCGTTAATTGTCCGGAAAGGCCCACGTCAAATATCATGGAAAGAGAATCTACCGCCGAATAAGATGCCGGATTGAGAAAATTCACCTGTCCGCCATCTCTCATTCCCAACGCCAAACCGTTCATACCGCGGTTGAAACCTTGTGACTGGTCAGACAAAACGCCCAATCCGTACTGGCTGTACGGAGAGTTCGTTCCACTCTGAGCGGTTGCCTGTATGGCTACAAGCCCCAATATAACGCTACTTAATATTATTTTTTTCATTATGAATTTGTTCTTTGATATTATAAAGAAGAATATAATTCAAGCCCTTAGGGACTATCAATTTGTCTACAAAGATGCATTTTTTTTCTGATATGCGCAAATTTAACTGTACCCCACCTGTTAAATAAACCAAAAGATTAGGATATTTGGATGAGAACTCACTTATACATCCCTCTATTTCATACTCCACTCCGTGCATGACTCCGTTTCGTATTGCCATTTCTGTTGTATCTCCTATCTCCGATACGCTTCCTTTGCGTTCTATCAGAGGAAGAGCATCTGTAAAAGCATGGAGTGATTTTAATCTTACCGTCGGACCGGGAGAAATATTTCCTCCGAGATACTCACCTTTGGAATTCACAAAGTCATAAGTAATACATGTTCCCACATCTATTATCAATATATCACGGTCTTTTACAGAAAGAAAAGAGCCGACAGCCGCGGCCAATCTGTCTGTACCCAATGTCTTGGGAGTTGAATACTTATTAATAATAGGTATGGGAGTGACACCGGAAACCAACCGCATTACAGGGAAAGGTAATGCTTCTATCGCGTGTTTGAATTCATCCGATAGATTTGTTACAGAAGAATATATGCCATGTCTGAAATGATATTTCTCACAAAAATCATTCAATTTAAACAACTCATCACTATCCATTCTTATCTCTTCAACGGGAGATGTCCCATCAAAAGCAACGAGTTTGACGCATGTATTACCGATGTCTATCGTTAAATTCATTTATGCTTTTTTCGCTTACAGCGTGCAAATTTATTGAAAAAAAACGAAATAATAGCACCGAAAGTAGAAAAAAGAGAGTAATTTTGCATCGTGAAACAATTTAAAAGTGTTTTTAGAAATTTCATCCCAACTATCATTTTGATGGTTGCGTGCTTTTTTATGCCTGTTTCTTCAAAAGCTGAAAACACTTTAAACAATGACTCCATAGAGATAAGTCTGCTCACTTGTTCGCCTCATGATGCCATATACAGCCTGTACGGCCATACGGCAATAAGGTATAAAGATTTGCGAACCGGAGGCGACTGGGTTTTCAATTACGGCATCTTTAATTTCAAAAAACCGTTCTTCGCCCTGCGTTTTGCCTTGGGAAAGACGGATTATGAATTAGGTGTTGTACCCTTTTATATATTCCAAAAAGAATATCAACGCTTCGGCTGCCAAGTAAACGAACAATTATTAAACATAACATACGAAGACAAGATTAATATAATTAACGCTTTGGAAGATAATTACCGACCGGAAAACAAAGTCTATCGATATAATTTTCTCTACAACAATTGCACCACACAATCGCGAGACATCATTGTAAACAATATAAACGGGCATGTAGTTTATAATGCCATCAGTGATGATAAAAAATCATTCAGAGATGAAATACACCGATATACGAAAGAACATCCGTGGGCAGCGGTGGGCAATGACTTGTGTCTCGGGCTGAAAGCCGATTGCGATATTACTCCGGAAGAGAAACAATTTCTTCCTGAAAACCTGATGAATGATTTTGATAACGCGCAAATAATATCAGGAAATTCGTCCAAGCCATTGGTAAAATCAAACAGAATAATAATATCCAAGCAGGATATTAACAAATCAGCCACCACGCTTTTTAGTCCTACATTGTGTGCCGGCATATTTTTCTTTATTACATTATGCATATCTCTTTTCGATTATAAACGAGGGGAAACATGTGTCGCATGGGATGCTTTCATCACATTGCTCACCGGCTTGTGCGGTTTGATACTATTACTTCTGTTCTTTTCAGAGCACCCCACTACAAGCACAAACCTGCAAATATTGCTTTTAAACCCAATATCACTCTTCTTCATTCCGTCTGTAATCAAGAAAAGGAGAACCAAGTACTGGCATATATACGCCACATTAATATTGGCATTCTTAATCGGGTGCGTTTTCCAAGACTACGCCGAGGGCATGATTATTGTGGCATTATCTTTGCTAATAAGATGTTGGCTACATACGCAAATTAAAACAAAAAGCGCATGAACAAATGAAATACAGGTATCTGTCATTAATAATATTGGCTGCATTTGCCGCACAAGGACACGCACAAATCAGTTCCGGCAAATCAGCTCCGAAGTTGGTTGTCAACATTTCCATCGACCAATTGAGAACCGATTATTTAGAAGCATTCACGCCTCTATACGGTAATGACGGATTTAAGAAGTTGTTTGAAAAGGGTATTTTATATACAAATGCCTCGTATCCTTTCTCTCCAATAGACAGAGCTTCGGCAATTGCCACTTTATTCTGCGGCACCACACCTTATTATAACAGTATAGTCGGCGCGCGCTGGTTGAATAAAGAAACGCTCCGACCGGTCTATTGCGTCGACGACAACAAATATCAAGGACTGCAAACAAAAGACTGTTCGTCTCCCAAAAACATTAATTCTTCTACTATCGGCGATGAGTTAAAGGTAGCCACAAACGGCAAAGCCATCGTTTATTCAATATCTCCATTCAGAGACGCGGCCGTAATTTCGGCCGGACATGCAGGAGACGGTGCCGTATGGATAGATGATGAAACCGGTAATTGGTGCTCATCGGCATACTATTACCAATCCATGCCCGGATGGATATGGGGATATAACAGTTTAAATTCGCTTTCAAAAATAAACCAAACGGAATGGACTCCGCTCAATGATTTATCAGGCAACTTCTGTTATTTCATGAATGGCGGTATGCAAAAGCCGTTCAAACATAAATTCAACAGTTCCAGACGATACCGCGAATACAAAACAAGCGGACTTGTAAACGAAAGCATCACAAACATTGCGTTGCAATGCGTGACAAGCAATGCAATGGGCTCGGATGGAATAACAGACTTGCTTAATATCACATATTACGCCGGGAACTTCGATCATAAGACTATAAACGAATGTCAAATGGAGTTGCAAGACACTTACGTGCGACTCGACATGACGCTCGGCAGACTTATGGCTGATATCGAACGCAAAGTGGGGCACGACAATGTGTTGTTTGTCATCACCGGTACCGGATACTGCGATGAAGAAGACGCAGACTATTCAAAGTTCAAGATACCGTCAGGCTCTTTCAATATAGCACGCACCGCAGACCTTCTTAACATGTATTTCGGTGCCATTTGGGGACAGGGGAAATACGTTGAGACTTGTTTCGGTCCGCAAATGTTTTTCGACCGCAAGTTATTGGAACGCAAACAAATCAGCCTTACAGATGCGACAGAACGCGCCCAAGAGTTTCTTTCCCAAATATCAGGGGTAAGAAACGTTTATACTTCATTACAACTTTTATCGAGCAACAATCAGCGTATAGACAAGATACGAAACGGTTTCAATCATGAAAGAAACGGAGATATACTCATAGAAGTGGCTCCGGGCTGGAAATTGGTCAACGAGAATAACATGGAGAACATTCTCGCCAGAGCTTCTTTCATACAGTTCCCTATCATAATATATGGTGCCGGAACAGCCCCCGAACGTATAGCCTTGCCCACTACGATTGATCGCATAGCACCGACAATTGCCAAATTCATCAGAATAAGAGCACCGAACGCCTGCTCTTCCGAGCCATTGTTCTAATGACAATAAATTAATCATCACATTACAGAATAATAAAAACTTTAATATAAAAAATGAATTTAAGTAAAATATTAAAATCACTCTTCGGCGATAAATCATCCCGAGACATGAAGTTGATACAGCCTTTGGTCGACAAAGTAAAGGTTGTGTATCCCGAGATTGAGAAACTCGGCAACGACGAATTACGAAACAGGACTTTGCAGATAAAGCAGCGGATACAAAGCTCGGCAAAAGAGCAGAAAGACAAGATTGCCGAACTAAAATCGAAAATAGAAGACACACCTATCGATGAGCGCGAAGGATTGTTCAATCAGATTGATAAATTAGAAAAAGAGATACTCGAAATTTACGAGGAGAAGTTGAACGAAGCCATGCCTGAGGTTTTCGCCATCGTGAAAGAAACGGCAAAAAGGTTCGCGAGCAGCGAAGAAACAATAGTCACCGCGACCGATTTCGACCGCGAATTGGCTGCCGACCCCAAAAAAGACTTTATAACGATAGACGGCGACAAAGCCATCTATCACAATCATTGGACCGCCGGCGGCAACGACCTCAAATGGGAAATGGTACACTATGACGTGCAACTCTTCGGTGGCGTCGTTCTTCACCAAGGTAAGATTGCAGAAATGGCAACCGGTGAGGGTAAAACCCTTGTCGCCACACTGCCGGTATTCCTCAATGCCCTTACCGGCAACGGAGTACATGTCGTGACGGTAAACGACTATCTTGCCAAACGTGACTCGGAATGGATGGGACCGTTATACGAATTCCACGGCCTGTCTGTCGACTGCATCGACAAGCATCGTCCCAACTCACCCGAGCGTCGAAAGGCTTATCAAGCCGACATTACATTCGGTACAAACAACGAGTTCGGTTTCGACTATCTGCGCGACAACATGGCGGTATCGCCTGCCGACCTCGTGCAGAGAGCACACAATTACGCCATCGTCGACGAGGTCGACTCTGTTTTGATTGACGATGCCCGTACACCGCTTATCATTTCCGGCCCGGTACCGAAAGGCGATGACCAGATGTTCGAGGAATACCAGCCGCTCGTTGAGAGTCTCGTTGATGTTCAACGCAGATTGGCAACACAGTATCTGGCCGATGCCAAACAAAAAATAACGGAAGGACGACGGGCAAACAACCAAAAACTCATTGACGAGGGTTTCCTTTCTCTATATCGTTCGCACAAGGCTTTGCCGAAAAACAAGCCGCTGATTAAATATCTATCTGAGGATGGAATTAAATCGGGAATGCTCAAAACCGAGGAAATCTACATGGAGAACAACAACCGACGCATGCCGGAAGCCGTCGAACCGCTGTACTTTGTCGTGGACGAGAAGCTCAACTCCTGCGACCTGACCGACAAAGGAACCGAGTGGTTGGCAAGTCAAGTCAACGACAAAGAGTTGTTCGTGCTGCCGGATATCGCGTCGCAATTATCCGCACTTGAATCGGATACGAGACTGAGCAGTGAGGAGCGACTCAACAAAAAAGACGAGTTGCTCAACCATTATGCCATCCAGAGCGAGCGCGTACACACGTTACAGCAATTGCTCAAAGCATACACAATGTTCAATAAAGACGATGAATATGTTGTCATCGACGGCGAAGTGAAAATCGTTGACGAGCAGACCGGACGTATCATGGACGGCAGACGCTGGAGCGACGGACTGCATCAGGCGGTTGAGGCAAAAGAGCATGTAAAGGTTGAAGCGGCCACACAGACTTTCGCCACAATCACTCTTCAAAATTATTTCCGCATGTATCACAAGCTGTCGGGTATGACAGGTACGGCTTCCACCGAGTCGGGCGAATTCTGGAATATCTATAAGCTCGACGTTGTTGAAATACCGACAAACCGACCCGTACAGCGAATAGACATGAACGACCGCATCTACAAAACGGCGAGAGAGAAATATAACGCCGTCATCGAAGAGATTGAGAAGATGCGCAACAGCGGCCGTCCCGTACTGGTGGGTACGACATCG
Organism: Prevotella sp.; assembly: GCA_017623155.1. GTDB lineage: Bacteria > Bacteroidota > Bacteroidia > Bacteroidales > Bacteroidaceae > Prevotella. Next base: position 181,528 of record JAGAPR010000001.1, on the reverse strand, counting down.
GTAGAGATATCGGAACTATTGTCCAAGATGTTGAACATGCGCAAAATTCCCCATCAGGTCCTCAATGCCAAGCTGCACCAGAAAGAAGCAGACATCGTGGCTCTTGCCGGACAAAGCGTAAACGGTCTCGGAGCCGTAACCATTGCAACGAACATGGCCGGCCGCGGTACCGACATCAAACTTTCTGACGAGGTAAAGGCAGCAGGAGGATTGGCAATCATCGGAACAGAGCGTCACGAGAGCCGCCGCGTAGACCGCCAGCTCCGCGGACGTTCCGGCCGTCAGGGCGACCCCGGCTCATCCGTTTTCTTCGTCTCTCTCGAAGACAAGCTGATGCGACTGTTTGCCGCGGAGCGCATCGCCAGCGTCATGGACCGGCTCGGATTTAAGGAGGGCGAAGTGCTGGAGGCACCGATTATTTCAAGCACGGTGGAAAGAGCACAGAAGAAAGTGGAAGAAAACAACTTCGGAATACGTAAGCGCCTGCTCGAATACGACGATGTGATGAACAAGCAGCGCACCGTAATCTACGAGAAACGCCGCCACGCACTCATGGGAGAGCGTATCGGCATGGACATCTCGAACATTATATGGGACCGTGTTGTCAACATCATCGAAAACAACGACTATGAAGGCTGCAAAGAAGAGTTCATGCACATATTCGCGATGGAAGTGCCTTTCACAAACGATGAGTTCATAAACACCAAGCATGACATCCTCGCCGAAAACTCTTTCCAGACGGCAATGGACGCATTCAAACGCAAGACCGAACGAATACAGACTGTGGCATGGCCGATAATCAAGCAGGTTTACGAAAACCAAGGTGCCGTATACGAGCGAATTATGGTTCCAATCACAGACGGACGCAAGATGTACAACATACCATGCGACCTGAAAGAGGCTTACGACACGGAATGCAAGAGCATCATCAAACAATTTGAGAAGTCGATACTGCTACATATCATTGATGACTGCTGGAAAGAAAACCTGCGCGAGCTGGACGATTTGAAACACAGCGTTCAGAACGCGTCTTACGAGCAAAAAGACCCGCTTCTCATCTTCAAACTTGAAAGTGTCAAGCTGTTCGACAACATGGTGAACTCCATGAACAACCGTATTGTGGCAATACTCATGCGCAGCGGTATTCCGGAAATGCAACAGGAAGACGTGCGCGAGGCCGAGCCGGAGATGCCGACGCAGCGTCCTCAATACACTGAGAACAAGCGCAACATGTCTGACGAGCAGCTTACAGACCCCAATCAGGCGGCCGCCGCTGCACACGACACCCGCGCGCAGCAACCGCACACTCCGATTGTGAAAGAAAAACTGCCGGGACGCAACGACCCATGCCCATGCGGAAGTGGTAAGAAGTTCAAGAATTGTCACGGGCGCGGACTTGTTTAATATCTGCAAGCCCGTCATAATAAAACGACAATACATTGCCAAAAGCGCGGAACACCGATGATGTTCCGCGCTTTTATTTTTATTGCTGCTGTCCGGTAAATATAAAGGTAATCATAACTCTGCACTCCGCTTCTCCCCCCTTGGGGAGATTAAGAGGGGCGTCACTTCTCCTCCCCTTGGGGAGATCGGGAGAGGCTTTTCTTAATAAACATAAAATTCGAGAAGTAATTGTTAAAAGTAAAAAGTGCAACTTGAAGTCACCGTTTAGAAAAAGCCGGAAATTTTAATTGACATTTTCGTATCATTATTTGTAGGTCGGACTGCAATTATTCGGGGTCGGACATGATTTTCGGGTGTTTTTGCTCTGCAATAAGGCCGTAATTGCATTGCATTTACGGCCTTATTACGTTCCAATTACGGCCTAATTGGAATGCAATTACGGCCTAATTGGAAATGAGGATGGGTTGCAGGGGATGTACGGAAAGTAAGTTTTGCAGGTAAAGAGCTGACAGATAACACTTTACGCAAAATGCTCTGAAAATGCGTTTTTTTCGCCGAGGAAATTATTTTTTGAAAAGAACGCAATTATGAGGCCTTATTTTGTAAAAACAAACTCAAAATATTAACATTTTTAATAGATATTAAGTTAAATTCTAAATTATGATATTGCGACAGACAGCTTTTCACACTTTTTCCCAACCTACAACAACACTTTAATACCACAACATCATACCCACTTTTGTGTCATCACGCGAAAACAACTCGCCACACATCATTATTTTTAGGTACTCACGTGTTTTTTAAAACCGTTTGCAACCAAGTTGTAAATTATTTGTTGTATTTTTGCATTAAACTACAAATCGAAACATGAAACTTTCCGAACTGAAAACAGGCGAGAAGGGTGTAATAGTAAAAGTATTGGGACATGGCGGTTTCCGTAAACGCATTGTCGAGATGGGTTTCATAAAAGGAAAAATCGTCGAAGTTTTACTCAACGCCCCACTGCAAGACCCGGTCAAATATAAAATCATGGGCTACGAAGTATCACTGAGACACGACGAGGCCGACATGATAGAAATCATATCCGAAGAAGATGCTTTAAAGGCAAGCGCCAATGGCGATACACCCGAAAACAAGCCGGCCACGATGATGACAAACGGCTGCGACGACGAGCCGCCGCACAAAGACAAACTGCTTCGCGACGCGGCAATGCGCAAGCGACGCACAATCAACGTGGCACTCGTGGGAAACCCAAACTGCGGAAAAACATCATTATTCAACTTCGCGTCGGGAGCTCATGAGCGTGTGGGAAACTATTCCGGCGTAACAGTGGACGCCAAAGAGGGCTTCGCCAAATTCGAGGGATATGAATTCAATCTCGTAGACCTGCCCGGCACATACTCGCTATCGGCATACAGCCCCGAAGAACTGTACGTAAGAAAACAGATTATAGAGCAGACTCCGGACATCATAATCAACGTAATAGACGCCAGCAACATAGAGCGCAACCTGTATCTCACGACACAACTTGTCGACATGCACCTGAGAATGGTGTGCGCGCTGAACATGTTTGACGAGTTTGAAGAGCGCGGCGACAAACTCGATTACCAAACACTGAGCCGGCTTTTCGGCGTGCCGATGATACCTACGGTGTTTAAAACCGGACGGGGAACAGACCTCTTGTTCCATATCATAATAAACATGTACGAAGGTGTCGACTTTATCGACAAAGAGGGAAACATCAATCCCGAGGTGGCCGCCGACATACAAAACTGGCACAACACATACGGTAAAGACTCGGCAAGCAACCACAGCGAGGATTTTGCCCACGGCAAACGGCCCAACAACAGCGTTTACAGACACATACACCTCAATCACGGACGGCTGATAGAAAGCGCGATCGAAGCCATAAAGACCGAGTTGCAGGACGACGAGCAGATACGCCATAAGTACTCCACGCGCTACCTCTCCATCAAACTGCTCGAAATGGACTCCGAGGCCGAACTCCTCGCACGCTCGTTGCACAACGGAGACAAAATAATAGAGATACGGAACAGACAGGCCGCTCTGATAAAAGAAGAGACAAAAGAGGATACCGAGACGGCAATAATGGATGCCAAATACGGATTTATTCACGGAGCGCTGCAAGAAGCGAAATACGAAAAGGGCAAGAAACAAGACACATACCAGACCACACATCTCATAGACAGCATCGTGACAAACAAGTACATCGGCTTCCCGCTGTTCTTCCTGATGCTCTATGCCATGTTTCAGACAACGTTCTCCATCGGCCAATATCCGATGGACTGGATAGAAACAGGTGTCGCGGCACTTGGCATTTTGCTCGGCAATACACTTGCCGACGGCGCGTTGAAAGACATGCTCATCGACGGTGTTATCGGCGGTGTGGGCTCGGTAATCGTCTTTCTGCCGCAAATACTCATTCTATATGCTTTCATCTCGTTCATGGAAGATTCCGGATACATGGCGCGCGCGGCTTTCATCATGGACAAACTGATGCACAAGATGGGCCTTCACGGCAAATCGTTCATACCGCTGATAATGGGATTTGGATGCAACGTACCGGCAATAATGGCCACACGCACGATAGAAAGCCGCCGCTCGCGACTGATCACAATGCTCGTGCTGCCGATGATGAGTTGCTCGGCACGCCTGCCGATATACATCATGATTACCGGCACTTTCTTCGCCGTGAAATACCAAAGCCTCATCATGATTTCACTGTATGCCATCGGCATAATGCTATCCGTCGTCGTGAGCCGCGTTCTCAGCCGATATATAATAAAAGGAGAAGACACCCCGTTCGTAATGGAACTGCCACCCTACCGCTTCCCCACCGCAAAGGCTATCGGACGGCACACATGGGAAAAAGGCAAGCAATATATCAAAAAAATGGGTAACATAATCCTTGTGGCGAGCATAATAGTATGGGCACTCGGATATTTCCCGCACGACGACAGACTCGACAAGAAGCAACAGCAGGAACACAGCTACATCGGACGCATCGGCAAAACCATCGAGCCGGCATTTCGCGCGCAGGGCTTCGACTGGCGGCTCGACGTGGGACTGATTGCGGGAGTGGGCGCAAAAGAGATTGTAGCCTCCACCCTCGGCGTGCTTTACAGCGGAGACGACAGCGTAGCCGAAGACAACAATGAGGACAGCCACGCAAGATACACCGAGCTTCACAGTAAAATGACGGCCGACGGAATAACCCCGCTGATAGCATTCTGCTATCTGCTTTTCGTGCTGATATACTTCCCCTGCATAGCAACGATAGCCGCAATAAAGAACGAAAGCGGCTCATGGCGGTGGGCACTCTTTGCCGCCATATACACCACGGCATTGGCATGGCTCGTGTCGGCAGCCGTATATCAAACGGGCAGACTGCTCGGATATGCGTGAAGCATGGGCGAGTTTTTCATACGAAAAAGCCGGGAGTTTGAGCTTTATAGGATAACAATGATAAAAAAACGCGAATAGCCGACCAATGTTACTTGGTCGGCTATTCGCGTCGAAAAGTGCTTTTATCTAATTAAAAACAACTCCTGTTTTTTCTTCAAACCCCGGAATTATTCATTCCTTTCACTCACCTGTTCTTCTTAGAAAGGCAGGTCGTCGGCACTACCCTCGCCGCTATTGTCCTGAGCCGGGGGGAATGGTGTTTCTGACGGGGCTGCCTGAGCCGGCTGCTGAGCCATAAACGGTTGTGCGGCAGCACCATCCTGAGAAGCGGCCTGAGCCTGAACATTGCGGTTTACGGCCCAAGCATTGATACTGTTAAACCAGCGTCCGTTGTATTCGCGTGCGTCAATGTCAAACGATACCGTAATTTCCTCACCGGCCTGAATATTGAATTGCTTTATGCGATCTTCTCCAAAAACGCGGAAACAGCATTTACGGGGATACTGATCATGAGTCTCCAACACATACTCTTGCGACATCCAAGGGTTGCCCGTGCGTGCCGATGTTCCACTGGCTGCCGGTAATACGGCAATAATTCTTCCTGTAATTTCCATTATTTATAAATATATTTTATGATTGTATTCATGTCTTTGAGATTGCGAAATTACAAAAATAGTTTTAAATCGTATAACTTTTAGCCGATTATTTTTGCTCCTGCCACAGTAATTTTGTATTTTTGTAGTCAATATGAAAAGTAAAAAACAAAAATAAAACATACACATGAAATTTACATTATCAAGCACTGCGCTCAGCAGCAAACTTATCGCCCTGTCACGAGTAATAAACAGCAAGAACTCTTTGCCAATTCTCTCGGACTTCGTTTTTGAGATAGAAGACAATATCCTGTATCTCACTGCATCAGACAGCGAGAACATGATGAAAACCACGATGGAGCTGATAGAAAGCGACGGCAACGGTTCTTTCGCCGTTGGCAACCACGACCTGCTCGAAGCCGTAAAAGGTTTCTCGGAGCAACCTATCACATTCGAGGTAAACCAACAGGAGAATATCGCGAGAATAAGCTATCAGAACGGTATGTTCTCGCTGCCGGTTGAGAGTGCCGACGAATTTCCGAAAGCACAGGAGATAAGCGGCGACGCACACACAATAACAATAGCCAACAACTTATTGGCAGACAATATCAACCGTTCTCTCTTTGCCATGGCACAAGACGAGCTGCGCCCGGTGATGAACGGTATATACTTTGACTTGAAGAGCGACTGTCTTTCAATCGTGGCAAGCGACGGACACAAGCTCGTGCGCAACAACGTACTGTCGATAAAGAGCGACACTCCGGCATCATTCATCATGCCCAAGAAACCTGCCACACTGTTGAAAAACCTGCTCGGCAAGGACGGCGGCGACGTGACAATCAGATTTGACGAGCGCAATGCCGAAATAAACTACGGAGACGGTATCGTGATTTGCCGACTGACGGAAGGTCGGTATCCCAACTACAACTCCGTAATACCGCAAAACAACCCCAACCAGCTTACAGTCGACAGAGTGTCTCTGCTCAGCGCACTGCGCCGCGTGCAGCCGTTCTCAAACGGTTACAGCAATCAGATAAGGTTTCATGTTGAAAACGGAACGTTGCAACTTGACGCTGAAGACTTCGACTTCTCGAAAACGGCTACGGAAAAAATGTCGTGCGAATACAACGGACAGCCGATGAGCATCGGGTTCAAAGGCTCTTCATTCATCGAGGTATTAAACAATTTCGACTGTCCCGAGATAATAATACAACTTGCCGACCCGAGCCGTGCCGGAGTCGTACTGCCGTCTGAACAACCGGAAAATCAAGACGTTCTAATGCTCATGATGCCAATGCTCATCAACGAATAAAGAAAAGAAATGAAGCTGAAACTAACAAAACCGCTGATTGTCTTCGACCTCGAAACGACCGGACTTGATTTGGTTAAGGATCGCATCATACAACTGTCGTACATAAAGGTTTTTCCAGACGGAAAGGAATTGAGACACAACGAGATTGTAAATCCCGGCAAAGATATTCCGAAAGAAGTGTCTGAACTCACCGGAATAACCAATGACGACGTGAAAGGCAAGCCCACATTCAAGGCTCTCGCCGGAACACTCAGCGAGGAATTCAAAGGTTGCGACTTTGCCGGCTTCAACTCAAACCACTTCGATATACCGATGCTTGCCGAGGAATTTCTCCGCGCAGGCATCGACTTCGATTTCAGTAAATGCCGCCTCATAGACGCACAAGCCATATACCACAAGATGGAGCGCCGCAATCTGGCCGCAGCTTACAAGTTTTACTGCGGCAGAGCGATGGAAGACGATTTTGAAGCACACCGCGCCGACCAAGACACCGAGGCTACATACCGGGTGCTCATGGGGCAACTCGACAAGTATAACCCCGAGACAGAACCGGACCCCGAGCGCCATCTGCCGAACGATATGGACTTCCTTGCCGACTTCTCGCGCCACAATAACAATGTGGACTTTGCGGGACGGATTGTATGGGGCGAGATGAAAGACAACAAGGGGCAACCGGTTAAAGACAAAGACGGTAACATCAAGAAGATTGAAGTGTTCAATTTCGGCAAACACAAGGGCGAGCCTGTCGCCACGGTACTGCGCTACGACCCGGGATATTACAGCTGGATACTTGGCGGAGACTTCACTTATAACACCAAACAAGTGCTCACACGAATAAGATTACGCGAGAGCAAATTAAGATAAAAGATTATGCTCAAAGGCAAAAAGATTGTTTTAGGTATAACAGGCTCGATAGCGGCATATAAGGCTTGCTATATAATCCGAGGACTGATAAAGCGCGGTGCGGAAGTGCAGGTGGTAATAACACCTGCCGGTAAGGAGTTTATCACCCCCATCACCCTATCCGCCCTGACACACAAACCGGTGATTAGCGAGTTCTTCTCGCAACGGGATGGAACATGGAACAGCCACGTAGACATCGGACTATGGGCCGATGCCATGCTGATAGCACCCTGCACGGCTGCCACAATAGGCAAAATGGCGGGCGGAGTGGCAGACAACATGCTCATAACAACATACCTGTCGATGAAAGCACCGGTGTTTATCGCCCCCGCAATGGACCTCGACATGTACGCACATCCGTCCACACAACAGAACATCGAGCGACTGCGCTCGTTCGGAAACCATATCATCGAACCGCAGAAAGGCTTTCTCGCAAGCGGACTTGAAGGCAAAGGACGCATGGAAGAACCGGAAAACATCGTGAATGCACTCGATGAATTCTTCTGCGAAAACGCCGGAGAACTGAGCGGTAAGCGCATCTTGATAACGGCTGGACCTACATACGAGAAGATAGACCCCGTGAGATTTATCGGCAACTATTCAAGCGGTAAGATGGGATTTGCGCTCGCAGAGGAGTGCGCTCGCCGAGGAGCCGATGTCGTTCTTGTGGCCGGGCCGGTGGCATTGCAAACAAATCACAAGAACATAAGACGCATAGATGTGGAAAGTTGCGAACAAATGTTTAACGCGGCGACAAACGAATTTCCGGAATGCGATGCCGCGATATTATGCGCCGCGGTGGCCGACTTCCACCCCGAGAACATGTCTGAGACAAAGATAAAACGCGAAAAAGACAATCTCACTATTGTTCTCAAACCCACGCACGATATTGCCGCCGAGATTGGAAAAATGAAAACAAGCGGTCAAAGGGTTGTTGGCTTCGCGCTTGAAACAAACAACGAGACTGAAAACGCGGAGCGAAAACTGTCACGAAAGAACCTTGATTTCATTGTTTTGAACTCTCTGCGAAACGAAGGAACGTGTTTCAAATCGGATGAGAACCAAATAAGCATAATATCGGCAAACGGCCGGAAAGACTTTGAAAAGAAAGAAAAGACAGCCGTTGCGAAAGATATCGTATCCGAATTGGCAAGCATCTTGTAATCATTTGATTTAGTATTATTATCACGAACATATTTGACATGAAAATAACAAAGGTACTGTTTGTCATCATCATGGCCGCTTTCTCCGTGCGTTCAGCCGCTCAGGAACTGCAAGCAAAGGTCAACATAAACCACAGTCAGGTGGGAGTGACTGACGTAAGCGTGTTTGAAAACCTGCAACAGACATTGGAACAGTTCATAAACGAACGACAATGGACCGAACTTCAATTTCAGAAAAACGAGAGAATAGTGTGCAACTTCAACATAACCGTCACCAAATACGACAAGACAAGCAATATGTTTGAATGCACTGCCATGATACAAGCAAACAGACCGGTATATAATTCGCAATATACAACCACATTATATAATAATAAAGACGCCGACTTCAACTTTGAATTCGCGCAATTCGACCAACTAAACTATAACGACGAGAACGTAGACAACCAACTTACGGCTTTATTCGCATACTATGCCTACCTGATAATCGGTCTCGATCTGGACAGTTTTTCACCTATGGGAGGAACCGATATACTGCAACGCTGCCTGTATTTGGTAAACAACACGCAGAACCTTAGCTACACAGGATGGAAAGCTTTTGAGAACAGCAGAAACCGTTTTGCCATCATTAACGACTACATGGAAGAGTCGATGAAGCCTTTCAGACAGCTTCAATACGACTATTACCGTAAAGGTCTCGACGAAATGGCAAGCAATGCGGAGCGCGGACGAACCAATATTACAACGGCATTGGAGGAAAATTTAAAGACGGCACACGAGAACAAGCCGCTAAGTTTGCTGCCGCAGATATGGACAGACTATAAGCGCGACGAACTCGCAAACATCTACAAAGGCAAAGGAACACAAAAAGAAAAAGAGTCGGTATACAATATCCTGCTCGATATAAACGCCTCACAAAGCAATGCTTGGAACAAAATAAGAGAATAAAAGCAAAGATGTTAAAACAATTATACATACGAAACTTCACGCTCATCGAGACTCTTGATATAGAATTCGGCCCGGGATTTTCCGTCATTACGGGAGAAACGGGAGCCGGGAAAAGCATTATTCTCGGAGCGATAGGCTTACTTTTGGGACAAAGAGCAGACTCAAAAGCAATAAAAAACGGAGCAGACAAATGTATTATAGAAGCTCATTTCGACTTGTCGCGTTACGGAATGGAAAGCTTTTTCACCGAAAACGACATCGAATATGACCCTACCGACTGCATAATACGCCGCGAACTAACGACTTCCGGCAAAAGCAGGGCATTCATAAACGATTCCCCCACCCCGCTATCTACACTCAAAGAACTCGGCGAACAACTTATAGATGTTCACAGTCAGCACAAGAATTTACTCGTCGGGAAACAAGATTTCCAGCTCAATGTAGTTGATATCATCGCACAAGACAGCGACGGACTCAACGCATATCGCAATGTTTTCGCTGATTACAAATGCCTTTCAAAACAGCTTGAAGAACTCAAAGAAAGCATTGAACACGATAAGACCGAAGCCGATTTCCTGCAATTCCAATACGATGAGCTCTCCATTGTCAACTTGAAAGCAGGAGAACAGGAAGAACTTGAACAGCGCGCAGAGACAATGAACCATGCTGAAGATATAAAAAGCGCGCTTTACGAGGCAAGCAACGCTCTGTCGGCCGACATGACAGGGGTCGTGGGAAACCTTAAAACAGCCATCAACAAACTTCAATCCATCGGTAAGATGATGCCTGTCACCGGCGAACTGGCTCAAAGAATGGCCGAATGTCACATAGAACTGAAAGACATTTCGCAGGAAGTAAGCGGACTATTGGAAGACACCGACTTCAATCCTACCGAATTAGATGCCATAAACAACCGTCTCGACAAGATTTACGAGCTTGAGAAGAAGTATCACTGTGACAGCATAGACGAACTTATCGACAAACAAAACAGCATAAAACAAAAGCTCGACAACATCGAGAACTGCGATGAAGCCCTGCAAGAACTGCAACAAAAATGTGAGCAGAGAAAAGCCGAATGCGTAAACAAGGCCGCACAACTAAGCCGCACACGAATGAAAGCGGCAAAGATGATAGAAAGTGAAATGCGTGCACGGCTTGTTCAACTCGGCATGCCGAATGTAAGATTTGATGTGGCAATAGAGCAAGACGCTCTCGGCAATAACGGAGCAGACAAGGTATCTTTCCTGTTCAGTGCCAACAAAAGCACACAGCCGCAACCGATATCACAAGTGGCTTCCGGCGGAGAAATTGCCCGCGTGATGCTCTCGCTGAAAGCCATGATAAGCGGCGCCGTCAAGTTGCCTACCATCATTTTCGATGAGATAGACACCGGAGTGAGCGGCAAGATAGCCGAGCAAATGGCACTCATCATGCAACAAATGGGACAATCCGACCGCCAAGTCATCAGTATCACACACCTTCCGCAGATTGCCGCCCTCGGTATCAGGCACTACAAGGTATACAAAGAAGAGACACCCGAGGGCACAACAAGCATCATGCACGAACTTTCCACCAACGAGCGAATAATGGAAATAGCACAAATGCTCAGCGGAAGCGATGTGACAGAAGCAGCTGTTAATAACGCAAAAGAACTACTGAAAGTATGAAAAAAACATTATTATTGATATCATGCGCGATGTTTTTCGCGCTTGCCACATACGCCCAACCCGACTTAAAAAAGGCAGCAAAAGCTGTGTTCACCGTGAAAACATTTGATGATAACGGCTGTCTGAAAAGCAGTTCTAACGGTGTTTTCATCGGTACAGAGGGCGAAGCGATAAGCAATCTCGAAGCGTTCAAAGGCGCAGCAAAAGCCATCATCATCGACTCACAAGGCAAAGAGTATGATGTGAAACACATATTGGGAGCCGACGACATGTATGATGTGATAAAATTCCGTGTCGACATAAAGCGAAGCACTCCACTGCCGCTTGCCGCCGAGAACCAAAAGGAAAGCGCAAAAGAGGGCAATACCGTATGGCTCGTTCCGTACAGCGCAAAGAAAGCACCTGAAAAAATCGAGGGGAAAATAAGCAAAGCCGAACCTTTCCTGTCGGGATACAAATACTATACGATTGAAATGGAGTCGCACGACAACATGGAGAGTTGCCCGTTTATAAACGACCGCGGCGAACTTGTCGGTATATTGCAGCGACCCGCACAGGCTAATGCTCCCGCATCGTATGCCATAAGCGGAAAATTTGTCGCCGACATGCAGATAAAAGGACTGAGCATCAACGATAAGACACTGAGAAACATCAAAATAAAAAAGGACCTCCCCGACGACCTTGATCAGGCTATCCTCACCCTTTTCATGGCTTCAAACATGGCTGATACCGTCTTATACAAGGACATTGTGAGCGATTTCATAAAGAAATTCCCCAACGCTACAGACGGATATACGGCAAGTGCGCAATTAAACGTTGCCGCAAACAAATTTAACGAAGCTGCCAACGACATGGAGACCGCCATCAAAGTGGCAGACAAGAAAGACGAAGCTCACTATAACTACGCGCGCCTTATCTTTCAAAAAGAGACAAACAATGCCGGTAAGGAATACTCGAAATGGTCTCTCGACAAGGCCGTCAAAGAAGCAGAGACGGCATTCGAAATAAATCCGATACCCGTATACAAACAACTCAAAGGGCAGATTTTATACGCCAAGAAAGACTATGACGGCGCATACAACACATACAACGAACTCATCAAAGCCGATAACAAGACGGCAGACATATACTATGAAGCCGCAAAATGCCGTGAGGCCGTCGGCGACACTGCCGCAATGCTGGCTCTGTTGGACAGTGCGGTAAACACATTCGACAGGCCGTATCTGAAAGCTGCGGCACCATATATCCTCGTACGGGCACAGGCTCTTATTGCGGCAGGCAAATACAGAAAAGCCGTTATTGACCTCAGCGAATACGAAAACCTCATGTCTACATCAGTGAATGACAACTTCTATTACATCCGTTCAAAGGCCGAGATAGAAGGAAGAATGTTTCAACCGGCTCTTAACGACCTCAAGAAAGCCATCGACATGAACCCGGGCAATACTCTCTATCATGCAGAGAAAGCCGCACTCGAAGTCCGTGTGGGACTTTACGATGACGCCATGACAAGCGCAAAAGAGTGCATCAGGCTCGATGCGACATACAGCGACGGCTATCTTTTCCTCGGACTCGCACAATGCCTGAAAGGAGACAAGACGGCGGGAATTGCCAATCTTCAAAAAGCAAAAGAACTCGGCGACACGCAGGCACAAACGTTCATCGAGCAATATTCAAAATAACCAGAAAGTGTTTAAAGCATATCATTGAATGATAAATGCCGACTTTGCAGTCGGCATTTACTTTTTATGAATATAGAGCGGCATATATAGAGAACCGGACAGCAATAATTTTTATCGAAGTCAAAGAAAGATTATATTTTACCGGACAATGGAATTGCTTAAAACGGCATCGGTCCGTCTGCGTTTGGAGGCATCATGCCACCGCCAAACGGGTCGTAGTCGTCGGGAAATCCGCCTGACATACCGCCGTTATCGTCTCCGTTAATCTTGGAACCGAGAATTTCGCCATCCGTCGACGAGGCTCCCGAGCGCAACCGCGTGTCTTCCGGATTTTCAAATCGGGTGAATTCGCCACGGAAAGTCAGCAACACATCACCCGTGGCACCCTTACGATGCTTTGCTATTATTATCTGTGCCATTCCGTGCAAGTCGCGTCCGTGCTCATCCTGATATATGTGATAATACTCCGGACGGTGCACGAAAAGCACCATGTCGGCATCTTGCTCGATGGCTCCCGACTCACGCAGGTCGCTCAGTTGCGGGCGTTTACCTTCCAGTCCCTCGCGCGATTCAACGCCACGGTTCAACTGACTGAGTGCCAATATAGGTATATCAAGCTCTTTGGCCAGTCCTTTCAGCGAGCGAGATATGGTAGACACTTCCTCCTGACGGCTGCTAAACCGCATTCCGTTGGCATTCATCAGTTGCAGGTAGTCTATCATTATAATCTTTACTCCATGCTCGCGCACCAGTCGACGAGCCTTTGTACGCAGTTCGAATACCGACAGTCCCGGCGTGTCGTCTACGTAAAGAGGAGCTCCGAGCAGCCCGTTCATCCGCTTGTCGAGCCGTTCCCACTCATCGGGATGCAACTGTCCGTTCAGTATTTTGCTTCCCTGTATCTCACAACAGTTTGAAATCAACCTGTTGACAAGCTGCACATTACTCATTTCAAGCGAGAAAAAAGCCATCGGAACCTTATAGTCTGCCGCAATGTTCTTTGCCATCGAGAGAGCAAACGAGGTCTTACCCATCGCCGGTCGACCGGCTATTATGACAAGATCACTCGCCTGCCATCCGCTCGTAATATCGTCGAGCTTGTTGTATCCTGTGGGCACTCCGGTGAGTCCGTCCTTGTTTGCCGCCGCTTTCTGAATTGCATCCACGGCATTTTTTATCACCGGGTCAATCTGGATATAGTCTTTCTTCATGTTGCGCTGCGACAACTCAAAGAGCAACCCCTCAGCCTCTTGCATGAGTTCGTCCACATCCACGGTCTCGTCAAGAGCCTTTGTCTGTATCCCGCTCGAAAAGGATATAAGCTGTCTCGCAAGATATTTCTGCGCTATTATGCGGGCATGATATTCGATATTGGCCGACGATGCCACACGGGATGTCAGCTCCGATATGTAAACGGGGCCTCCGACCTCTTCGAGTGTGCCGTTTTTGGCAAGCTGATCCGTCACCGTAAGCATGTCGACAGGGCGCTCGGCCATGCTCAAATCGCGTATCGCCGAATACACCATTTGGTTGCGAGGCTCGTAGAAACTCTCCGGATATAGAATTTCGCACACCACCGCATAAGCGTCCTTGTCTATCATCAACGCACCGAGCACCACTTTCTCCACATCGAGAGCCTGCGGCTGCAAATGTCCGTAAGTATTGTCCACCGGTGCCGATTTCTGCCGTCTCCGTCTTCCGTTATCTTGTTCTGCCATCTTTATTTTATGAATTATGAAATGCAAAAATACTATTTTTTTTTGTAATTTTGCCTTTGATAAAAAGATATTGAATACAAGACTGTCTTAAAAATGATAAGTTTTCCTATTGCTAAAATAAACCTCGGGCTTAATGTCGTTGCCCGACGCCCCGACGGATACCACAATCTTGAAACTGTGTTCTATCCTGTTCCGATAAAAGACGCGCTCGAAATTTATCCCATGGACGATGCTTTCCCGGCCGAACATCCGTGTGATTTGAAAGTGACAAACATCAACATTGACGGCGATGAGCGGCAAAATCTTGTGGTGAAAGCATACGACATGATTGCCGCACGGTATCCCCTGCCCCGCGTTCACGCCCACCTGCACAAACAAATTCCCACGCAAGCCGGCATGGGAGGCGGCTCGAGCGACGGCGCACATATGATAACACTGCTCAACGAGACGTTCAATCTCGGCATGTCGAAACAGGAGATGATCGGACTTGCGGCACGTTTGGGAGCCGATTGTCCGTTTTTCGTGCTCGGAACACCAGCATACGCCGAAGGTATAGGCGAGATTTTAGAACCTATAAATCTCAATCTCGGCGGATGGTATATAGCCATCGTAAGACCGAACATACCGGTATCCACCCGTGAAGCGTTCTCACTAATCGAGCCGAAAGCCACCGTCACAAAGTGCCGCGACATCGTCATGCAGCCGGTGGAGACGTGGAGAGAGTCGCTCGTGAATGACTTTGAAAAGAGTGTGTTTGCCATTCACCCCGAAATAGGGCAGATAAAAGAGCGGCTTTATGGCCTCGGCGCGGTATACGCAGCCATGAGCGGAAGCGGAAGCAGCGTGTTCGGCCTGTTCAAAACCCGACCCGACATGAGTCTGTTCGGTGACATGTATACGTTCACTGCCGCCTTGTAAATCATCGTTCGGAAAGAAAATCAGCCAAAGCCAAAACTTTCCCACCGATTATCAATAAAACAATAAAGCCGGAACGATATGTTCCGGCTTTATTTATTTCATTGAAAAGAAATGTCAATTTTATGCTTCTGCGGGTGCTTCCTCAGCGGGAGCAGCAGCCTCTGCGGCAGCTTCAGCAGCCTTGGCAGCCTCTTCCTCAGCCTTAGCGGCTTTCTTGTCGGCTACTTTCTTGGCTATTGCCTCATTGATTTTCTTCTCTGCTTCAAGCTCCTTCTCGTAAGCAGCTTTCTTTGCTTTTGCCTCGCCTTCGCGAACAGCATCTACACACTTTGTCTTGTCTTCTTTCCAAGCATCAAACTTCTTCTGTGCCGTTGCCTCGTCGAATGCGCCTTTCTTAACACCGCCACGGAGGTGCTTCATGAGATAAACGCCCTCGTTGCTGAGAATGTTACGCACTGTGTCTGTGGGCTGTGCACCGTTCTCCACCCAATACAAAGCACGCTCGAAATTCAAATCTACTGTGGCAGGATTGGTGTTAGGGTTGTACGAACCAATCTTTTCAGTAAATTTACCATCACGTGGTGCTCTTGCGTCAGCGATTACGATACGATAAAACGCGTATCCTTTACGACCGCCGCGCTGCAATCTGATTTTTGTTGCCATTTTAAATTATTTGTTTGTTAGGTTTGAATTTATGCTGCCATCTCGTGACAGCGGCTGCAAAGTTACACTTTTTCACACTAATACATATATATAATGGGTGTAAAAAGGCTGTTATTTATTATTTTTTAACAAGCGTAAGACCTGCCTGCATGCCGTTAATGCTCTTCATGAGCGACGAAACAATTTGCATATTGGAGTTGTTCGAGCTGCTTGCCACCGACTTGACGAGTGTCAGCAACTTCGTGGCATCGGTAACAATCATCAGTTTTTTGCTTTCAAGCTGCGTGGTTATAGGTATCGCTTTCCTGCCGGAAAATGTCATATACAGTTTTGAATCTTTCACTTCCCACTTACCATTCATTGTTTTTTTGCCGAAAGTCTCGGTGAAAGTGCCGTCCGATTTAAACGTAATGGTAAACGCCCCCGGTTTTATTCCATATTTGGACAGCTGTGTCTGCAACTTATCCTCAATCTTTCCTGCCGCGATTTTGGATCCGGCCTTCGCGAGCAAATTGTCCGATTGGAAAACTATTGCCGGCTCTGAATATACCCACGTGCCGACAAGTTTATCGGAAGCGGCTTGCTTTTTACCGGAAAAAACAGATGTAAGGTTAGACACGAGGTCTTCTCCCGATGATGAATTTCCGCCTCCCGTCAGGCCTCCCAAGATATTTCCCAAATCTATTTGCGCATTCGCACACACTGAGCACATGAGCATCAAAGCCATGATTGTTGTTCTAAAAAACTGTTTTTTCATCTTTTTATCATTTATTTAAAGTGCGACAAAATTACTATTTTAGCCTTATCCATACAAATAAAACGTTCAAAATTTTCTAAAACGGCCATTATTTCGTAACTTTGTACGATGTAAAAATGACACTAAATAACAGTCTATAATGCTTCTAACCGAGAACATATACGATAAAAAACAACTTTCGATACTGCTTCCCACGCATAATGACGCGTGTGATCATCTTGTCGAATGCCTGCAAAGACAGGCCGACAAGGCTGGCATTGACTATGAAATCATTGTGGCAGACGACGGCTCTACCGATGAAAACGCCATTCACTCAAACAACAGAATAAATGATATCCCCCACTGCTCATACGTCAAGAGAGGTATAAACACCGGGCGGGCGGCCATTCGCAATTTCCTTGCCGGCAGCAGCAAATACGAATGGTTGCTCTTCATTGATTGCGACATGGCTCTTCCCGACGAGCATTTCATAGACAGATACATACAGGAAATGGATGGAGATGCCGACGTTATAGACGGCCATACAATGGTTGTTGAAGATGACGATAGATGGAAAGGTAATCTGAGATATATCAACGAGCGGGCGGCGGCGCCGAGACATGCCATTGAGATGAGGCAAAACACGCCCTATCACAGCTTTGCCACGGCCAATTTCATGATAAGACGCCAAACAATGTGCGCTCATTCTTTTGACGAGCGGATAAGACTTTACGGATATGAAGACGTGCTTTTCGGCAAAGAACTGAGTATATGCGGAGCAAAGATAAAACATATAGACAACCCGGTGATGTTCAAAGACTACGAGACAAACGCCTCGTTCGTGGCAAAGACAGAAGAGTCTATGCGCACGCTACACCGTTTCAGGGATGTGCTCAGAGGCTTCTCGAGAATACTTGACACGGAGAGAAAGCTGCGCCACATCGCTCCCGCAATCAGGTTGTGGCACAAACTGTTCGGCAGAGCCGAGCGACGCATTCTCATCGGGCGCCATCCAAAAATCGCGATATTCAATATTTACCGTTTGGGATATTATATGTCGCTTAACAACAAAGACGATAACGACAACTAACCGAGTATAAATAAAAAAACCTAATGACAATGAAAAGATTTGCATTTAAGATGTATCTGAAAAAAGGATGCGAGGAAGAATACGCCAAACGCCATGCCGCAATATGGCCGGAACTGAAACAAATGATCAAGGAACAGGGCGTGGGTAATTACAGTATATACTGGGATAAAGACACGAACATACTCTTTGCCTATCAGGAATGTTCGAAAGAGGGCAATAGTCAGGATACGGAAAACGTTGACCCTATTACCCAACGGTGGTGGGACATGATGGCAGACATCATGGAAGTGAACCCCGACAACTCGCCCGTAAGCATACCGCTCGATGAACTTTTCCACATGGATTGACACCAACAGTCATGACATGACATCGTGACAGATGCCCGTACATATTATCATAAAAGGCCAAATCATGACGATTTGGCCTTTTTTTGTTTTCATATCAAACATATTCACATCCCGGATTTCACGGTCGCGGATTACCCTCCCGATTGAGACTCATCACTATCGTGCGAAACCAATCGCGCAACACGCCCTTATAACCGTTCTGGGAGTCGCTCACAAGAATGAGTGTCAGACTTCCGTCGGCAAGTCGCGGTCCAATGCACATCCCCTCATAATTGGCAATGCCGCGACCGAGAAGCGACAGTTTTGTACGAAAACCGTGTAAAAAACGCTTGTCGAGCACCTCGCCCGGCACTGCCGCCGACGGGTTTACGAGATATAATTTCACGTTGACATAAGAGCCTATTTTGCGCCGCGACACGAAAAACTCTCGCTCAAGAACAACCAACCGGCCGTCGTCGAGAGCACAAAGTTCGCTCACGCCCATGGCATACGACCCGGCCTCGGAGCGAGCTTCGGGCGCGTCCATCTCATAATAGAACCACTCTGACGGCTGCAAATCGTCGCCAAAACTCTGCAAACGCAACTTATTGCGCACTCCGTTTACGGCCGTTGCCCGCTCACCATCGGCAGGAAGGGTGCTCTCGGTGGTGGTCCAGAAACGATGAGTGACATTATTGTATGTAAGAGATTCGAGTCCGTAATTTGCCGATGCTGTGGCAAAAACCTCGGGCACCACAATCGCACGCCCGGTGCGACGGCCATCGGGCGAATACTCGAATATGCGGCTGTCAGACTCACCACTGACGAACAATGTTCCGGCAGGTGCGAAGAAAGCTATGCCCTCACCGTCTCGATTAGGAAATTCGGCCGAACGAAAACCCTCATTTTCCACGAAAACGACCTCGCCGGAAACGCTGTCCACGTCAATTTTGAACACAAAGAAACCGTCTGTGGCCGACTTGTCGCTCACCACGGCATAGCGATTGCCACCTATCGGGGTAATGCCGCTGTAATTTCCGGGCGGCACGCTGCCGGCAAACGACCGTTGCCCGCAGTCTCTCACAATGATTGTATCAAGCGACAAGCCGGTACTGTCGGCCTCGCCTGCCAATGCCGGCAAGGCCATGAGCGCAGCTATCCGCACCGCGACTTTTCTCGTCAATCCGCATTTCATTCGTAGTCGTCTATAACAGAGTTGGTGAAGTCCATCATAGGCTTGGCCGCCTTGAAAATCCTCTCCATTTCATCGAGCCATCCGGCGCCCCCGAAGAAACGTTCATCCACCTCGTGCCAGCAGCTGTAATCTTTCATTCTGAGATAGCGCATGTACTCGTAATCGGTCGGAAAACCAACCGGGCGCACTTTCAACCGCTCCATGCCAAAGCCCTGTTTGTCGTTCCATCCGGCGCTTTCCGGTGCACCGTAGTATTTGACAAACTCCTCATTTTCCACACATTTCAGCCATTCATCGATATTACCCATTATCTCGTTGCGACAGGCATTGAGTATATTGGTGGGCAACCAATAGTTGCCGCACGCCAACAGGCAATGTCCCGGCTCGATATGTATGTAGTATCCGCCGTGAAGAGCTTTCTTGCCATGCGCGGCTATATATGCCCCGAAATGATTTTTATACGGCGACTTGTCGTTAGAAAATCTTGTGTCGCGATAAAATCTGTAAGTCGCGTCTTTCACCGTGATGTGAGATATCGACGGGTCGAAAGTGCTTATACGGGCTATCGCATGTTCCACACCGCGCTCAAACTCGGCCTTTGCGGCCATATATTCATCCTTATGTTCCTGAAACCACTGCCTGTTATTGTTGGCCATGATTGCTTTCAGAAAATCCAAAATCAGTTTTATATCCATTTTTATCATTAATCGGTTGAGACGGCAAAGGTAAGGAAAAATCATGATATCGCTATCATTATCAATAAAATAATAAGTACCTTGGTCACCATAAGCCATATAGTAAAATGTTACTTCGGCCAAATCATGACGTTACCTCGGCCAAATAATATCGTTACTACGGCCAAGTAACAACGTTACAAGAACCATGTAACAAAACCGGGAAAAATCAAATGACACACAACGACCCTTGAAAAGCATTCGACTTAACTTCTTAACTCCCCAATTTCTTAACTCCCAAACTTCTTGCCTGTCTCGATTTTATTCCGTAATTTTGCAAAAGCGAAATAAAAAGAATCAATTACGACAATGAAAAAGGGACTTATACTCGAAGGCGGAGCCATGCGCGGAATGTTCACCGTTGGCGTCACAGACGTAATGATGGAGCACGGAATAGAGCCGGACGGAGTCATCGGCGTATCGGCCGGAGCGGCTTTCGGCTGCAACTACAAGTCGAGACAACCCGGAAGAGCATTGCGATACAACAAGACTTTCGCCCGTGACAAGCGATACAGCGGCATCGGCTCGCTGCTGAGAACTGGCAATTTCTTCAACGCCGAGTTCGCTTATCACACCGTACCCAAGCACTATGACCTCTTCGACAACAATACATTCGAGCGAAATCCAATGGAATTTTATCTCGTTTGCACCGACATCGACACGGGGAAAGCCGTATATAAAAGATGCGACCGCGGCGGAGACGAGTTTTACGAATGGGTGCGTGCTTCGGCTTCGATGCCCGTGGTGTCGCGTGCCGTAGAGCTCGCCGGCATGAAACTTCTCGACGGCGGCATGGCCGACTCGATACCGTTGCAATATTTCGAAAGCATCGGCTACAAGCGAAACATCGTCATCCTCACCCAACCGCGTGGATATGTGAAGCATGTCAACAAGGCTATGCCGATTATCAAAATGAGTCTGCGCAAGCATCGTGGAGCAGTCGAGGCAATGAAACGCCGCCACGTGATGTATAACGAGCAGACGGCATACGTGGCCCGGGCCGAGAACGAGGGTCGGTGCCTTGTCATCCGCCCAGACGATTATCTGCCGATAGGCCACATCTCGCACAATCCGGAAGAGATGCAACTGGTGTACGACATCGGGCGGAATACAGGAAAACGATACATCAAAGCCATGAAAGAATTTCTGTCGACAGAAGATTAAAGCGGCTCCGACGGCATTTTTTGTATGCCGGCGATAATATAATACTGTTTCAAGCCTATGTTTTCAGGCTTTTTCGTAACTTTGCACGCATTATGAGAATAGACATTATCACCGTGCTGCCCGAGATGTTGGAGGGCTTCGTGAACGAATCGATACTGGCAAGGGCGCAGAAGAAGGGCCTCGCCGAGATACATCTGCATAACCTACGCGACTACACGCGCGACAAATGGCGCCGCGTGGACGACTACCCGTACGGCGGTTTCGCCGGCATGGTGATGCAGTGCGAGCCTATCGACAGGGCAATATCGGCACTGAAAGCCGAGCGCGACTACGATGAAGTGATATACACATCGCCCGACGGGGAACAGTTTGACCAGCACATTGCCAACGAACTGTCGATGAAGGGCAACATCATAATACTCTGCGGCCACTACAAGGGCATCGACCAGCGCGTACGCGACCACCTGATAACCCGCGAGATAAGCATCGGCGACTACGTGCTGACGGGCGGAGAGCTTGCCGCCGCGGTGATGGCCGACGCCATCGTGCGCATCGTTCCCGGTGTAATCGGCGACGAGCAGAGTGCCCTTTCCGACTGTTTTCAGGACGACATGCTTTCCGCTCCCATATACACGAGGCCCGCGGAATACAACGGCTGGAAAGTGCCGGAGATTCTGCTGAGCGGCAACGAGGCGAAAATAAAGCAGTGGGAACTCGACCAGGCCATGGCACGCACGGCAAAACTGCGCCCCGACCTGCTCGAAGGGAAAAAGGGATAAAGAAGCCGAGACTGTAAAAACGGCATAACGACAAATCCGGAAACAAGAGTTCTTGCTTCCGGATTTGTCGTTTCCTGCCAACCGGATACCGCCCCACCCTATTTGTTTTTATCCGGCTTCTGCTTGAAAGTGTATGCCAGACTCAGCATCACATAGCGGGGAATGCTGTTATACCACGTCTCCGTGCGTCCCTGCGCGCTCATGCTGTAACGCACGTTCGACAGATTATGCAGCAAATCGAACGCCGTTATTTTCGCCGTTATGCGCCCTTTCATGAACGTACGGCTTACCTGTGCGTTCCATATAAGGTCGTCGGTATTCATCATACTGCTCGCATATCCGCGGCGACTGAACATGTTTAAGTCTGTCGACACATTGAGGTTTATCAGCGGTATGGTGTATTGCAAGTTGCCTCCATACTGATAATCATACACATCGATGGTCACGAAATTGTCCAGATTGCCCGTACCGTGACGGTAAGTGAACTTTGCTACGATGCCGGCCGACAGGGTTTTGAACCTGTATGTCAGCTTTGTGTTGAGCCGGGTGTATATGTTATCGACCTTGCTCAGTGCGTCGCCGGCCTCATCGTATGCCACTGCAAAATCGACGTTACGCTCGTATTTCACACTTCCGTTGACCCCGAGACGCAGCCGCTTGGCCTTGTCCAACGGCCGGTCGAGGCCGCCTTTCACACTACAACTCCACTTTCCGTCCACATTATCATCCTTATATGTATATGCGCCGGTAACGGAATTGTATGTGACACGGGTGCCGATATCATGCAATTTCACCATTGCATCGAAGCCCACGTATGCACTTCCGCCCGTCTTAGAGTTCTTGAAGGTTATCTGTCCGCTGCCCCTGTGGGTTATTATGTTTGCCAAATCCGGGTTGTTGATATACAACGAGAGGTTGTCTGCCGCGTTCGTGACTGGCATAAGGTCCCTGAAAGCGGGCTGATCCACATACAACGAATATGTAAGGGTCAACGGAGTGCTGCCGAAACGGCGGAATCTCAACGTCGGATGGAACGTCGTTACCGACCTTTTGGCCAACGTATCGAGAGCGGATTGCGTATAGTTCATCTTTTCACGGATATGGGTTAACGGCAGTCCCAACCTGATATTATAATCCTTCGTGTTCTTATACAGCGCGAGTTCGGCCTCGTATCTGCGCGACAAGACAGTGCTTTTCTCACTGTTTTCACGGTCAAACGCCACCATATAGTCATCTTCCGATACCGGTATCGTGCCGAATTGGTCGTATATCTCATCGTCAAGACGGTCGAGACGGTACAGGTAATCGTATCTGGTCTCCCTCTTTTGTTCGTATAAAACGGATGCCTGCAAGTTCCAAAAGTCAGGCAACGAGTAGATATAACCGCCGTTAATATTATACCTGTAATTGTTACTGCGCCGGTCGGTATACTTGTTTGTCGTCTCTGTCTCGCCCGTGACTGCGTATGTAGTGTGCTCTTTATTAAACCTGTCTACCGGCTTGTTGCTGAAGAAATCGCCGTAGAAGTTGGCGAAAAAGGCATCGCCGCTCTTCAAAGGCTTTGCCCAAGAGAGCTGAGGAGCGAAGCTAATATACTCGTTTTCGCCATAAGACAGTGTCCGACGGCTGTTCACCGGCTCTCCGCCGCGCGTCGTGGAATTGTCCGTTTCGCTGTTAAACTTGCCTGAACGATAGTTCAACGACATGTAAGTATATAGGTTTATCTTTGGAAAAGACAGGCTGTTATTGGCATAAAAGCTGAACTGTTTATCGTTCAAAACATTATTGTTCAGTTCGTTTATATTGCCTCCGGAAGAGAAAGTCTCCGCGTTTTTCCTTGTCACTGCATCCTCATCGTCCCACGTGAACGAGGTGGAGAAACGCTCCTTCACACGTTTGTCCTTGTCTTCCGTCTGCAGATCAACCCCCGTCTGCTTATGTTCCAACACGCTTTTCGACATGTTGCTCGGTGTCCAGTCGCCGTCGTTGCCCGGCTTTCGCATCTCATTCACATTGTTGACATTGCCGAAAAGCGACACGCGGGTATGGTCGTCATAATACAGTCCGAACGCTCTCGACATGTATCTGTCTTCCGTTCCTGCTCCCGCCTCGGCGTTGAGGATGTATCCCCGGGAGTATTCCCGCTTCAGTTTCACGTCCATCACAAACTCCTTCTCATCAATCTCGCGCCCCAGTGCCTCGCTCCTCTCCGTCGATTTATGATATACCTGCACGTTCTTGACGGTGAAATATGGCATGTTTTCGAGCATTACCTTGTTGTCACCCTTAAAGAAGTCAGAGCCGTTGAGCGTCAGATAGTCTATCTTTTCGCCATTGATATAGATGTCGCCGTTGTCTTTCAGCTCCGCACCGGGCAGCTGACGGACGAGCGCATCGAGCATTGAGCCCTCGGGAAGATTGAACGCCGAGGCGTCATAAACGATGGTATCGCCTTTATATGCCACCTGTATCTTCGTTCCTTTGACAACGACTCCGCCGAGCTACACATCCTTAAAGATATCGTTCGCCTTGCGTTTCATCAGTATCCGGGGCACATCATACCATTGCTTGCGGCCGCTTGTCTTCAGCTCATAGTCGTAGAACGTGGTTTCGTAATCGTCACTTTCCAATTTGAAGATATACTTGCCGTCGCGTTTCGGCACGGTTATGTTGAAGTCGGAGTCCATCCCGTAAAATCTGGTAGAATCTTCCCTTATCACCGTCGAGTCGGCTGTCATGACAGTGATTTTAGCCCTTACCTTCGCCTTTGTGAACGAATCGTACACTTCTCCGTATAGTTTCACGGTCTTTTCCTTTTTCACTTTCACATCATTTGCCTCCTGAGCACTTGCCATAAGGGCACAGAACACCGTGGCAAGTGTGATTATCCACCTGCAAACCTTATTCATAATACCGTTTTTATATGATTACTTCTCTATTCGATAATCTACTTTTCGAATATCTCTTTGATTTTCTTCTCGAGCCCGGGGCCGTATAAGTCGGAGGCGATGATGCGCCCGTCGGGACCTATCAGGATGTTTTCCGGGATGCAGCGCACACCGTAAATGTCGAGAACCGACCTGCCGTCATACTCGAACGGCGTGTAGAGATGCGTCCATTTCAAGCCCCGCTTGTTCACATAGCGCTTCCAGCTGTCTTTATCGCCGCCGACAGTGATGCCTATTATGTTCAGTCCGCTGTCGCCATACTGCTTCATCAGGCGTTTAAACATAGGGAAATCCTCCCTGGAACCGCCGAACCACTCTTCCCAAAAGTTGACTATCACATAGCCCTTGCCGACAAACTCGCTGAGACTGCGCTTCACTCCGGCCGTGTCTTCCAGCTCCACATCTACGTATTTCATGCCCGGGCGGCGCTTTTTCAAGCCCTCGTAGTAATCTTTCGCGGGGCGCAAGACTTCGCTTGACGTGTTTCCCCGCAGACTGTTGAATATGCCGTCGAGTTCCTCATAGCTCATTGCCGCGTAACGGTCGGCGAGAAGACATGCGGCCACGGCATCGTCGTCACATCGCCGGATAGTCTCCACCTCCACGCGTCTAAGACTATCGGAGAATGCGTTATAGCCGTCAAAATCCACTATTTGACTCGTGCCGTTAATATATACGATGTATTTCCGCTTGTCGTCAAATATCTTCTTGAAGCGCATCTGGGCCTCTGCCAGCTTCCTGTTTGTCTCCGAACCGATGATGGCGCCCGTCCGCAGGTCGAGAACCACGGGTATACTGTCGGCTATCAAGCTCCATCTCCTACCCTGCTCGTCGGCTATCGTTATCGGATTATCCTTGTTTACCGAGCCGGAAAACGAGAATTTGCCATCCTTAACCTGTGCCGAATACCTGTCGGCGAACATCCTTTTGCTGTCGGTTATGAATATCCTGCGGTTTTCCTTGTCCGTTCTTCCGCTGACGGTAAACGTTACCGACTCCTTGAATCTGGACATATCGCAAGTCTCAAACATAAGTTTGTTATAACCGTAAATGGGCAAATCTTTCTTAGCCCGCGTCTCGAAAAGATTGTCTCCGGCCGGTATGCGTGTCGTCTTACCGCCCAACACCGTCTTTGCATTCGCGATAACGTTGTGCCGTGCCCCCGCGGGAGTGATGCCGAGCAGCGCCGACAGTTCCTTGTCCATCGCCTCATACTGCGTCTCGGAGAGCTTTCCCTTGAAGTCGGCAGCCAGTTTACTGATGAAATAAGCCACCGCGTCGCAGTCCGTCTGCTTACCGTTCTTAACGTATTCGGTATACAATCCGCCGAGATAAGCCATCTGTTCACGGAGGTTTATATACTCATCCGACTGATTGCTCCCGTTCAAATAGTTTTTATAGGAGCTGTCGCCGTACGCATTATCGACATATTGCACCATCCGCCAATGAGTTCCCGACAGCTCCACAATGTTGCCGTCTATCATCCGCCACGTCACTCCCTTGTGGTCGATATACTCGGTATCGCGCCATGTGAGCATGTAAGAGGTCTTGCCATTGCCGCTTTCATCAAAACAGATATAACGGAAATTATCGGTATTGTATATACTGAAATTGAAGAACACCTGTCCCCATGCCTCGTCGGGCCACATGAAAGACACCTTGGCAAACGGCCTGCCGGTTTCCTTTTCCGGAAAAGCAACCGCCGAAGAGGCGTATCGCACATTGTCGGTAAAAGCCTTCTCCATGCGCGTCAGCGGTGCCGGCAACTTGCCGGCAGCAGCTTTTCCCTGCGGATAAGTATACTTGAAATACCACTCGTAAAGTCCCGTTCCGCGATGCATCGGCGCAGCCTTAAACTCCGGAGCGGCCTTGAAGCGTTCCAATTCCTTCTTCATGTTCTTCGCTCCCGCATTGCCTTGCGCGATACTTGCTACCGAAACAATCAGCGACACCGCCATTATCATCAACTTTCTCATATCGTATTCCTCCTTAACTTGGTTTTACTTATACATTATATTATATTGTAATATCACTCACTGCATACGCATGCTTACCACTTTTCATATGCTTCGTAGTTTTGATTGTCTCTCGTTATCTTGTCCACAAGCACTCTTCTCATCAGCTTTTGCAGCCGCGAGTCGCTCTCGATAAGCTCTTCCACGCGCGCCATATACACGCTGTCGCTCACATTTTCGAGTCCGCGCTCTATCCGTTCTATTATATCCGTGAGACTGTCGGACAGCGTCATGTCGTCAACCGGTGTCTTTTCAGCGGCGGCCGACGCAAGCAAATCAGGTTCAGACACATCGGGACGCACCGCGGCAGGTGTCATCGCGCCATTTCCGCCAGGCTCCGGCGTTGCCTCTTGCGCGGCCTGCGGCTCTTTATTGTCAATCTGCGCAGCAGGTGCTATCCCGGCTTTTGTCTTATGGTTTATCTCAACCTTCGCCACTACGGGTACGTCGTCGCCTGACTTATTGCCGAATTTCACTCCCATTATAAACACGAAAGCGATAACGGCTGCAGCGGCGGCGAAGCGCACAAGCAGCGTGCGGCGACGGCGGCCGGCCACAATACGGTCGTACTCGTCCGTCATGTCTTCCATCAGCCACGCGTCTGTGTCAGGCTCGCCGGCTGCGGGACGTATTATGTCGCGCAGCATCTTTTGCTCTTCCGTAGCGTCTTCTCCTTGCAGAAGACCGTACAACCTGAATTCTTCTTCCCTCGTTGTCTCGCCCGCAAGAAAACGGTTTATAAGTAATTCGATATCTTTCATAAGCATCCTCCCCGCTTTATTGTTTCAAAAAGTTTACGTCGCGCCGCGCTCAGCATCGCACTCACGGAGCGCGCTCCTATTCCCGTGGCGGCCGAAATCTGCCCTATGTCCATATCGGCTTCGTGCCTCATGATGTAAAGCCGCCGCTCGGATCTGGTCAATTGCGACAGTGCCCGCTTCAGGACAGCCTCGTTGTCGCTCATCTCCACCTTTGCCGCCGGCCGGTCGTCCACGGCCATCCGCTCGTCAATCGGTACCGACCTGTGTGCATTTTGCCTGCGCCACTCGCTCACACACAGGTTCTTTGCCATCCGCACGGCGAGCGCCTCGACACCGAGTTCCACATTTATCCTGCCGCGCATCACCCACAGACGCATGAGCACTTCCTGCGCGATGTCTTCCGATTTGTCATCGTCGGCAAAGAAGTCGCGTCCCACCTTGAGCAGTCTGAGGCGCAGTTTTACGGCTATATGTTCGAACTCGTTTGTTGTCATACCTGTCTTTAATACGCATAAAGCATGCGGATGTTAAGTAAAAAACGATAAAAAAATCATTTTATGTCAGCAAATGTATAAAAAAATAAGTATGTAATAAACTTTTAGCTCTGTAAATCGACGGATATGCTATCCGTACGGCTACGTTTCGTGCATGAATAATGCAGATTAACATTTCAACTTTGCATTTAACTTAAAACATGTAAACAAAAAGTAAAAAGTCGATACAAAATATTTTCGCGAAGTAGGTTTTGTTAACTTAAAATATTTAACTTAAAAGTCGGTTATTTAACAATAGTAAACAATCATACACCGACTTTCACCCCGTTTTGGTCGTTTTTGCCTTGCAATTAGGCCGTAATTGCATTGCATTTACGGCCTAACGGGCGTCCAATTAGGCCGTAATTGGAATGCAATTACGGCCTAATTGGAAAACAAGGCGATTTTTAAGGCATTCAAAAACGGCCCAAAAAATCCATATTCAACTGACATACAGCTATTTACATGAAGTGCTTCATAATTCGCGTATTTGCGTCAAAAAAATTTTTCGTGAAAAAGAAACGATTTTCAGCGACGTTAACATAATATATCTTGACACTTTATTTATGTTTGTTTAACGAAAAAGCATGGGAGATGTTAAATGTTAGATGGGAGATGTTATTCTGTCACTCGAAATATCGGATGAGCCATAAACAACAACGATTATTGCACATTTTCAAACCAAGAGTGCAATGTTTTATTTCAATTATTTATTAAACACAGCAAAATTATTACAAATTGATACTAATCAACAAAATAAAAGTTTAAATCGTTGGCTATTAGCAATAAATAGATTACCTTTGCAAAAAATTAAAAGATATGAAGAATAAATTAAGAAGTGCCGTATGCACGGAAGGCAGAAGAATGGCGGGAGCACGCGCTCTATGGGTAGCCACGGGAATGAAACGCGAACAATTCGGCAAACCGATTATCGCCGTGGTAAACTCTTTCACGCAATTCGTGCCCGGACATACGCACCTTCACGAGATAGGACAGATAGTAAAACAAGAGATAGAAGCCATGGGATGCTATGCGGCCGAGTTCAACACGATAGCCATCGACGACGGTATCGCCATGGGACACGACGGCATGCTCTACTCACTACCGAGCCGTGACATCATCGCCGACTCGGTGGAATACATGGTAAACGCCCACAAGGCCGACGCAATGATATGCATATCCAACTGCGACAAGGTGACACCGGGAATGCTGATGGCCTCGATGCGGCTCAACATCCCTACGGTGTTCTGCTCCGGCGGCCCCATGGAGGCCGGCAAATGGCGCGGCGAGAACGCCGACCTCATCACCGCAATGGTGAAAGGTGCCGACTCGTCGGTGAGCGACAGCGAAATGGCCGAGATAGAAGGCTGCGCCTGTCCGGGTTGCGGTAGCTGTTCGGGAATGTTCACGGCAAACTCGATGAACTCGCTGACCGAAGCTATCGGTCTGTCGTTGCCGGGCAACGGCACGATACTTGCCACGCACAAGAACCGCATACAGCTGTTCAAGGATGCCGCAAGGCAGATTGTAAAGAACGCCATGGCATACTATGAGGACGGCGACGAGAGCGTTCTCCCCCGTTCTATCGCCACAAGGCAGGCTTTCATGAACGCCATGTCGCTCGACATCGCCATGGGTGGAAGCACGAACACGGTGCTGCACCTGCTGGCTGTGGCACAGGAGGCCGGTGCCGACTTCACGATGAAAGACATCGACGAGCTGAGCCGCCGCGTGCCGTGCCTGTGCAAACTGGCCCCCAACACACAGAAATACAGTGTGCAGGAGTGCAACCGCGCGGGCGGTATTCTCGGCATCATGAACGAGCTTCACAAGGGCGGACTGATAGACGGAAGCACGATGAGAGTGGACGGAAAGACACTCGAAGAGCAACTGAAAAGGTATGACATCACCACCGAGAGCATTGACCCGGAAGCCGACAGGATATATCAAAGTGCACCGGGCGGACGCTTCTCGACACAGATGGGAAGTCAGGACGCACGTTGGGGCACACTCGACACCGACCGCGAGAACGGTTGCATACGCAATTTGGAGCACGCCTACACAAAAGACGGCGGACTGGCGGTGCTGTTTGGCAACATAGCACAAGACGGTTGCGTGGTGAAGACGGCCGGAGTGGACGAGAGCCTGTGGCATTTCTGCGGTCCGGCCCGTGTATTCGACTCACAAGAGGCCGCCTGCGACGGTATTCTCGGCGGACAAATAAAGAGCGGCGACTGCGTGGTAATCACCAACGAAGGACCCAAAGGCGGTCCCGGCATGCAGGAAATGCTCTACCCCACATCCTATATAAAGAGCATGCACCTCGGCAAAGAATGTGCCCTGATAACGGACGGACGCTTCTCCGGCGGCACGAGCGGACTGAGCATCGGACACATATCGCCCGAAGCGGCGGCTGGAGGAAACATCGGAAAAATAAAAGACGGAGACATAATAGAGATTGACATACCATCTCGCTCTATCAACGTAAAACTGAGCGACGAGGAATTGGCCGCACGCCCCCGGCAACCATTGACACGGAAACGCGAGGTTTCAAAAGCACTGAAAGCGTATGCCAAGAGTGTAAGTTCGGCCGACAAGGGCGGAGTGAGAATAATCGAATAGACAAAAGAAAAATGGTAAAAGAGACGATTTCAGGAGCAGAAGCACTGATGAGGGCACTGCAACACGAGGGAGTGAAGACCATCTTCGGATATCCCGGCGGTTCGATAATGCCCGTATACGATGCTTTGTACGACTATACAAGAGGCGAAAGAAAAGCATTCGAGCATATATTGGTGCGCCACGAGCAGGCGGCCGCACACGCGGCGCAAGGCTATGCACGTGTGAGCGGCAATGTGGGAGTGGCTCTCGTGACGAGCGGCCCCGGAGCTACCAACACACTCACAGGCGTGGCCGATGCCATGATGGACTCGACCCCGATTGTGGTGATAGCCGGACAAGTGGGCGTGGGAGTGCTCGGCACAGACGCATTTCAGGAAGTAGACCTCGTCGGCGTGTCACAGCCCATATCGAAATGGAGCTATCAGATACGCCGTGCGGAAGATATAGCATGGGCCGTGAGCCGGGCTTTCTACATCGCACGTTCGGGACGGCCGGGCCCGGTAGTGCTCGACTTCGCAAAAAACGCGCAGATAGAGAAAACGGAATGGAAGCCCGTTGATGTGGAATATGTGCGCAGTTACATGCCATATCCCAAGCCCGACAACGACGCGATAGCCGAGGCTGCAGAACTGATAAACAAAGCCGAAAGGCCGTTGGCACTCGTGGGACAAGGCGTGGAACTGGGAAACGCACACAACGAGCTTATCGAATTTATCGAAAAAGCCGACATCCCGGCCGCACGAACATTGCTCGGACTGTCGGCACTTCCCTCCGACCACCCGCTGAACATGGGTATGCTCGGCATGCACGGCAACCTCGCGCCAAACATAAAAGAGCAGGAATGCGACGTGATGATAGCCATAGGAATGCGGTTTAGCGACCGAGTGACAGGCAATACGGCCACATACGCCAAGCAGGCAAAGATTATACATCTCGACATTGACATATCGGAAATAGACAAATGTATAAAAACAGACGTGGCGGTCGTGGGAGATTGCAAAGAGACCTTGCCCGCCATAACACGGCTATTGCAGAAAAACAGTCACAAGGAATGGTGCGATAGCTTTGAACCGCTGCGCAAACGCGAGACGGAGCAAGTGATAACGCCGGCCACTCACCCGACAGACGGATCGCTGCTGATGGGCGAAGTGGTGAACGCCGTGGCCGAAGCGACCAAAGGCGACGCCATTCTCGTGACCGACGTTGGACAAAACCAACTCTTCGCGAGCCGCTACTTCAAATACAACAACAAGCGGTCGATAGTGACGAGCGGCGGTCTCGGAACAATGGGATTTGGCATCCCGGCCGCCATCGGTGCCACTTTCGGAGCACCAAACCGCACGGTATGCGTGTTCACGGGCGACGGAGGATACCAGATGAGCATACAGGAACTGGGCACGATAATGGAGCAACAGGCACCTGTAAAGATGATAATGCTGAACAACAATTATCTCGGCAACGTGAGACAGTGGCAGGACATGTTTTTCGACAGGCGGCAATCGTTCACGAGAATGATGAATCCGTGCTACCGGAAAATAGCGGAAGCATACGGAATAGGATATAAGAAAGTGTGCGACCGGAACGAGCTCGCAGCGGCAGTGGCTGACATGCTCGCCACAAAAGGCCCGTATCTGCTCGAATGCGCAATCAAGGAAGACGACAACGTGCTGCCTATGACGCCGCCGGGAAAGACTGTCGACGAGATGATGTTGGACGTAAATATCTAAGGAATGGAAAAAAAGAAACTTTATACGCTGTTGGTTTACTCTGAAAACATAGCCGGAATACTGAACCAGATAACGGCTGTATTCACCCGCAGGCAGGTTAACATAGAAAGTCTTAACGTGTCGGCTTCAAGCATAGAAGGACTGCACAAATACACCATCACGGCATGGAGCACCGAAGATTTGATAACCAAGATAACCAAACAGATAGAAAAAAAGATTGATGTCGTCAAGGCTATATACTGCACTGACGAGGAATTGTTTATCAGAGAGACGGCATTATACAAACTCGCCACGAACATCGTGCTCGTAAATCCGGAGGTTTCGAGAACAATAAGAAAGCACGAAGCCACGATAACGGAGGTAAACCCTACATACGTGATAGTGACGAAAAGCGGACTTACAGAAGACATTCTCTGTCTGTATGAGGCACTGAACGCTTTCGGTTGCGTGCTGCAATATACACGTTCGGGACGCATCGCCGTGACAAGAAGTATACAGGAAGAAGTTTGCGAATACCTTAAAAACAGGGAACAGGCAGGAAGATAAAAATGAAAATGGAAAAAACAGGAATATACCGGTTCATGGCCGAGCCGTTTCACTGCGACTTCTCGCACAGGCTTTTCATGGGACATTTGGGCAACCACATGCTGAACGCTGCCGATTTTCACTCGTCTGACCGCGGCTTCGGAATGGCATATCTAAACAAAGTGCACAAGACATGGGTGCTGTCGCGCCTCGCCATCGAGATGAACGAGATGCCGGCTCAATACACCAAGTTCAATGTCGAGACGTGGGTAGAGAGTGCCATGAAATATTTTACCAACAGAAATTTCCGCGTTACAGGCGAAGACGGACATGTGTTCGGCTACGGCCGCAGCGTATGGGCAATGATAGATACCCGCACAAGACAGCCGCAAGACATCCTCTCCGAACGCGACGGCGAGATAAAAGACTGGATAGAAACAGACAAGGAATGTCCCATCGAAAAGAGCTCACGCGTGAAAATGAGCGACAAAGCGGAACTCGTGAGCACAATAGACACACATTATAATGATGTAGATGTGAACGGACACATCAACTCCGTGAAGTATATAGAGCATGTTTTGGACCTTTTCAACATCGACATGTATAAGGAATACAATATAAAAAGGTTTGAAATAGCATACGTTGCGGAAAGTCACGGAGGTGACAAGCTGTCTTTTTATCGTGAGAAGACAGGTGATAACGAATGGTGTATACGCATTGTAAAGATTGAAAAAGGAAGCGGCGATAATGTCGAAGTATGCAGAAGTAAAGTCGTTTTTACAAAAATATGAAAGTAAATTTGGCGTTTTCGTTTTAATTTTATACTTTTGCAACTCTATTTCATAACAACGAATAATTAACAACAAGCGGTCTCTCACACGACCGTATAACAAAAAAAATAATATATTATGGCAGAAATGAATTTTGGTGGCGTTATAGAAACGGTTGTCACCAACAAAGAATTCTCATTGGAAAAAGCACGTGAAGTATTGAAAAACGAGACAATAGCCGTAATCGGTTATGGTATCCAAGGTCCCGGACAGGCTTGCAACCTGCGCGATAACGGCTTTAACGTTATTGTGGGACAGCGTGCCGGAAAGACATACGATAAGGCCGTTGCCGACGGATGGGTGCCGGGCGAGACCCTGTTCTCTATCGAGGAAGCCGCACAGAAAGGCACAATCATCTGCATGTTGCTCTCCGATGCCGGACAAATTCAAGCTTGGCCTAACATCAAACCGTATCTCACTCCGGGCAAGACATTATATTACTCACACGGATTTGCAATCAACTGGAGCGACCGTACAGGCGTAGTACCTCCCGCAGATATCGACGTTATCCTCGTTGCACCCAAAGGTTCGGGTACTTCACTGCGTACAATGTTCCTCGAAGGACGCGGCCTCAACTGCTCATACGCTGTATATCAGGACGCATCCGGCAAGGCTGAGGAGAAGACTATCGCTTTCGGTATCGGTATCGGAGCCGGTTATTTGTTTAAAACAACATTCCAACGTGAGGCAACATCCGACTTGACAGGTGAACGCGGCTCGCTGATGGGTGCCATCGAGGGACTGCTCGAGGCACAGTATGAAGTGCTTCGAGAGAACGGACACTCTCCGTCGGAGGCATTCAACGAAACCGTCGAGGAACTTACACAGAGCCTTATGCCGCTCTTCGCGCAAAAAGGAATGGACTGGATGTACGCCAACTGCTCCACAACGGCACAACGTGGCGCACTCGACTGGGCTCCGCGATTCCGCGACGCCATCAAACCGGTAATGCAATGGCTTTATTATTCGGTAAAGACGGGCAACGAAGCACAGATTTCCATCGACAGCAACTCAAAGGCCGACTACCGCGACGGACTCAACAAAGAGCTCGAAGCAATGCGCAACATGGAGATGTGGCGCGCCGCAGAGACCGTGCGCCAGCTCCGTCCGGAGAACAGCGCAGACTGATATTCGCTGATTTTCGGAGCGGTATAATCATGTAATATCATCCGAAAACTCACAATAACCGATATCACGGGGAATTGCATATACAGGCAATTCCCCGTTTTTATGTCTTTTCGTTCGCCGTTTACAGATTTTATTCGTAACTTTGCAATAATCAAGACACTAACCAATAAAAACAAAAATACGAAATGAAAAGTGATCCGAAAGAGTGCCTGTATTGTCAGAACAACGATACATTGCACAATCTTATGATTGAAGTTGCGAAGCTAAGCGTTTCGCGTGTGTTCATATTCAAGGAACAAACATACCGCGGCCGTTGTCTCGTGGCATACAAAGACCATGTGGACGACCTGAACCTGCTGAGCGATGAAGACCGCAACGCGTTCATGGCAGACGTGGCAAAGGTGACAAGAGCTATGCAAAAAGTATTCAATCCCGACAAGATTAACTACGGAGCATACGCCGATACGCTCGAGCATCTGCACTTTCACCTCATCCCCAAGTATGTGGGAGGTCCCGACTTCGGCGGCGTTTTCCGCATGAACCCGAAAGAAGTTTACCTCACGGATGCCGAATACAACGACATGGCAGAGAAGCTCCGCAAGGAATTATAATCACAGCAAAACCTTTTTATACGGCAGATTATAATTCACAATGACATTATAATAAATCAGGAAAAGCGCGAAAAAGGATTTCAAACCGAATGTTTGTCCGCTAAAAAGAACAGACTCCGCACCGTTTTCCATGATTTATTATAAGGTCATAGTCATTCCAAACAATGTTTTTGCATTCACTTGAAAACTTAATCAAAACCAAAACAACGATGAGAAACAAACTTATTTTCTTAGGATTGTCACTCGCCGCCACCGTTTTCGCACAGCAACGACAAGAGATTACGCTGAGCGAAGGATGGTTGTTTTCGCGCGATAATGTGCAGTGGCAAAACGTGAAAGTGCCTCACGATTGGGCCATAAGCGGGCCGTTCGACAAGAAGTGGGACTTGCAGACAGTGGCAATAGAACAAAACAACGAGACAGAAAAGACGGAAAAGTCGGGCCGTTCGGGGGCTTTGCCTTGGATTGGCGAGGGACACTACAAGACCACAATAAACATTCCGGCAGGATATAAGCACGCCGAATTGATATTCGACGGCGCTATGAGCGAGCCGAAAGTAAAGGTAAACGGCAAACAGGCCGGATATTGGGCATACGGATACAATGCTTTCAACATCGACATCACCCCATATGTAAAGAATGGCAACAACACGATAGAAGTCGATTTGAACAATGTAGATGAGAGCAGCCGGTGGTATCCGGGAGGCGGAATATACCGCCCCGTCACCCTCGTGCTCACCGGCGATGCTCGATTTGAGACGTTCGAGACATTCGCCCGCACGATAAAAGCCGACAACAATTACGCCGAAATGGAAGTGGACACCAAGATTTCGGGAACACTCACTGGCGATAACATCGGCATAAACATAGCACTGGTGAACGAGAAAGGATACATCGTGGCCGAAAGTCACTGTGGAAACACGCCAACAGGAAATATTCACACCGTGCTCGACATCAGCAAACCGAAACTCTGGTCGCCTGAAAGACCGTATCTGTATAAACTCGTCACCAAACTGTATAACAATCACAAGCTCGTCGACGAGCAGACCATCAACGTGGGCATACGCACCGTAAGCGTATCAAAAGAGGGCGGATTTCAACTTAACGGAGTGACACGCAAGATTAAAGGAGTGTGCCTGCATCACGACCTCGGACCGCTCGGAGCGGCAATAAACAAGGCAGCACTCATCCGCCAGATAAAGATGATGAAAGAAATGGGATGCGATGCCATACGCACGGCTCACAACATGCCGTCAAAGATGCAAATGGACATCTGCGACTCGCTCGGAATGATGGTCATGGCCGAGAGTTTCGACATGTGGAAATATCCCAAATGCAAAAACGGATACGCACGTTTCTTCGACGAATGGGCGGAAAAAGATATCACAAACCTTGTGCGCAACCACCGCAACCACCCGTCTATCGTCATGTGGAGCATAGGTAACGAAATTCCGGAACAGGGAATGAAGGGCGGAACGGCAACGGCAAAAAGGCTGCAAGACCTATGTCACAAGCTCGACCCTACCCGACCGGTAACGCAAGGAATGGATAGGGTTGACAATGCGATGAAAACCGGTTTCGCACAGGTGATGGACGTTCCGGGCTTCAACTACCGACTCCACAAATACGACAAAGGCCTGAAACAACTGCCCCAAGGCTTCCTGCTCGGCAGCGAGACAGCATCGACAGTAAGCAGCCGCGGCGTATATAAATTCCCAGTGGAGACTTATTCAAACAAGACATATGCCGACGGACAATGCAACGGATACGATACCGAATACTGCTCATGGAGCAATCTGCCCGATGATGATTGGCGGTGGCAAGACGATTACACACAAGTGATAGGTGAGTTTGTATGGACAGGCTACGACTATCTCGGCGAGCCGACACCGTACGACGAGTACTGGCCGAGCCGCAGCAGCTATTTCGGTATTTGCGACCTTGCCGGACTTCCAAAAGACCGCTACTATCTGTATCGCAGCAAATGGAACACGAAGAAACACACTACCCACCTTCTGCCCCACTGGACATGGCCGGAGCGCAAAGGAAAAGTGACTCCCGTATACTGTTACACCGACGGCGTGGAAGGCGAACTGTTCGTAAACGGTAAGAGTCAGGGCCGTATCAGGAAAAACAAAGACGGACGTCTTGACCGATACCGCCTCCGTTGGAACGACGTGAAATACGAGCCGGGCGAGATAACCGTTGTCACATACGATGCCGACGGCAAGGAAATAGGCCGCGACACAAAGCGCACAGCAGGCAAGCCGGCCGAACTTAAACTGACAGTCGACCGAAAAAGCATCATGGCCGATGGCGACGACATGGCCTTTATTACCGTAAGCCTGTGCGACAAAGACGGTAATCTCGTGCCCAACGGAACAGACCAACTCACGTTTGAGGTTGTAGGCGACGGAGAATTCCAAGCCGCATGCAACGGCGACGCCACATCGTTAGAGCCATTCACGACCCCAAGCATGAAACTGTTTGGCGGACAACTCGTCGTGATTGTACGTAGCACAAAAACCGCCGGAGCCATGACTCTGACCGTAAAGGACAAACAGCGCGGTATATCCAAGTCGATAGAAATAAAAACTATCTGAGCCAACAGGTTCATATTTGCAAAAAACTACTGATGCAATCTTACCGCATCAGTAGTTTTTTTATTTCATCTTCGGTATATATTACTTCTATATAAAAACATTTTTACGCCCATATTTATTTACCTCACGGTAATATAAACTGTCCAACAAACAGTTTTGTAATCGCCCATGACCATACCCACGACCTATAAATAAAATATCCCCGCAACCTTTTCACGATTGCGGGGATACCCTTTTATTTTAAATCTAAATACTCGCTAATTACTTAGTGGTATCTGTGAAAGTTGCAACACGGTTGAAGTCAACCTCGTCGAACAATTTGTCTGTTGCACCCATACCCTGTACGGTAAGACGGTTTGCAGAAATCTTATAACGCTTTACAAGAGCATTCTTAACAGCGTTGGCACGAGCCTCAGACAGTTTCTGGTTCAGCTCTGCGCTACCCTCGGGAGAAGCGTAACCCTTGATGAGGATCTTGCAATCCTTGTGGTTCTTCATGTAAGAAGCAACCATAGAGATGCTTGCATATTGAGCGGCGTCGATTGTGCTCTTACCCTGCTGGAAGATTACTGTGGGCTGAAGAACGTTCTTGTTCTCGTTAACTACAACTGTTGCCGGTTTCTGTTTCTTGGCTGCTGCAAGCTGAGCTTGGAGGTCGGCGATAGTTCTGTTGTTGTTACCGATAGTATTGTCCTTGTTGCTGTTGTCAGCACGCAACTCATTGATTTTAGCGTTCAGAGCGTCAATCTCGGCCTGATTGCGGATTTCGGCAATCTTGAAGTTGTGAGTGCCGTTGCTGTTACCGAATTTGTAGTTAACACCTACGAGCACGCCAACAGCCGAGTGATTTGCGTTATACTGCAACTTCTCACCTGCGTTCAAACCGTAAGTGATGTTCGGCTCAACATAAACCTGCCACTCCTTGTCTGCTCCGAAGTTGAAAGCGAAATCAAGACCGAGTTTTGATGTCAGCACGTTCTCATCCATACCTTCGGCACTTGCTGTGTGGAAAGCGTGT
Organism: Prevotella sp.; assembly: GCA_017623155.1. Lineage (GTDB taxonomy): Bacteria > Bacteroidota > Bacteroidia > Bacteroidales > Bacteroidaceae > Prevotella. The sequence goes on along the minus strand of JAGAPR010000001.1, from coordinate 141,786 downwards.
CCCCATCCGAGACCATACACACCGATTACTTCAAATACACGGGGAGAGCCTTTATATCCTCCGAACCAGTTGCTGAAATTGGTTGTACCGAGCAAAGATACGTTGAAACCTTTAACAAAAGTACCAAGAGGACGATACTCGCTGCCTTTGTTGTTGAAGTATACTTCACCCTCGGCAGCCAAACCGAATACCGGAGTCAGGTTGCGACCGATGCGCAAGCCGGCTGAGGGGTTGATATTCTTGAAAATCGAAGTGTGAGTGGTCTTTGCATTAACACCACCGTTAACTCCAATGTACCAATTGTCTGTCAGTTTGCTCTCCTCAACAGTCTGAGCAGACATTGCTTGTGCAGACAAAGCTGCGATAGCAAGAGTAAAAATTACTTTTTTCATACTTTAAATTTTTTAGTGAATACTCTAAATATTACAAATCTCCCTTGTTATATTTTTTCTGCCGCAAAATAAATATAAATTCCGTTATTCACCAAATTTTTTTGTAAATAATTGCACTAAATAGCATTATTCATGATATAAAGACAGTTAGAAAGTTGTCTTTTTACACTTATAAAGTAAAAAAGTATGAAAAAGGCATCAATTATATCACTTGTTTCTTATATTTGAACTAACTTTGCGGACAATGAAAAAAAGAATAATACTGATTACCGGCGGGCAACGTTCGGGGAAGAGCCAATACGCAGAGAAATTGGCTCTAAGCCTCAGCAGTACGCCGGTATACATGGCTACGGCCCACGTATGGGATGACGAATTCAGAAAAAGAGTGGAAATTCACCAAAGCAGGCGCGGCCTGCAATGGACCAATATAGAAGAAGAAAAAGAGCTCAGCCGCCACGATGTAAGCGGTAAAACGGTTGTGATAGACTGCATTACGCTGTGGTGCACTAACTTTTTCTTCTCCCGAAACAAGGCCGAATGGGAACAACCGTCGGTAGAAGAGGCTCTGACGGCAATAAAAACAGAGTTTGACAAGTTTACCGCACAAGACGCAACGTTTATATTTGTCACCAACGAGATTGGCAGCGGAGGTGTGAGCGACAACGCTATACAACGCCGGTTTACCGACCTTGAAGGCTGGATGAACCAATATGTGGCAGGCAAAGCAGACGAAGTGGTGCTCATGGTAAGCGGTATTCCGGTAATAATAAAATCTGATAATCATGATAAAGTTTAATATCGACAGTCCCGATAAATCCATTTCGGGCAGAATACAGGAAAAGATTGACAACCTGAACAAGCCCAAAGGGTCTCTGGGACGACTTGAGACTCTTGCCAAGCAGATTTGTCTTATAGAGCAGACACTGTGTCCCACGCTCCGCGAGCCGCATCATTTACTCTTCGGAGCCGACCACGGCATCGAGCGAGAGCATGTAAGCGTGTCGCCAAGAGAGATTACGTGGCAACAGATGATAAACTTCACTCGTGGCGGAGGAGGCGTAAACATGTTCTGCCGCCAGCACGGATTTAAACTGCGCATAATAGACGTCGGCGTTGATTACGACCTGAGCGGAAACCCCGAAATAATCGACAGAAAAATAGCCGACGGCACAAAGAACTTCCTATATGAGCCTGCCATGAGCATGGAAGAGTTTGAACGGGCTATAAACACAGGCGCGGAGCAGACGGATGAGTGCGCCAAAGAGGGATGCAATATAATATGCATGGGCGAAATGGGAATAGCAAACACGTCGCCGTCGAGCATCTGGATGAGTCTGTTCGGCAACATTCCGCTCGACGAATGTATCGGTGCCGGTGCCGGACTCGACACGGAAGGCATACGACACAAGAAGGAAATACTCGCTACCGCGATGGATAACTACCGGAAATGGTGTGCCGCCCGAAAAACCAACGGCAATCAAATGCTTGCCGACATTGACGCAATCAGATATTTCGGAGGCTTCGAAATGGTAGGAGCCATAGGCGCGATGCTGCGCGCTGCAGAGCGGAAAATGATAATATTGGTAGACGGATTTATCATGACGGCATGCGCGATAGCGGCCGCACGACTGTATCCCGAAGTGAGGGAATACATGATTTTCGGACATTGCGGCGACGAGACCGGCCACCGCCGGATGCTCGACATCATCGGAGGAGAGCCGTTGCTCAATCTCGGACTGCGGCTCGGCGAGGGCACCGGAGCACTTTGCGCCTACCCCATCATTGAAAGTGCGGTGAAGATGATTAACGAAATGAACAACTTCGACAATGCGAATATCACTAAATACTTCTAAATGGTATGACAATATATGGGCGGCGATGATTTTCTTCACACGCCTGCCGCTATGGAGAGTGTACCAACCGCCGCGCGAGAGCTACCGCGCCGTCGTGGAGTATTGGCCGCTTGCCGGATGGCTCACGGGCGGAGTGATGGCCGGAACTATGTATTTCGGAAGCTTGTTTCTGCCCTATCCCGTGGCCATAATCATGGCAATATCTGCGCGTATGCTGCTAACAGGAGCCCTGCACGAGGACGGCCTGTGCGATTTCTTCGACGGATTTGGCGGCGGGGGCAACAATCGGGAGCGTATTCTCGCCATAATGAAAGACTCGCGGACAGGCACATACGGTGTTCTCGGCATCGTGCTTTACATCTTTTTGCTCGCTGCCGCGCTGTATTCGCTGCCGCCTGAGATTGCCACAATAACCATCCTCGCAGCCGATCCGTATGCCAAAATGATTGCGGGACAGATAATTATGATGATGCCATACGCCCGAACAGAAGAAGAATCGAAAGCAAAGACAGTGTATCGGAGAATGAATGTGCGGGCGGCAACAGCTCTCGCCGTGCAAGGTCTGTTGCCTCTTGCAGCATATATATATATAATGTATGGCCGCATCGACTGGCAATTGCTCGTTTTCATCCCATGCATTGTGATGTATTTCCTGTATCTCATGATTTGGAACAAGCTGCGGGGATACACCGGCGACTGCTGCGGTGCGTTGTTCCTCCTTGTGGAGCTAAGCATTTATATTGCCGTGGCCGGGATGATTTAACCTGTCCGGAACACACGAAACATATAAAAAACGAGAAAGAGGAAAACCCGTGGGCAAGCGATTATGCCCGTAAGGTTTCCCTCTTTCTCGTTTTTATGTACTCTGCTCTATGCGAAACGTTTGTCAGAGAATAGACTTATACAGCGCGATGATATCTTCTTTTGTCACCTCGCGCGGGTTGCCCGGAGTGCAGACATCGTTGATAGCCTGCTCGGCAAGTGCCGGAATATCCTCTTCCGTGATGCCGAGTTCGGAGAGATGAGCGGGAATACCTACCAACTTCGAGAGGGTCGCTATCTCGTCGCAAGCGGCCTCTACGGCCTCATCGACAGTCATACCATCTTTATATACTCCGCAAGCCTTTGCTATCTCCACATATTTCTCCTTCGCCGCCGTTGCGTTGAAACGCATCACCGTGGGCAGAAGTATGGCGCAAGCCACACCATGGGGGATATCGTGCAGGGCACTCATTGGGTGAGCCATGCCGTGATCGACACCGAGGCCTACGTTGGAGAATGCCATTCCGGCGATATACTGAGCCACGGCCATACCGTTACGGCCTTCCGGATTTTCCGGGTCGTTGACCGCGATGGGCAGGTATTTGTGTATCATCTCTATGGCCTTGATTTCAAACATGTCGCTCATTTCCCACGCTGCCTTGGTGATATATCCCTCAATGGCGTGCGTCATGGCGTCCATACCGGTGGAAGCCGTAAGTCCTTTCGGCAGAGAGTACATCAACTCGGCGTCGACAATTGCAACGGCGGGAATGTCATTGGGATCCACGCACACCATTTTCTTCTGGTGCTCCTCATCGATGATAACATAGTTTATCGTTGTCTCGGCAGCCGTTCCGGCAGTAGTGGGCAACGCTATGATTGGCAGACTCTTCTTCTTCGTGTCGGCAACGCCTTCAAGCGAAACGATATCGGAGAATTCCGGGTTGTTGCAAACAATACCGATGCCCTTTGCCGTATCCATGGCCGAACCTCCGCCGATGGCGATAATGAAGTCGGCGGCAGCCGCCTTGCAGGCTTTGATGCCCTCTTTCACGTTTGTCACTGTCGGATTGGGCTTCACTTCGTCAAATATATCGTATGCGATACCGGCGGCATCAAGCACATCGAGCACCATCTTTGCCACTCCGAATTTCATCAATCCCTTGTCTGTCACCACCAATGCTTTCTTATATCCAAAGCGATTAACAACATTCGGAAGTTCCTTGCGCGCGCCGGGACCGAAATATGAAACCTCGTTTAAAATAAATCTGTTTACCATAATTATACTTCTTTTGTTTTAGGTTTTGATAATATTTCGCAAATATACAAAGAATTTTCGACATTTCCTGCTTTTTCCTTAAAAGAATTATTACCGTGCTGTAAACACGGAAGAACACAACTTGAAATGTTACCCGGCCGAAGTAACAGCGTTACTTGACTCGGATAACATCGTGATTTGGCCGTTGTAACGATGTTACTTCGGCCAAGTGACACCACAGTAATAAAAAGAAAAAAATCACATTCCGTTTCCGTTTTATCAGAAAATCAGTATATCTTTGTATACATTAAAGCGAACAAGAACGATATGGATATTATTCTCATAAGACACACGAGTGTGGACGTGCCGAAAGGCACTTGTTACGGAGCTACCGATGTGCCGCTCACAGACACGTTTGAGCTGGAAGCGGCGGCAACGAAACGGAATTTAGAACAGTACGGCGATTTCGATGCCGTGTTCTCCTCGCCGCTTACAAGGGCGCGCAAGCTGGCGGAATACTGCGGTTACCGGTCGCCCCGTATCGATGGCAGGATTAAGGAGATGAACATGGGCGACTGGGAAATGCGCAAATTCGACGACATAAAGGACAAAGAGCTGCAAGAATGGTATGACGACTACATGCACAAATCTACAAAAAACGGCGAGAGTTTTCCTTTATTATATGCCCGTGTGGCATCTTTCATCGACGAAATGCGAACAAAAGCCTACGGGCGCATTGCCGTGTTCGCTCATGGCGGAGTGCTGATGTGCGCCGGGATATACGGCGGTTTATATCCCGAAAGCGAGTGTTTCAAGCATCTTGTGCCATACGGCGGCATTATGAAAATCAGTGTTTGAAAGTAAAAAGATACACGGTTTAAACCAAACAGTGTGAAATAAAAACAAACTTGCGGATGCCGTTTCCCGCCGTTCGCCTTTCCGGCAACAGGAAATCACAGCATCCGCAAGTTTGTTTGCACCTGCAATCAGCACTTGACGATTATCTCCGCACCGGCTTTCAGTGCCTGCATGTTAAGCGGAATGAGCGCGTGATGACGCTCGGGCAATGTCTTATACAGTGCTTTCTCTATGCCGGCATGGCTCACCACTGGACATACTTCAAGCAGTCCGCCAAGCACGATCATATTGAATATCTTGCCGTTTTTCATCTCTGCCGCCTTGTCCATGGCATCGATACGATACACGGTTATGTCCTTTCGAGTCGGAGGATTTATAATTCCGTAGCCGTCGTAGATGAGAACGCCGCCCGGCTTCACCTTGCTTTCAAACTTGTCGAGCGACGGCTGGTTGAGCACTATCGCAATGTCGTATGTACTGAGAATGGGCGATGATATCCGTTCGTCGCTCACAATCACCGTGACATTCGCTGTTCCACCGCGCTGTTCGGGGCCGTAAGCCGGCATCCATGTCACTTCTTTATCTTCCATAAGTCCCGAGTAGGCCAGTATCTTGCCCATCGAGAGCACGCCCTGACCACCGAAACCGGCTATTATAATCTCTTTTTCCATGCTTCCTTATTTATGTTTCAAGGAGAGTTTTTCCACAAGACATGCCATCGGCAAAACTTATCCGATAGTGTCTTTCAAATCTCCTTTCTTGTAGTATTCAAACATATTCTCGCGCATCCATTCGTTAGCCTGCACCGGCGACAGTTTCCAGCCGCTGTTGCATGTAGACACAATCTCAACAAGACAGCTGCCCTTGCCGGCCATCGAGGCGTCGAACGCCTTACGGATGGCACGCTTGGCACTGCGTATGGCAGCTACAGTGTCCACGCTTTGGCGCGTAACATAACACGTACCTTCAAGTTGTGCCGCCATCTCGGTGATGCGAAGCGGATATCCGTGCAGCTCGGCCGTGCGCCCATACGGGCATGTGGAAGTCTTCTGTCCCATCAAAGTAGTGGGAGCCATCTGCCCTCCCGTCATACCATATATGGCATTGTTTATGAAGATTATCACTATATTCTCTCCCCTGTTGAGCGCATGTATGGTCTCGCAAGTGCCGATGCACGCCAAGTCGCCGTCGCCCTGATATGTGAATACGAGGCGGTCGGGCCACAAACGCTTTATCCCCGTGGCCACGGCCGGAGCGCGACCGTGAGCTGCTTCCTGCCAGTCGATGTCGAGATACCGATAGGCAAACACGGCGCATCCCACCGGACTCACTCCTACCGTCTTGTCTTCCATGCCCATTTCTTCTATCACCTCGGCCACCAGTTTATGCACAACCCCGTGACTGCATCCCGGGCAATAGTGCATAGGTGTGTCGTTCATAAGCTCCGGTTTCTTGTATACAAGGTTTTCGGGAGATATTATATTGTTGTTCTTTTCGTCGTTCATCGCTCTGTCATTTTAGTTTTGTCTTCAACGCATCCAATATTTCCTGAGGCTCGGGAACAATTCCGCCGAGACGGCCATAGTGCTCTACCGGCACCGTTCCGTTAACGGCCAAACGCACATCCTGCACCATCTGGCCGGCGTTTATCTCGGCTACGAGCAATCCTTTCTTACCCGCTGCCAGCCGCGCAATCTCCTTTTCGGGGAAAGGCCACAGTGTTATCGGCCTGAAAAGCCCTACTTTCAACCCTTCCTCGCGGGCCATGGCAATGGCTTTCTGGGCAAGTCGCGCCGCACTTCCGAACGCAACTATCACATAATCGGCATCGTCGCAGAAAATCGTTTCGTAACGAACTTCCTTTTCACATATCTCCGCATACTTCTTTTGCAGATGTATATTATGCTCTTCCATGGCTTCGGGGCGCAATTCGAGCGAAGTCATGATATTGGGCTTGCGGTCTTTCGGTCGTCCCATTGTCGCCCAAGGACATTCCCTGCGTATCTCCTCCTCCGTGCGGCGTGGCTTGTATGGCGGCAGAACGACTTTCTCCATCATCTGCCCTATCACTCCGTCGCTGAGTATCATTGCCGGATTACGGTATTTGAAAGCGAGGTCGAAAGCAAGCTCTACGAAGTCGGCCATCTCCTGAACCGAAGCCGGAGCGAGCACGATAACATTGTAGTCACCGTTACCTCCGCCGCGGGTGGCCTGAAAATAATCGCTCTGCGAGGGTTGTATTGTTCCCAATCCGGGACCTCCACGCTGCACGTTGACCACCACGCCGGGTATCTCAGCACCAGCCATATAAGCTATGCCTTCCTGCATCAGAGCCACGCCCGGACTCGAAGATGACGTGAACGCACGCTTACCGGCACCGGCAGCACCATATACCATGTTTATGGATGCCACCTCACTTTCGGCCTGCACCACTACCATTCCGGTCGTTTCCCATGGTTTGTCGAGCGCGAACGTCTCTATAATCTCACTCTGCGGCGTTATCGGATAGCCGAAATAACCGTCTACTCCGCAACGGATTGCGGCACGGGCGATAGCCTCGTTGCCTTTCATCAGTGTCACTTCCTGTTCTGCCATAGTCTTATTCCTCCTCCGTCTTTTTCCTGTAAACGGTTATACATCCGTCGGGACACACTATCCCACAGGCCGCACAACCAATACATTCGGTTCCGTTGACAACCTCAACATACGGATAACCGTTGACATTTACCTTGCTTGCCATGGCTATAACATCTTTCGGGCAGGCCTCCACACATAGTGAACAGCCTTTGCAATGCCCGGTATCAACCACGACTGCGCCAATAATCTTACTCATAAACTTGTCTTTTTATCATTACAGGAATATCCATCACGATATTATAATAATCCGCCCTACGATGAATCAAGGATTATACATGTCCTTATTATAATAGTTCAATATATCTTCGAGCATACGTTTCGCCTCGACAGCAGGGCTGTCGGGGTCGAGAGAGATGGCAATGGTGTAATTGTTTATGGCCTCTTGCCAGTTTCCTTCGCGGCGAAAACGGTTGCCTGTCTCGTAATAGTCTTCACTCTTCATTTACTTATAGTACTCTTTCTTGCCTGCCGCCAATGTGTTCTTCATCAGCGAGCAGATTGTCATCGGGCCAACACCGCCGGGCACGGGAGTGATGAACGAGCATCGGGGGGCTACCTCGTCGAACTTCACATCGCCGTTAAGACGAAATCCGCTCTTGCGCGATGCGTCGGGAACACGTGTCGTTCCCACGTCGACAATCACCGCTCCTTCCTTTACCATGTCGGCCGTAACAAAGTCGGGACGACCGATTGCGGCGATGATGATATCGGCCTGACGGCATTCTTCTTTAATATTTTGCGAGCGGCTGTGGCACACTGTCACTGTGGCGTCGCCATATTGCTTCTGCATCATCAGCTGAGCCATCGGCTTGCCGACAATGTTTGAGCGGCCGAGCACCACGCACTTCTTGCCGCTTGTCTCTATTCCGTAGCGCTTCAACAGGGTTATTATGCCGAGCGGAGTGGCCGAGATGAAGCACGGCAGGCCGATAGCCATGCGCCCGACGTTTATCGGATGAAATCCGTCCACATCCTTACGGTAGTCTATCGCCTCTATTATCTTCTGCTCGTTGATATGCTTCGGCAACGGCAACTGCACGATAAAGCCGTCCACATCGTCATCGTTGTTCAGCTTATTCACACATTCCAACAGTTCCGCCTCGGTGATATTGTCTTCAAATCGTATAAGCGTTGACTTAAACCCGCAGGCTTCGCAGGCCAATACCTTGTTCTTTACGTATGTCTCCGAGCCGCCGTCATGTCCCACGAGAACGGCAGCGAGATGCGGGCGCTTGCCTCCTGCGTCAACGATTGTTTTCACTTCTTCCGCTATCTCTTCTTTTATCTTGGCTGCGGTTGCCTTTCCGTCTATAAGTTGCATAGTCCTTTTTCGATGTTAGATGTTAGATGTTAGATGTCAGATGTCAGATGTCAGATGTCAGATGTAAAATGGGAGATGTTACATTTTAGGCATGCCGGGCATTCCTTTCATTTTCCGCATGGCATTTGCCATCTGCATCATCTTGCTGTTGGATGTGCCGGCCACCATTTTCATCATCTTGCGGGTCTGGTCAAACTGCTTCAGCAGGCGGTTTACTTCCTGAATGTTTGTGCCCGAGCCTTTCGCTATACGCATGCGGCGGCTTTGATTGATTATATCGGGATTGGAACGCTCTTTCGGAGTCATACTGTTGATAATGGCTTCAATTCCTTTGAACGCGTCGTCATCTATGTCAACATCCTTTATTGCCTTGCCCACTCCCGGTATCATGGCCGCAAGATCCTTGATGTTACCCATCTTCTTTATCTGCTGGATTTGGTTCATGAAGTCGTTGAAGTCAAACTGGTTCTTGCGTATTTTCTTCTCCAACTCCTTGGCCTGCTTCTCGTCAAACTGCTCCTGAGCACGCTCAACGAGACTCACAATATCGCCCATTCCGAGAATACGGTCGGCCATTCGTTCGGGATGGAACACATCAAGAGCTTCCATTTTCTCGCCCGTACCGACAAACTTGATAGGCTTTGTCACCACCGTGCGTATCGAGAGAGCCGCACCGCCGCGTGTATCGCCGTCGAGCTTGGTGAGCACCACGCCGTCGAAGTCGAGACGGTCGTTAAACTCCTTGGCCGTGTTCACCGCGTCCTGACCTGTCATCGAGTCTACGACAAACAGTGTCTCGTCGGGGTTGACGGCATTTTTCAGCGTCTCTATCTCGTTCATCATCTCCTCGTCGACAGCCAGTCGGCCGGCGGTATCGATGATTACCACATCGTTGCCTTTTGCTTTTGCCTCTTTGATGGCGTTGGCGGCAATCTCTACCACATTCTTGTTTTCCGGCTCGGTATATACCGGCACACCCACTGTCTGACCAACGACTTTAAGCTGTTCGATGGCAGCAGGACGATAGACGTCGCAAGCCACGAGCAAAGGGTTCTTGCGGTTTTTGGTCTTTAACATGTTGGCGAGTTTGCCGCTGAACGTTGTCTTACCCGAGCCTTGAAGTCCCGACATGAGGATTATCGCCGGACGGCCTTCGAGTTTCAGCTCTGCCGCCGTTCCGCCCATAAGTTCCGTAAGCTCGTCGTGCACAATTTTCACCATCAATTGGCTCGGTTTCACGGCCGTGAGCACGTTCATACCCAGAGCTTTCTTCTTCACCGTGTCGGTAAAAGTCTTCGCAACCTTATAGTTTACGTCGGCATCGAGCAATGCCCTTCGCACGTCTTTGAGCGTTTCCGCAACATTGATTTCAGTGATTTTGCCCTCGCCTTTGAGGATTTTGAACGAGCGTTCAAGTCTGTCGCTTAAATTTTCAAACATATATATTAATGTGTCGTTATTATTACTTTATCCTGCAAAAGTACGCTATATTATCAGAAAAAACGAATAAGTTATCTGTGTTTTAAACTATTTTAAAACGTTTGCAGCCCAAATTGCGCACATCATTACTACTGTGTGCAAAAAAAACAACGGACAAAGCCGTGTAACGGCAAGAATATTCGTTTTTTCTTACCAAAACACTACAAATAACCCGTCATTGATGGCGCATGCATAAAGACGGACTTATTATCAAAAAGAAAAATCGATTTATTGCTGTCAATGGTCGTCATAATGGCTATCACCCCAGACTGCGGTAAATCTCGGCATTCAGTTGCATCGTTGTCATATTGTCACCTCCATTTATTTTTTTCGGCTCAGTAGAAAATCTATGGAAATTGTTTTGATTTATAATATCATTACAAAAGTGGATATCTGCATTTGGGCACGCTGCACGAGAATTTGCTTTTAAGATTTCAGCTTCGCATTTAACTTAAAATATGTGAAGCGACAGTAAAAAGTCGCAACAAAACAAAACACTCAAAGTAGGTTTTATTAACTTAAAATATTTAACTTAAAAGTCGATTATTTAATATTCATAAACAATTATATGTCGACATTTTCTCCTTTTCGTACATTTTTGCCTTGCAATAAGGCCGTAATTGCATTGCATTTACGGCCTAACGAGCGTCCAATTAGGCCGTAATTGGAATGCAATTACGGCCTAATTGGAAAACAAGACGGATTTTGAGGCATTCAAAAACGGCTTAAACCTCTGTATTCTTTTGATATACAGTTATTTACACGAAGTGTCTCATAATTCGCGTATTTGCGCCAAAAAAATTTTTTCTTGGAAAAGAATCGATTCTCAGCGACGTTAACATAATAAATATTGACACTTTATTTATGCTTATTTAAACAATAGCGGTGAAAATGTTAAATATGAGATAGTAGATGACAGATGGCAGATGACATACGTTTTTTGCGAAATAACGGGTGTCAAAGCGTGTCAATAAATGAAAAGTGGGCACCGGCTCGGGTTAAATAATACATTCATTTATACAACTTTTCGACAAAAAATGTATACCTTTGCAGAACAGAACAAACTATATAAAAAAATCATGTTTGATAAAGAAACATATATCCGCCGCCGCACGGAACTTAAAAAGCTCGTCAAAAGCGGCATCATCATACTGTTCGGCAACAACGACGCGCCGGCCAACTATCCGGCCAACGCATACTATCCGTTCCGTCAAGACTCCACGTTCGTATATTATTTCGGGCTGCATCGCGACGGACTCACCGGCGTTATCGACATTGACAACGACACTGAGACGCTTGTCGGTGACGATATTGACATAGAAGACATAGTATGGTTCGGCTCGGTAGACAGCGTGAGCGACATGGCCGGACAGGCAGGTGTGGGGCTTACAGCTCCGGCAAAAGCACTCGACACGATATGCGCCGAGGCTCGTAAAGCGGGCAGAAAAGTGCATTTCCTGCCGCCATACAGGCACGACACCATGATAAGGATAATGGATCTTACAGGCATACACCCCGCAAAACAGAGAGAGGCCGCATCACTCGACTTGATAATGGCCGTAATAAAGATGCGCGCCGTGAAAGAGCCGCAGGAAATTGAAGCCATCGAGCGGGCATGCGACATAGGATACGAGATGCACACCACGGCCATGAAGACGGTACGTCCGGGAGTTACGGAACGATTTGTCGGCGGACAGGTAGACGGCATTGCCGGTTCGCTGTCGTCGAAAGTCAGTTTCGCGACAATATTCACGCAGCACGGCGAGATAATGCACGGATGCCCGTCGGAAAATGTTCTCGAAGCCAGAAGACTGGTGCTGTGCGACGCCGGGTGCGAACTCGATGACTACTGCTCGGACCATACACGCACTTTCCCCGTATCGGGACGCTTCACCGAGCGCCAACTCGACATATACCGCATCGTTGAAGAATGTCACGACTACACGCTCGAAGTGGCCAAGCCCGGCGTGCGGTGGTATGATGTGCACATGAACGTATGCCGGCTGATGACAGACAGGCTCAAAGAACTCGGACTCATGAAAGGAGACACCGAAGAGGCCGTGCGCGCCGGAGCGCACGCCATGTTCCTGCCACACGGTCTCGGCCACATGATGGGCATGGACGTGCACGACATGGAAGGGCTGGGACAGCAATACGTGGGCTTCGATGAGGAGACAAGACCGTCGACACAGTTCGGCACAAACTGCCTGCGCATGGGCCGACGCCTCGAAGAGGGCTTCGTGATGACCGACGAGCCGGGAATTTATTTCATACCCGCACTCATCGACGAGTGGCGCGCCAAAGGCCACTGCAAGGAATGGCTTAACTTCGACATGCTCGAGACATACAAGGACTTCGGAGGAATACGTATCGAAGACGACATACTGATAACCCGCGACGGATGCCGGTTCCTCGGCAGCAAACGCATACCCTACCACCCCGAGGACGTGGAAAAATTCATGAACGATAATACAAACAAATAATAAAAGTAAATCAACAATGAGGAAATTTTTAGTTTTTGCATTGGCTCTACTGACCTTTACGGGAGCAAATGCACAAGAAGGGAAAAAGGACTCGGTGAACAAGAACAAGCCTGTGTTCACCACTATCAAGGAAAACAAAATCACAAGTATCAAGGACCAAAACCGCAGCGGCACCTGCTGGGCTTACTCCACGCTGTCGTATTTCGAGAGCGAAATACTGAAAAAGACAGGCAAGACATACGACCTCTGCGAGGCTTTCGTGGCAAACAAGACCTACATGGACCGCGCGATACAGGTGGTAAGACTGCATGGCGACTGCCAGTTCTCACAGGGCGGCTCATGCTACGACCCGCTTTTCTGTCTGCAACACTACGGCATCTGTCCGGAAGACGCAATGCCGTTGCCCGGCACGCTGTACGGCGACTCGCTCAATAACTTCAACGAATTCTTCGCGCTCATGGAGCCGTATGTGGCAGCCATCGCCAAAAGTTCGGAGAAGAAAATCAGTTCTCAGTGGAAAGTGGGACTGCAAGGAATACTCGACGCCTATCTCGGCAAATGCCCGGAGAAGTTTAAATACGAGGGCAAAGAGTACACTCCGAAATCTTTTGCTGCAAGTCTCGGGCTCAACTTCGACGACTATGTGACAATAACATCCTACACACACCACCCGTTCTATACCCGCTTTGCCGTTGAAGTGCAAGACAACTGGCGCAATCCGCTGTCATACAACGTGCCGATGGAAGAGATGATGCGCATCATCGACAACGCCATCAACGAGGGCTACTGCATCGCATGGGGCGGCGACGTGAGCGAAGAGGGATTCACACGCAAGGGACTGGCATACGCCTACGACACAAAGAAAATACAAGGTCTGTCGGGTAGTGATGCCGCAAGATGGCTGAGACTCGAAAAGACAAAGAAAGCCGAACTCTACGACTCGCTCGGTTGCACGGCACCGGAAATTGTCCCGACACAGGAAATGCGTCAGGAGCGTTTCGACAACTGGGAACTTACCGACGACCACGGCATGCTTATCTACGGCATTGCCAAAGACCAGAACGGCAAGGAATACTATATGGTAAAGAACTCATGGGGCGAATGGGGCGACTATAAAGGCATTTGGTATATGACAAAAACTTTCATCGCCGCAAACACGATGGACTATATGGTAAACAAAAACGCCATTCCGAAAGACATCCGCAAAAAGCTCGGTATCTGATAAGCAAACGGGAACAATGACGTTTGGAGTTTTTTTATCATATAAAATAAACACCGTTTTACAAAATGTCAGAACATACAACACACCAATATGAGCATTCGTCGAGTCATCACAGTCACTCGCACCACAGACATAAGAGAGACAAAAACGACATAAGCGAATGGAAAAGACGAAGTCTGAATTCGTTAGTGAGAAAGAAAAAGATTAAGAAACTGTTGTTCAACATCCTCATCGCTATCTCCGTTATAATGTTCATAGCCGTGATTATCGCATATACGATAGGATAACGACAGACAAAAAACATATAAGCGAATGCCGGCCCGACACGAACGGGCCGGCATTCGCTTTTAATATTCATCTCATTAACAACTTAACCGGCATTCAACACTCTTTTAATTACAAAACTTAAAAACTCAAAAACTTAACTGTCAATATTTCCTTTTCTTATTTTTTATTATTAACTTTACACCCCATTATATGCCTTTAAAGGCAATCCTCGCTACTGAAAAAAATAAAAAACAAATATATAATGTACTTCAAATGGAATTACGAACCAACAACACCGGAGACACAAAAGGCGGCTAAAGAGCTTGGAGACAAAATAGGCATGAGCCCCACTCTTGCCAATCTGCTCATCCGACGAGGCATTAAAACCGAATCGGCGGCAAAACGTTTCTTCCGCCCTATGCTCAACGAGCTTATCGACCCGTTTCTGATGAACGACATGGATGTGGCCGTTGACAGACTGAACGACGCCATGGGGCGCAAGGAACGCATCATGGTCTACGGAGACTATGATGTGGACGGATGCACGGCAGTGGCTCTGGTATACAGGTTTTTGCAACAGTTCTATTCCAATATGGAATACTATATCCCCGACAGATACGACGAAGGATATGGCGTGAGCTACAAAGGAATAAACTATGCAAAGGAAACAGGAGTGAAACTTATCATCGTTCTCGACTGCGGAATAAAGGCCGTCGAGGAGATAGCGTATGCAAAAAGCATCGGCATAGACTTCATAATATGCGACCATCACGTGCCCGACGAGGTGATGCCGCCCGCCGAAGCCATACTGAACCCCAAGCGGCCGGACTCCACATACCCGTTTCATCACCTGTCGGGGTGCGGTGTCGGCTTCAAACTGATGCAGGCTTTCGCCAAAAACAACGGCATACCGTTCGCACGACTGATACCGCTGCTCGACCTGTGCGCCGTGAGCATCGCGTCGGATATCGTGCCGGTGACGGGAGAAAACCGTATTCTCGCGTTCCACGGGCTGAAACAACTGAACCAAAACCCGTCTACCGGTCTGAAAGCTATCATCGAGATTTGCGGACTGTCGAACAAGGAACTGAACATGAGCGACATCGTTTTCAAAATCGGTCCGAGAATAAACGCATCCGGACGTATGCAAAACGGAAAGGAAACAGTGGAATTGCTCGTGGAAAAAGACTTCATGCGGGCAATGACAGAGGCCGGTATGATCAACGAATACAACGAGCAACGCAAAGACATTGACAAGCAAATGACAGAAGAGGCCAACTCCATCGTGGAGAAATTGGAAAGCCAAAAGCATCTGTCGTCAATAGTACTATACGACGCCAACTGGAAAAAAGGCGTGATAGGCATCGTGGCATCAAGACTCACCGAGATTTACTTCCGACCAACTGTGGTGCTTACCATGAGCGACGGAATAGCTACCGGCTCGGCAAGGAGCGTTGCCGGATTTGACATCTACGACGCAATCAAGAGCTGCCGCGACCTGCTCGTGAACTTCGGAGGCCACACTTACGCAGCCGGTCTGTCTATGAAAGAGGAGAACATTCCCGAGTTTCGGCGCAGATTTCAGGAGTATGTACACAAACATATCGTACCTGAACAGACACAGGCCATACTCGACATCGAGGCGGTTATCGACTTCAAGGACATCACCAAGAAGATGTATGCCGACTTAAAGAAGTTCGCTCCGCACGGACCTTGCAACCCCAAGCCGCTGTTTTGCACCAGAAACGTCTACGACTACGGCACAAGCAAGGTCGTGGGAAAGCATCAGGAACACATCAAGCTGGAACTTGTCGACAGCCGTTCGAGCAATGTCATGAACGGAATAGCATTCGGACAAAGTGCCGCCGCACGGTATATCAAAAGCAAACGCTCGTTCGATATTGTATACACAATAGAAGAAAACGCGTATAAACACAACGAGATACAACTGCAAATAGAAGATATCAAGCCATCGGAAGAGCAGCAATGACTGCTCTTTTCACTATATTACAATCTGCAAGACAAGGATGGACAGATACAAAGAAGTGCTGCGCCGATACTGGGGATACGATGATTTCAGAGGCATACAGCGGGATATCATCGAAAGCATAGGCTCGGGCAAAGACACGCTCGGACTCATGCCAACCGGCGGCGGCAAGTCTGTCACGTTTCAAGTGCCGGCACTTGCCGGCGATGGTGTGTGCATTGTGGTCACGCCCCTGATAGCATTGATGAAAGATCAGGTGGCGAACCTCAAACGGCGGGGCATCCGCTCGGCCGCGATATACTCCGGATTGTCACACGACGAAATTCTCACCATATTGGAAAACTGCGTGTTCGGCGCGGTGCGCATCCTTTATATATCTCCCGAACGACTATCTTCACAATTGTTCCAGACCAAACTCCGGCACATCAAAGTAAGCTTCTTCGCCATCGACGAGGCCCACTGCATAAGCCAATGGGGCTATGATTTCAGACCATCTTACTTGAAAATATCCGATATCCGCAGGCTTCATCCCGATGTTCCCGTGCTCGCCCTGACGGCTACGGCAACGCCGGAAGTGGTAGATGACATACAAGACAAACTCGGATTTAAAGAGAAGCGGGTGTTCAAAATGAGTTTCGAGCGCAAAAACCTTGCGTATATTGTGCGCCGAACGATGGACAAACAGGGCGAACTGATACACATATTGGAATGTGTCGACGGTTGCGCAATCGTCTATGTACGCAGCAGAAGACGGGCAAAAGAGGTGTCAGACATACTGAACGGAAACGGAATAACTGCCACTTTCTACCATGCCGGACTCGAAAACGCCGAGAAAGACAAGCGACAAAAAGACTGGCAGGAAGATAAAGTGCGGGTAATGGTGGCCACAAACGCTTTCGGCATGGGAATAGACAAGCCGGACGTGAGGATAGTGGCACACATAGACTGTCCCAACAGCATAGAGGCTTACTTCCAAGAAGCCGGTCGTGCCGGTCGGGATGGCAACAAAGCATACGCCGTAATGCTTTATAACGACGGCGACAGGGTCAAACTGACAAAGCGAATAAGCGAGACATTCCCCGAAAAAGAATACATCAAACAGGTTTATGAACACCTCGCCTACTTCTATCAGGTGGCCGTAGGCGCGGGATACGGCATGACTTTCGAGTTTAATATAGACAAGTTTTGCCGCAACTTCAAACACTTTCCCGTGCCGGCCGACGCCGCATTGAAAATCCTCAACCGCGCCGGTTATATCGAATATACCGAGGAACAGGACAGCAACGCGAGAGTGATGTTCACCGTTTCGCGGGATAATCTGTACCGACTGAAAAACAATTCGGTAAATGAAGACAAGATTATCGTGGCATTGCTGCGCAACTATGGCGGCCTGTTCAGCGACTATAATTTCATCGACGAGAGTCTGCTTGCCACGCAGACCGAAATGAAACCGCACGAGGTATATCTCACATTGAAACTGCTTGACGCCAAACATATCATCAAATTCATCCCAAGAAAGAAGATACCGCACATCCGCTACACTCAAAGACGTGAAGACAGCGAACATATCATACTCGGTAAGGATGTGTATGAAGACCGTAAAAGACAATTCATACAGCGCATCAATGCGATAATGGAATATGTATCGGTAGACGATACTTGCCGCAGCAGGATGCTACTCGGATACTTCGGAGAAAAAACCAACCACGACTGCGGCGTGTGCGACGTGTGCATGGAACGAAACAAGACACTGACAAACAGTGACGCAATAGCGGAAACACAGGCCGAGATAATGGCCATGCTAAACGACAACAAGCGTCATTACATCACAGAACTGAACGCAATCAAACGCCCTTACGAACAAATCGACGCCGCATTGGCATATCTCATCAGCGAAGAAAAGATATCAAGAATTGACGGTATGATATATGCCGACAACTGACAATAATCATACAACACAGAACCCATTTAGAAAAAGAAAGCCAAAAAAACATAACAATAAGACAAATTAAAAACTAATTGGCCTTAATTAACAACAAAAATCATCGGCACAACGCTTTTCATCGCTATATTTGCAAAAACAAAAGATTGTTTCAGGGAACAAAATTTATTGTCTAACTTAATACATTATTCATTATGGAAACAAAACAAGTAAACGGAAAATTTGAGTTAATCAAGTTACCATACGACACAGGCTGCCTTGAACCGGTAATCAGTTCGGCCACCATCGGCTTTCACCATGGCAAACATTTGCAAACGTATATCAACAACCTCAACGCCGCTTTGCCGGGCAGCAAGTATGAGAACATGACTCTTGAAGAGATTGTGAAGACAAGCGACGGAGGCGTGTTCAACAATGCCGGACAGGTGTTAAACCACAACTTGTATTTCACTCAATTATGTCCGCCGAAAGAAAACAACGTGCCCAAAGGCAAATTGGCCGAGGCAATAGACAACCAATTCGGCTCGTTCGAAGCCTTTAAGGAGGAATTTGCAAAGAAAGGTGCCACGCTTTTCGGCTCGGGATGGGTATGGCTGTCGGCCGACAAAGACAAAAAGCTCGTGATAACACAGGAACCAAACGCCGGAAATCCCATCCGGCAAGGACTTCGTCCGCTGCTTACATTCGACGTTTGGGAGCATGCTTACTATCTGGATTTCCAAAACAAGCGCGCCGATTATCTCGACAAGATGTGGCAAATCGTGAACTGGGAAACGATAGAACGACGGTTTATCTGTTGCAGATGCTGCAAATAAAAAGACTAACCGATATATAAAAAAGAAAGAGCCGGACTTCTTGTCCGACTCTTTTTTGTTTTTATTCTGGTTAAAACTTCAATGCTTTCAATTAGAAGTTGAAGAATACACCGAGTGAAAGGTCTGTGTTATCGATGCTGAGACCGAACTTAGAGCCACCACCGAGGTCGTCGTTATCCTTTGAATATCCGAGGAAACCGGTCTTTGCAACTACGTCAACCTTATCAGATACGGCAAATTTAATACCGGGGCGAAGACCTACACCGAAGTTTGAACCATCAGCGTCGCTTCCGTAAGAAGTAAAGATGATACCGCCATCAACGAAGAATGAAGCAGCACCGCTCTTTGCGAATGTGTAACGTGCGTAAGGAGCGATAGAGAAAGCACTTGCTGTACCCTTTACATCTTCATCTTCACCTGCCAACATAATGTCCTGAGAAGCATATCCGAGCTGGATACCTACGGCCAGATTGTCGCTCAAATTGTAGCCTACTTCGGGGATGATAGAGAACGATGTCAGTGTCTCTGCATCCTTGTATTCCTTAGATGACTCGAAACCAAGTGATCCACCAACATAAACCTGTGCACTTGCTGCAACAGAAGCAACAACGAATGCTGCCATCAAAAATAACTTTTTCATAATTTTTTCCTTTTTGATTAATAATTGAGTTATTATCTGCTGCAAAGATATTCGTTTTATTTAACACGACCAAAAAAAACAATAAAAAAGTTAACAATGTAATGGTTATATGTTGATTTAAGACAAAAAAAACAGAAAAAAAGAATAAAATACCTAATTATCGTTTGTATTTTGTATTTTTGTATGAGATTAATATACAGGAGCTTATATATTATATAATAATGTATGGTTATTCTATTATCAAGCGGCAAACGCATACCGGCAATCGCGACGATGCCCGAAAAGCTATTAAGAATGTATTTATAACAAACAAACAATAAAATAAAACAATATGACGAACAAAAAGATTGCAGTGATTTTCAGTTCGGCCGTGCTGTGCATGACCGTTGTTTCATCGCCGGCTGTCATGGCACAGACCAAAGACGGCGGAATATCCCAACAGATGATAAACGACATTCGCAAGGCGCAGAAAATGACGACAGCAGACAAAGCGATAGCAAACGCCATCGCATCAAACGCCATCGACAACCTTGCCAAGAACCATGCCAACGCAGGCGAGCTCGACACTTATTTCAGCGTGGAGACGAAAAAACAGTCTATCACAGACCAACAAAGCTCGGGACGCTGCTGGATGTTCAGCGGATTTAACGTGCTAAGGGCCAATTTCGCAAAGCGAACCGACTCGCTTACCGTCGATTTATCGCACAGCTACCTGTTCTTCTGGGATCAGTTTGAGAAAGCGAACCTTTTTCTTCAAGGTGTGATAGATACAGGTAAAAAGCCTATCGACGACACTCGTGTGCAGTTTTTCTTCAAAAATCCCATCAACGACGGCGGCACATTCTGCGGTGTTGCCGACCTTGCGGATAAGTACGGACTTGTGCCCAAGTCGGTGATGCCGGAGACTTATTCGAGCGACAACACCTCACGCATGGCACGCCTCATATCGTCCAAGCTGCGCGAATACGGTCTGCAACTGCGCCAAATGGTGGCCGACGGCAAGAAAACAGCCGATATCAAGGCTGCGAAAACAAAAATGCTCGGTACCGTTTATCGCATGCTCGCAATGACAATAGGCGAACCGCCCACAACATTTACATACGCTTTCCGAGACAACAAGGGGCGCACCGTGGGCGAAGCTAAGACATACACTCCGCAAGAATTCTACCGCGAGGTGGTGGGCGAACAGATTAACGGCTCTTTCATAATGGCAATGAACGACCCGCGCCGCCCGTACTACAAGACTTACGAGGTGGAATACGACCGCCACACATACGACGGCCACAACTGGAAATACATCAACCTGCCTATGGACGACATCAAGAAAATGGCCATTGCCTCGCTGAAAGACGGTCGCAAGATGTACAGTTCGTATGACGTCGGGAAGATGCTCGACCGCAAACGCGGATATGGTGACACGGAAAACTTCGACTACGGCTCATTGTTCGGCGTTACTTTCGGCATGGACAAGGCACAACGCATCAGCACTTTCGACAGCGGCTCTACCCACGCCATGACTCTCACGGCCGTTGACCTCGACGAAAACGGCAACGCAAAGAAATGGAAAGTGGAAAACAGTTGGGGTGCAGACTGGGGACAAGGGGGCTGCATGATAATGTCAGACCGCTGGATTGACGAATACATGTTCCGCCTTGTGATAGACAAGAAGTATGTGCCCGAAAACATTTTGAAGATGAACGAGCAGAAGCCGATAATGGTAATGCCGGAAGACCCTCTGTTCCAAGAAGATTTTTAAAGGCCGTTTAAAGGTAAAAAGGTAAAAAGGTAAAAAGGTAAAAGAGCCATGCGGCGAGCCTTTTTACCTTTTTATTTTTACCTTTAAGCTCCCTGCCGCATGGCTTTTTTACCTTTTTACCTTTTTACCTTTAAACGGCCTTTAATAGTCTTAAACTGTTGAGAACGACGCTTATACTGCTCATCGCCATGAGAGCACTTGCCCACATCGGCGTTATCTGAAAGTCGGTTATCCACCGTAACGCACCGGCCGCAAGCGGTATGCACACAACATTATATACAAACGCCCAGAACAGGTTTTGCCTGATCATCGACACCGTGCGCCTTGACAAATCAATCGCCTCGGGTATCCGTCTGAGATCGGTACCCATAAGAGTAACCTGCGCCACATCCATCGCCACATCCGTGCCCTGCCCCATTGCGATGCTCACATCGGCCGCCGCAAGTGCCTGACTGTCGTTTATTCCGTCGCCGATCATGGCTACCTTGTGCCCCTCGGCTTGCAATTTCCTCACCAAATCTTCCTTATCCTGAGGCATCACGCGGCTATGCCAGTCTGTAATTCCGGCTGCGTCGGCCACCTTTTTCACGGTCTCATCGCTGTCTCCGCTCATCATGTAAATGTCGATACCCTTGCTTTTCAGCATCTCCATTGCCTCGCGGGCGTGCGGTTTCAGCCGTTCCCCGCCGTTCCCGCCGTCTGCCGGCATTGTTATGGTGCCTGTCTTGTCTGTCACAAGCACATCCACCGCACGCAGATTTTCAAGTGCGGTGGCGTCCTTTATCAATATATTGCGTTCCGCCGCCTTGCCTATACCAACCATAAGGGCTGTCGGCGTGGCGAGCCCCATGGCACAAGGGCACGCGATAACAAGAACCGATACTGCCGACAACACGGCTTGCGGCAATGCCGTCATGCCGCCAAAGACAAGCCACAGCACGAAAGTAAGTACCGACACCGACACAACCACGGGAACAAACACGAGTGCTATTCTATCCACCACGCGCTGCACAGGAGCCTTGGAGCCTTGCGCCTGACGCACCATCTTGATGATATTTGCCAGCACGGTGTCTTTCCCCACTTTCTCGGCCTTAAAGCGCAACGTTCCTTTTTTCACTATCGTGCCGGCAAGCACCTTGTCGCCCTGAGTTTTGTACACTCCCGCCGACTCACCACTTATCATACTCTCATCCACAAAAACGCCGGCCGTCGACATCTGCGCCCCACCCTGCGGCATGCCGCCCGGACAGGAAACGACTTCACCGTCGACGGGTATTTTCTCTCCTGCCCGCACCTCTATAATATCACCGGGACACAAAACTGAGATGGGAGCGTCTGATATCGTGTCGCCATCCACGAGCCGGGCCGTTTTCGGAGCAAGTCCCATAAGCGAACGTATAGCCGACGCCGTGCCGCCTTTGGCTTTCTCTTCGAGCATCCTCCCCGTGAGAACAAACGTTATTATCATCACCGAAGCGTCGTAGTAGGTATGCCACTCAATACCCATCGCTCCCCATACCCGCTCTCCCCAAAACGTGTTGAACACACTGAACGCAAACGAAATGATTGTGCTCATGGCCACGAGAGAGTCCATATTGGCTGTGAGATGGGTTAGTTGGCGCCATGCCGAGGCATATATCTCGCGCCCGCAAAATACCATATTGAGTGCCGCCACCGTCATCAGGAATATGTTTGACTCTCCGCCTACATCCATCCACTTCATGGAAACACTCATTGTCACGATGGCAAAAATCCACGACCACATCACTCTGCCTTTCAGAACGGCGTATGCCCGCCGCTCAACGGCCTCCACATCGCGTCCCTCCTCGATCACCATTTCATAACCAATCTTGCCCAATTCGGCTTTCATGCTTTCGAGAGATACCGTTTCCGGCTCATACTCCACAAGCACAGTGCGTGCCGGCAGGTTTACCGACGCAGACGCCACGCCATCCATCATCCCAAGTTTGCGCTCCACATTGGCAGCACAACCGGCACACATCATTCCCAATACGGCTATCGTTTTCTTCTCCATATACTTTTTTTACTATAACATTATGTCTATATACCGCTTAACCGCCATAGACCATACCATAAAGCGCACAGCGGCCATTGCCCCGGTTACATGAAAGTGTATGCAAAGGTATTTAAAATTCACTGCAACCGAATTGCGATAACCGCTTTTACTTGATTTTATTTTGATAAAATAACACGATTTCAAAGTATTTACAACCGATCATCTCACTTCTGACATCCGGCATATTCTATTTAACATATTCCATGTTTTTTTGTTAAACAAGCGTAAATAAATTGTCAAGATTTAATATGTTAACGTCGCTGAGAATCGATTCTTTTTCAAGAAAAAATTTTTTGGCGCAAATACGCGAATTATGGAGCACTTTGTGTAAATATCTATGTATGAGATTGTTATAAAGATTTGCACCGTTTTTCATTGCCTCAAAAACGGTCTTGTTTTCCAATTAGGCCGTAATTGCATTCCAGTTACGGCCTAATTGCACTCCCGTTAGGCCGTAAATACAATGCAATTACGGCCTTATTGCAAGGCAAAAAAGTACGAAAAGGAGAAAATGCCGACATGAAATTG
Source organism: Prevotella sp. (assembly GCA_017623155.1). Classification (GTDB taxonomy): domain Bacteria; phylum Bacteroidota; class Bacteroidia; order Bacteroidales; family Bacteroidaceae; genus Prevotella. The sequence continues at coordinate 117,509 of JAGAPR010000001.1, read as the reverse complement.
TTTATAAATATTAAACAACCATCCTTTTAGTTAAATATTTTAAGTTAATAAAACCTACTTCGCAAATTTACATCGTCACGTATTTTTACTTTTTATTTACACATTTTAAGTTAAATACGAAAGTAAAATGTTAAGCCCCACCAAACATCCCAAAGTGGAGGAGAAGTGAAGAGTTATGATTACCAACAAGTCTTGAAAGCATTTGGCTTAACTTCTTAACTCCTTAATTTATCGACATTATTCTTTGCTTTTCAGTCTTTTTTATCTATTTTTGCATCCTAAAACGGCAGACGACAAGCCGTTTGATAAAATAGAACATACATAAAAAGAATATAACACGATGAATATATTTAAAGCATTGTTCGGGGGCAGCGAGGAGACTCCCGAAGAGAAACAGCGGACGGACGAGGCAAAAAGATTTGACTTGTTCAAGTATGACGGCGTGAAAGCCGCCCGGATGGGACAGCACGACTATGCTGTGAAATGCTATGAGAAGGCTCTCGAAATACACGATGACCTCGAGATACACGACTATATCGCCCAATCACTGATACACACCGACAGGCTCGACGAGGCAATGACCCACCTGAACGTGCTCTACGACGCGCAACCCGACAACAAGGAGATACTCATCCGCATGGCAGACGTGGCCTTTCTCACGGAAGACTACGACAAAATGGCCGCCCTCTGCACACGTATTCTCGATATAGACAACAAGTGCGCGCGCGGCAATTATCTGTATGCCCGGGCACACGACGGCATGGGCAATGCCGTGGCAGCCGTGGCAACGGTGAGCCGCGCCATAGCGTTAGACCCCGATTTTGCCGCCGCATATCTGCTACGCGGGCAACTTCTGCTGAAAATGGGCGATGCCGCGGGAGCCGGAAAAGACGCTGACACGCTGATAAGCACCTACGGAGAAAACGAAGACGCCCTGCTTCTGAAAGCGAGAGCCGAGGCCGCCGCGGGGCATGCGGATACCGCAACAGACATATATAATAAGTTGACGGAACTTAATCCGTTCTGCTCCGAGGCATTCAAAGAGCGCGGAGAGCTAAGATACAACAAAGGCGACATGAACGGAGCACAGGCCGACATGCAGCGAGTGTTGGAACTTAATCCCGACCAAATAAACGACATCACGGGCGAATACTCTGCCGAGGGCATCGAGAACAAAATGCGCAAGTCGAGTTTTATCAATCCGCTCGGATTATGAATAAAATGTAAGCAAAACACAAAAAAAAGCGCATTTTATTTGTTTTATTCACAGAAAATCTTTACTTTTGCAATCGAGTAAACAAAAATAACAAGATTATGAATAAGTTTCACGCATACTTTTACAACTATTTTTTCTACTTTGCAAGGAATTGCGAAGCGGGAAGTTGCGTGTAAATTTCAACTTATGACAAGACAACATCATAAAGATGATATACAGTCAAAATCCCGCTTCACCACAATGAGGCGGGATTTTCGATTAAATACAAACGGTAAAAGATGAAAAGAATAGCGATACAAGGACTCAGGGGGTCGTTTCACGACATAGCGGCAAACCAATATTTCGAGGGAGAACAGACACAACTGATATGTTGCGCCACATTTGAGGAGGTGTTCGACTGCATAAAGAATGACCCGACAATAATCGGAATGACGGCAATCGAGAACACGATAGCCGGCAGCCTGCTGCACAACTACGAACTGCTGCGCGACTCGGGAACAGCGGTCGTGGGCGAGCACAAGCTCCATATATCACACTGCATCTGCTGCCTGCCCGACGACGACTGGGACACCATCACCGAAATACACTCACACCCCGTGGCACTGATGCAATGCCGGGAGTTTCTCGCGCGCCACACGGAAATGAAAGCCGTGGAAAACGAAGACACGGCCGGAGCGGCAAAAGAGATTTTCGACAACAGGCAACACGGCCACGCAGCAATATGCAGCGCGGCGGCGGCGGAAATGTACGGCATGAAAATACTCGAAAACCATATAGAAGACAACAAACATAACTTCACAAGGTTTCTCGTCGTGTGCGACCCGAGAAAAGCCGACTACCTGCGTCCGATTGACAAGACAGACAAGTCGAGCCTCGTTTTCTCACTTCCGCACGAAGAGGGGTCGCTGTCTCAGGTGCTGAGCATACTGTCGTTCTACAAGATAAACATGACAAAGATACAGTCGTTGCCCATCATCGGGCGCGAATGGGAGTACATGTTCTACGTCGATGTGACATACGACAACCTCACAAGATACCGCCAAAGCATCGACGCCATAACACCACTGACAAGAGAATTAAAGATTTTAGGAGAGTACATAAATGGAAAACAAAGTGACTGACATACGACCTGCCGAACGACTCGGGCTGGTAAGCGAATACTACTTCAGCCGCAAACTCAAGGAAGTGGCGCGGCTTAATGCCGAAGGACGGGACATCATCAGTCTGGCAATAGGCAGCCCCGACATGCCGCCATCGGAGAAAACGATAGACAAGCTGTGCGAGGTGGCCCGCCGGCCAGATGCCCACGGATATCAACCCACAATGGGAACGCCCGAACTACGGCAGGCAATGGCCGACTTCTACAAACGCTGGTACGGCGTGACTCTCGACCCGGCAACGGAAATACAACCGCTCATCGGCTCGAAAGAGGGAATACTTCATGTCACGCTGGCATTCGTAAACCCGGGCGACAAGGTGCTCGTGCCAAATCCCGGATACCCCACGTATACATCACTCAGCCGCATTCTCGGCGCCGAAGTGGTGAACTACAACCTGCGGGAAGACAACGGATGGCAGCCGGATTTCGACGAATTGGAAAGCATCGACCTCACCAACGTGAAACTGATGTGGACAAACTATCCCAACATGCCTACCGGAGGAAACGCCCGAAAGGAAACTTACGAACGGCTTGTAGACTTCGCACGCCGTCACGGGATAGTGGTGGTGAACGACAACCCCTACTCTTTCATCCTCAACGACAACCCGATGTCGCTCCTGCAAACGGAAGGGGCAAAAGACTGTTGCATCGAGTTCAACTCCATGAGCAAGAGCCACAACATGCCGGGATGGCGCGTGGGAATGTGTGCTTCAAACACGACGTTCATCAACTGGATACTGAAAGTGAAGAGCAATATAGACAGCGGAACGTTCAGAGGCATACAACTCGCCGCCGCAGAGGCATACGCCAACGATGAGGAATGGCACAGACAGGCAAACATCGAAACCTATTCGCGCCGCCGGAAATATGCCGAGAGCATCATGCAAACACTCGGATGCACATTCGACAACAAGCAGGTGGGAATGTTTCTCTGGGGAAAAATACCGGAGAAATACAACAATGCCGAGCAGCTCACCGAGCGTGTGCTCCACGAAAGCCGCGTGTTTATCACCCCGGGATTTATCTTCGGGTCGAACGGCGAACGCTATATACGCATCTCTCTCTGCGCGAAAGAGGAGAAACTTCAAGAAGCATTAAAGAGAATTAAAACGTCGGAATGGTGATAAAAACACGCATACCGACATCAATATCAACCCCGCAAACAAACAGAATATTATGGAACTGGAATTAAAACCGCTCAATCTGTCAAACGAAGACAAAAGACCTATCGTCATAGCAGGCCCTTGCTCGGCCGAAACAGAGGAACAGGTGATGACCACCGCCACACAACTCGCCGCCAAAGGATGCAAGATATTCAGAGCCGGAGTGTGGAAACCACGCACAAAGCCCGGCGGTTTTGAAGGCAACGGAGAGAAAGCCCTGCCGTGGATGAAAGCCGTAAAGGAACAGACCGGAATGCTCATATCCACCGAGGTAGCCACCCCCGAGCATGTGGAAATGGCATTAAAATACGGCATCGACATATTATGGGTGGGCGCACGGACATCGGCCAATCCCTTCGCAATGCAGTCTCTTGCCGACGCTCTCAAAGGTGTTGACGTGCCGGTGCTCGTGAAAAACCCCGTAAACCCCGACCTCGAGCTGTGGATTGGAGCCATGGAGCGCATCAATCAGGCAGGCATCAAGCGCATGGGAGCCATACACCGCGGCTTCTCAAGCTATGATAAAAAGATATACCGCAACCTGCCAATGTGGCAAATTCCAATCGAACTGCATCGCCGCATGCCCGAGCTTCCCATCTTCTGCGACCCGAGTCACATCGGGGGAAGCCGCGAACTGATTGCCCCGCTGTGCCAACAAGCAATGGATCTCGGTTTCGACGGACTTATAGTAGAGAGCCACTGCGAGCCGGACAAGGCTTGGAGCGACGCCAAACAGCAGGTGACACCGGATGTGCTCGACTATATTCTCAGTCTTATTGTGGTGCGCGACGAGACCGTCACGACAGAAGGCATAGGCCAATTACGCAAGCAGATAGACGAGATAGACAACCAACTGATGGACCTTCTGGCAAAACGCATGCGCGTATGTCGCGAAATCGGACAGTACAAGAAAGAGCATAACATGACTATTCTGCAATCGGCGCGTTACAGCGAGATACTTGAGAAACGCGGAGCACAAGGCGCTTTATGCGGAATGGGCTCCGACTTCGTGGCGAAAGTGTTTGAAAACATACACGAAGAGTCGGTAAAACAGCAACTTGAAATCATCAACAAATGAGAATACTGATACTTGGAGCGGGTAAGATGGGCAGCTTTTTCCTCGACCTGCTCAGCTTCGACCACGAGACGGCCGTATACGACAAGGACCCGAAACGAATGCGGTTTACCTACAATTGCAGGCGAATGACATCGCTCGATGAGGTAAAAGACTTCCGTCCGGAGCTGGTGATAAACGCCGTCACGGTGAAATACACCATCGCGGCATTCGAAGAGGTGTTGCCGTTTCTGCCTGCCGAGTGCATAATAAGTGACATCTCGTCGGTGAAGACCGGGCTTTACGACTATTACAAACAGTGCGGGCATCCGTTCGTATCGACCCACCCGATGTTCGGTCCCACATTCGCCAACCTGCAACAGTTGAGCGAAGAGAATGCGATAATAATCAGTGAGGGCGACTATATGGGCCGTATCTTCTTCAAAGACCTTTACAGCCGGCTCGACTTGAACATATACGAGTACACCTTTGAGGAGCACGACCGCACCGTGGCCTACTCTCTCAGCATACCGTTCGTGAGCACTTTCGTCTTCGCCGCCGTGATGAAGCATCAAGACGCGCCGGGAACCACTTTCAAACGGCACATGAAGATAGCCAAAGGGGTGCTCAACGAAGACGATTTCCTGCTGCAAGAAATTCTCTTCAATCCATATACCGGCGAGCAGGTGGCACAAATCCGCAATGAGCTTACCGCCCTTCTCGACATCATCGACAAGAAAGACGCGGCCGCGATGAAAGCCTATCTCACGAAGATAAGAAGCAATGTGAGGCGTGACATAGACAATATCAAGTAGCCGGATATTCACCGTCATGCGATAAAACCGCAACATTCAAAACGCCAAAAGCCCGAAAGTATTGAGCCGCCGATTGGTTATCTCAATATTTTCGGGCTTTTGATTATGCTCCGCAAGCACTTTTCCGTATGCCGGAGCTATCGCTTTGTCGATATATGTATGGTCTTTCCGTTTGTCGCCGGTGTCGATTTCGCACCGGCATTTCCACCTTTATAGTATTTCAAAGCCTCGGGCATCCATCCCTGTATGCTTGCTATTCGCTTCGCGTCACTGGGGTGATCGCTGAAAAGCGACGACGAACCGCCACCCGATGCCGACGCCATGCGTTGCCAGAAAGGCACTGCCACACGCGGATCATAGCCGGCCATAGCGGCGAAAATGATGCCGAGACGGTCGGCTTCGCTCTCCTGTTTGCGCGAGTATGCAGCCGAACCGAGAGACGAGCCGAGACCGAACGCCGTGGCTCCGAGTTGTTGCACGCCGCTGCTTGCGCCAGAGCCGGTGAGCACCGACCCGAGTATCTGCCCGCCATATTGCTGCCGCACCTGATTACTCAATCGCTCGGCAGAATGTTTTGCCACCGCATGCGCAATCTCATGACCGAGAACAATGGCCAAAGAACTCTCGTCGCCGGTGACAGGCAGCAGCCCCTCGTAGACCACAATCTTGCCGCCCGGCATGCAAAACGCGTTCACGTTGTTGTCTTGCACAAGGTTAAATTCCCACTTATACTGCGACACCTCACTGCCGAGTCCGTTGTTATTGAGGTACGTCACCACGGCCGAGGCAAGACGCTGCCCCACCCTGCGCACCATCGCCGTGTTCGCGGCGTTGACCGACGGACGGGCCGTTTTCATGTACTCCTGATACTGTTGGTTACTGAGACTGAGCACTTGCTCGTCGTTTACGAGCAGATGTTGCTTGCGCCCGGTGATGGGCACGGTGCCGGTTGTGCCGCAACCGGTGAGAACGGCGGCAACCGCCGCCATCAAAAGCATTCTTGTCTTTTTCATCTTCATTTTGTCGTTTTATTTCGTTTTGTCTTTTTTCATGTTTTCGCAAGAATGATATCATATTCTTATCAGCACCGAACCGCCGCCGCGACAGTCGGCCTGCACGGCATAAACACCCGGCGGAAGCGACGGCAACGGAATGTCGACGGTGGTGCCGCCCGCGGCTTTCACCACGCTTTCATGCACCTTTCGGCCAGAGAGTGAGTACACGCGAACAGCGACTTCGCGCGATTGCAAACCGTTGAAAGCAAGGCGCAACCGCCCGTCGGAGTATGTCACCGACACATCGCGCGGACTGTCGGTGGACAATCCGTATACCGATGTAAGTCCGAGCAGGTGCAACAGGCCGGCGTGCACGTTTATTTCGCCATATCCGTACTCATTGTTCGGATAATCGGCCAAGCCGTTTCTGCGATGGCTCGTGGCTTTTATCACTTCCATTACATCTTCCGGCGTGAGCGTGGGAACGGCTTGAAGCCACAAGGCCACGGCTCCGGCCACCACGGGAGCGGCCATCGACGTGCCGGTATCGGCCGCCCAAGCGTATCTGCGACCGCGGAAATCAAAGAACTCCACGCACGAGTTTATGTCGCTCGCATCGGGATTTTGCTCGATATAAAAGCTGCTGTAAGACGATATGACGTTGTTACCGGGAGCCACGACATCGGGTTTTACCGTTCCATCGGGCAGCGGCCCCATCGACGAATAGGCCGCTCTCTCACCGGGAGAGAGCCCCTCCGCATTGGTGAAAACCCACTCTCCGAGATAATTTCCAAAACCGGGACGGTGCATCGCCGCGCCCACAGTTATCAGTCTCGGGAAGCATCCGGGAGCGAGAATGTTATGCCCCGCCACGGCATCGGCAAGCGCAGGGTCGGCTTGTCCGTTGATAAACATCGCACCGGCCACGGCATCCAAGGACACATCGGCCCGACCGCCGTCAACGATTACAGCCGTGGGAACATCGGAACCAATCGGAACCGAGGAGTTGACGGTGATGTAATAAACGGTGTCACCGGCATATACAGTCGAATGATAGCGCAGCACCTCAATGTCCACAGTCTGCCCCGTGGAGGGAAACACGCCGTGAAACGTTGTCACGGAGTCTTCAATACAGCTGGAAGAACCGAAAGAGACAGTGTCTCTCGAAGCCCCGAAGGCCACGATACTGATGCCGAACGGGCCGTCGGATGTGGCTCTGAACGATGCCCGGCGGTCTCCGCAAGCCACGAACGTGCCGGCCGACGGGCGGTAGGCGGGCTTCGGCAGATGCTTGATATATAGCGACTCGTTGCCGGCCGAGGTGACAATGATATGCCCCGGGCCGCAAATACGGTCGAGATACTCGCAGTAAAGGCTGTCTTCCGAGTCGAAACCGGGATGATACCCCTCGCTGAACGATGCCACGCAAGGCATGCCCCGGCTGTCGGCATAATCGAAAAGATACTTGAACCCGAGCGCGTCTGTGGCAGATGTGTACTTGTATATGTCGGCCGAGTCGATGAGCACGATATCTGAGGTCACGGCGTTACTCACGGCACAAATCTCACTGTCGAAGGCTATACCGCGATAGCGACTGCCTGCTCCCGAGCCGGCGGCAATGCCGAGCGTGTGTGTTCCGTGCGAATGCAGGGCGGCATCGGCCGAACACTGCTTGGCCAACACGGCTTCGGCTCCGCGATAATCGCGCCCCACGGGAAAACCGCTGCCCACGGTGTCGCGGTCTAACTGGTCCCAGAAAGCACCCACACGATAGCTGGCAAGGTCGGAAGTGTAGAATGTGGGATGCGTGAGGTCGAAACCGACATCCATTATTCCCAGCACAACACCCTTGCCCGTAAAAGCCTGCGGCAACGATATTCCCGCGGATGCAATGTCGGCCGAGGTAATGACGGCGGTGGTGTCGGTTGTGGGGCGTGCCGGAAGCGAAGCCTCGATGCGGCTCACAGCCCGGGCGGCAGCCAATGAATTAATGCCCGCAAGCGGTATGTCGGCAATGAATATATCACCGCGACGGTCGCGTACGGTACATCCGTTGGCACGGAAAACGCTGTCGGCCGCTGCGGGATTGGCTCTGACAAAGGCACAGATGCGCCCCGGCGACTTGGCAGCCACCGCTCTGCGGCCATGCCCGCCGGCCTCGATAACGGCGCGGCGCACAAGTGCAGACATCTTATGACGGTCGCCGGCAAACGCAGACAGCAGACTCGTCGCACAGACTGCGACAAAGAACAATACTCGAAAGCGAAAGATTTTTACCGGCATCATAATCATATATCACATTATTATAATGTGCAAAAGAAACAAAAAAAAGCGAGAAAGCAAAAAATAATGTCAACTAATTCGCTTTTCAACGCTTTATTACTGTTGCTTCGTACTTCGGTTACAAGGCAATTGTAATAGGCATACAAAATATTTGTAATCCTATTACAAAGTATTTGTAATCCCATTACAAGGTATTTGTAATCCTATTACGAATGCACGAAAAAAGTCACAACCGGCATCGCTTTAAAAGCAATAGCACGGTTATGACTTTTTATCCACGCTTTACATCAATATTCAAACTTACTGTTTCAATCCCTTGTTTTCAAGTGTCGTGTTGAGCAGAAGCTCGTATTTGCCCATCTGTACCGGCGTGAGAACGTAGGCCATATACTTCAAATCTCTTGTCACGGCCTCGTCTACGAGTGCCTTACGGTCGTCGCCGTGAGCCTGAGAAGCCATCATCATCTCATCACAAAACGCATGATGAATATTGCTCACCGTCTCCATCTGGTCGGTTGTCAGCCCCAATACGTTGCCAAGTCTGCGGATATTCACACTCATATCGTAAGTGTTGACCGCTGTCACGCTCTCAGTGTTTTCATTCTCGGCACACATCGGCATCATGCAAAATACGGCAGCTACCGTCAAAAAAATCTTTTTCATCTTTGTTACCCTTTCTTTTCCTTAATTTAAACAATCTTTTTACCTGAATACTTAAAACCTGAAATAAATCTTTTTACCCAAGTTCCAATACCTTTATTGTGTTATCCTTTTGTCCTTTTGACGGTGCAAAGTTACGATGGTTTAATGTTCTCGCAATGATTTTTCGTCACTGTTTGCGCACACAGTGGTCTTTTGTTGACCCACATCAAAGAAACAAGTGTTTTTTAAATTCATTATCATTTTCTGTCGTTTTACACCGTACCGCAATCGGTTTTCAACAAAAAACATTCTTTACCGGGCTTAAAAACAACATTATATGCCGCAACAAGCATAAAAAGTATTATCTTTGCAAAAGTAAAAATAAATACAGACAGAATTATGGAAAAGCAAATAAATAAGTACATCGCCGTGGACTACAAATTGTACACGGTGAACAACGGAGAGAGTAAACTGGAGGAAGAAACAAACGAAGGACAGCCGTTTCAGTTTATCAGCGGCTTCGGCATCACACTCGAAGCATTTGAGAAAAACATCGTGGAACTGGCAAAGGGCGACACGTTCGACTTCACGCTCACAAAAGAAGAGGCATACGGCGACTACGAACAGGAGCGCGTGCTCGACCTCGAGCGCGAAATGTTCTGCATCAACGGACATTTCGACCATGAGCACATATACAAAGATGCCATCGTGCCGCTGCAAAACGAAGACGGAAACAGGTTTTACGGCCGTGTACTGAGCGTCGACGACAGCAAGGTTAAGATGGATTTAAACCACCCGCTGGCAGGAAAAAGCCTAAACTTCAAAGGTACTGTCGTTGAAAGCCGCGAGGCGACAAACGAGGAAATACAGGGAATGATAAACCGACTGAGCGGCGAAGGTTGCGGATGCGGATGCGGCGACTGCGGCGGAGGATGCGGAGGGCATCAAGACGGCGACTGCGATTGCGGAAGCCATCACCACGACGGCGACTGCGGATGCGGGCACTGCCACTGATAAAACGACAGAAAAGAATGAACACATTCGGTAAAATATTCACGCTGACCACGTTCGGCGAAAGCCACGGAGATGCCATCGGAGGAGTAATCGACGGCATGCCGGCCGGTATATGCGTCGACACAGACTTCATTCAGCGCGAACTCGACAGACGACGCCCGGGACAAAGCGACATAACTACCGGCCGGAAAGAGGCAGACAAGGTGGAAATTCTCAGCGGAGTGTTCGATGGGAAGACCACAGGATGCCCCATAGGCTTCATCGTGCGCAACACAAACCAGCACTCACACGACTACGACAACATGCGTGAAGTGTTCAGACCATCGCACGCCGACTATACATATTATAACAAATACGGCACGCGAGACCATCGCGGCGGGGGCCGTTCGTCGGCACGGATAACGATAAGTCGATGCGTGGCCGGGGCTTTTGCGAAGCTCGCTCTCAGCCGGCTCGGCATCAGCGTGCAGGCATATACATCGCAAGTGGGCAATATTTCTATCGACCGAGACTACCGCAAGCACGACCTGTCGAAAACGGAAACAAACGCCGTTCGATGTCCGGACGAAGATGCCGCCGCACGAATGGAACAACTGATAAGGGATGTAAAGGCCGAAGGAGACACTATCGGCGGCATCATCACATGCGTAATAAAAGGATGCCCGGCCGGACTCGGCGAGCCGGAAGCAGGAAAACTGCACGCCGCTCTCGGTGCCGCCATGCTCGGAATAAACGCCGTTAAAGGATTTGAATATGGCGAGGGATTTGACTGTGTGGCATCGCGCGGCTCGCAACAGAACGATATCTTCATTGCGGAAAACGGACAAATAAGAACAAAGACCAACCACAGCGGCGGAATACAAGGCGGAATAAGCAATGGTGAAGACATCTATTTCAGAGTGGCTTTCAAACCAGTTGCCACGCTGCTGATGGAACAAGACACCGTGAACAAGGACATGACAAACACCACACTGACCGCACGCGGAAGACACGACCCGTGTGTTCTGCCGAGAGCGGTGCCAATAGTGGAAGCAATGGCCGCAATGACCATTTTGGATTACTATTTGCTTAATAAAACGGTAAAAACATCATAAAAATGTGTTTAAACAAAAAAAAGGCATCAAAACATTTGGTCGCTTTCATAAAAAAGCGTATCTTTGTATCGTTATTGAGGGTTTGTGAAAATCGTTAATAATTTTAGTTAAGTCTAGTTTAGTTTTTGTGTTGGTTGAGGGTAGCCGGTTGGCTGCCCTCATTTTTTATATAATGACTTATAATAACAAGAAAAGCGGAGATACATCGGCCGGTGATTATATCGCGTCACCATGCTTTTGCATCTCCGCTTTTTATAAAATACTCTCCGAGTCTATCCGCAAGAGTTATAATAGTTGCGGCCGTAAGCTGCGGTTAATCGCCGCTTACGGCCACAAACGACTTATTTCTTAATGTACTTCTTACCGTTTTGGATATACAATCCCTTTGCGGCATCATCCGCACGACGGCCGCTAAGGTCGTATTTCGGAGCGTTGTTCACGTCGGCATTAACACCTTCGATGGCAGAAGTAGCCTTGTTACGGGCATAAATCTTACCTGTCACAAGAAGTTCGCTCGTATCCCAATGCTGTGTTCCGGACGGAACCTCGGGCTGAATTGTGGCAAATCCTGTTCCGCTGACAGTAGCGCCACTGAGGTCGAACACCGTGAACGCCTGATCGTCGGCAATCTCCTCGGCATCTGTCAGGTTGAGATTAAGCACTGCATCGTTGATGATGAACGAGCCGGTGACCTTTATCTTGTTCGCCTTGGCTGTCTCTCCGTCTGAATACAACGGTATCTCCACGATACCACCGGCATTTACCGTGCATCCGCCTGTGAGCTTCAGCACGTCACCGTTGATGAGAGTATCGCCGGCAAACACCGTGGCGTCTTTGTTCACAGTGACCTTTCCGGCAACGGTTCCCTTGCCTTTCAGCACTGCTTCGGCAGCAACGGTAACGGCACCCTTACCCGAGTTGCTTCCGTTCACGATGAGCTGACCGCCATTTACCTTTGTAGTGCCCTTGTAATCATTGCTTCCTGTAAGGCGCCAATCGCCCGTTCCCACCTTAACGATGTTCACAGTACCGGTATATGAATGACCTTGGCAAGCCCAGTTGTTTATCTTTCCGGCGAAAGTCTCGTTCGTATTGGCACTACCGACTGTCCATGTACAAGTAAAGTCTTTGGTATTCTTGCCGGAACCGCTGAGATATGTGCCGCTCACACCTGCCAGACCACCGATGGTCATGTTGCCTGTTGTTGTCCAGTTGGCTATTCGTGCATTTCCTTTAAGCTCTATCACGTATGGTGCGGCAACGTTTTTCTCGAAGAGAAGGAGCGAGCCGTCGCTTTCCGATGATTTGCCGTTGGCTATCAACCGACCTGTAAACTCGGGCCATCCAACGCTGATATATTCACGCAGATACGGAATATTGAGCTGTAAATCACCGCCACCGGTAACATTGTTCTTTATATAACAATTGCGGTTCGGGCTGAACTGGGATGTCGTTCCTTCCTTAACCTCTATCGGGAACGAATATGTCTCATAACCATTCGACTCTCCTTTGGTCTTCAAGTGGCCACCGGCCATCACGAGCTTGGAAGAAGAACCGATGCCGGCCTTTGAAATATCAGTAGTGCTGAGATACAAAGTACCGCCGTTCAGAATTGTCGCACCTTTATAACCGAAGAACTTTGTCGTGCCGACAGTGAGCTGGCCCTCGCCGCCGAGAGCGAAATCGCCGTCACCCTCGAATGTTCCGGTCATGGTGATTGTCGCTGCCTTGTTGGCAATGTTAAGCTCAGTCTCGCGGTTTATCTTGGCCGCGCGGTTTGTAGAGGTTGACGCTCCGGTGTACTTATACGTTCCGCCGTCGAACAACCAGTTCTGAGCAAACTCCACGCTTGCACCTATCGCGCTCGGTACACCGCCGTTTTTCAACGTATTGAACTCCAAAACGCCCTCATGCAGCACGGTTGCGCCCTTGTAGCTGTTAACCGTGTTGAGTGCGAGAGTGCCCTCACCGGCTTTGTTCACCGATGTTGAAGCGCCGCCGATAGAGCCTGTTCCGTTGATGGTCAGGTCTGCATCGCCCTTGACAACGACTGCGGCAGGCTCTACTGTCTGGTCGAGTGTGACGACTGCATCCTCCGATACGTCGAAGAGCACGGTCTTACCGTCGGCAAACACGTCGCTGCCGCCGTTCCATCCCTGCGTGGTGTTGTCCCATGATGTAATGTTCTTGTTCCATGTAAGGTCCGGCTCGTAAGTGTCTATGTCTATCACGCCTACTTCGAGAGGCCGTGTTGTCATTTGAACTTCGGGCGTATACTCAGATGTTTTGTCGCCTGCGAAAGCACGCACACGCACCAAGTATTGTGTACCGGGCTCCAAACCTGTGATTACATAGCTTGTTATTCCGGCTGAGGTGCGGCCCACTTCCACGAAGCTGTCGCCCTTCTTTACCTCTATTGCAAATCCTTCCTCCTCGTAAGTATAGTCGCGCCAGTCTATTTTCAGTGTCGTTGTAGACGCTGTTCCAAGCTCAAGACACATCGGAGCGCGGAGGAAATAGTCGCGGTCTTCCGCCGTTATGCTGTTGATATAGTTCTCAATATTGGCATAACCGTTGGCTGCAATGGTCATGGCATCGTTCTTGTTCGGGTCTGTTCCGTTGGCCGTCTCCCACTCGTCGGGCATTCCGTCGCCATCGGTATCCACGCGTTTCTCGCCTCCCCATAATTTCCATGTGTCGGGAGCGCCGTAGATTAAGTTTTCCTCATTGGATATAAGTTCACCCTTCTTGCCGAACGACATCACCTCGTCTATCATGTAATAGTCCGAATAGTCGCGGTAAGGCAGCGAAGCGCCGACCGTAGGCAACAGGTTCTCGATGAGCGTATTGCCGGGGAACTTCTCCAGTTCAGGATAGTCGTAGGGTGTAGACTGGCGGTCGGAAGCCGAGTAGTCGGTGACCAATACCGGGTCGAACACGCCATCCATGTTACGGTCCTGCCAGTTGTCATCGCCGTAGAAATGGAAGTTTGAGTTACCTCCCGTGAAAGCGGCTCCACCCTTCGCCGGACCGTTGATGAAGAGATTGCTCTCTATGTTGCAGTATGACTGCCCCTCAGAGTCGCCTCCCATGATGTAAGCGGCGTTCGACCAGTTATACACGATGTTGTTCACATACTGGTTCTTGCCCTTCACCTTGTTGTTACGAGTGGCATTGTCGCAGTACAGGTTGCGGTAGAGCGTGATGTTGTCGCTCTGCATCAGTCCGCCGGCAGAGTGCGTCATGAGACCCTGTCCCATGATGGTGTTCGAGATAGTGATGTTCTCCGGGTTCGTGCCCTTGCCGTCGGGGTTGATTGAGAATGTCTCGTCGAGTCCCCAAGAAAACGAGCAATGGTCGAAAATCATGTTCGTTCCGTTTGCTATTCCGGCTGCATCCTTGCCCGAATCACCCTTATGTCCCATGCGGAAACGCATGTGACGGACGATGATGTTGTTGGCCCCCGAGAACGACACGCCATTGCCATAGACGGTGATTCCCTCTCCCGGTGCCGTCTGTCCGGCAACGTAGAGGTTGTTCTTGAAGACAAGCCTGCTACTGATTTTAATCACTCCGGCCACATCGAACACGATGATACGGTTTGACTGGCTGATGGCATCGCGGAGCGAACCGGCGCCGCTGTCGTTAAGGTTAGTCACGTGATACACCGTACCCGTACGTCCGCCGGTGGCATAGCGTCCCCATCCCTGAGCTCCGGGGAATGCCAACTGCTGTGCGTCGACACTCAGTGTACTGCCTGCAAGCAACAGGCATAACATCATTTTGGTTTTAGTTTTCATTATATAAATAGTTTACATGTTAATAGTTCAACTCACAAATATACTTTTTTTGATTTTATACATCAAATTAAATGCCATTTATTGACGGCTTATATCAAATATTTACGGTGGGAACAGGGTGCGAAGCCAAATTGGCAACTCTGCTTTCGTCTATTTCAACGCACCGATTATCTCGGTCACCGAGGCGCAACCGTGGCTGTCGAGCCACTCGTTGATGCCGTCGCGCACCTTTATTGTCACGGCCGGATCCACGAAATTGGCCGTACCTATCTCTATCGCCGTGGCACCGGCCATGATAAATTCTATCGCGTCGGTGGCATTGCTGATGCCCCCCAAGCCTATCACCGGTATGCTGACGGCTTTTGCCACCTGCCACACCATTCGCAAAGCCACAGGTTTCACGGCCGGACCGCTGAGTCCGCCTGTACCGATACTCAACCGTGAGCAGCGCCGCTCGATGTCTATCGACATGCCCATGAGCGTGTTGATGAGCGACACGCTGTCGGCTCCCTCGGCCTCGCAGGCACGGGCAATGTCGGCAATGTCGGTCACGTTGGGCGACAATTTCACGATGAGTGTTTTGCCATAGCGGCGGCGCACGGCGCGCACCACGCTCGCAGCACCCTCGCAGGTGACGCCGAAAGCCATGCCGCCGTCTTTCACGTTGGGGCACGATATATTCAATTCTATTGCCGGAATACGGTCGAGGGCATCGATGCGGGCGGCGCACTCGGCATAGTCGTCGGGCGACGAGCCGCTCACGTTGACAATCATATTGGTGTCGATATCCTTTATCTGCGGGTAGATGTTCTCGCAGAAATAATCCACGCCCTTGTTTTGCAGTCCCACACAGTTGAGCATGCCGTGAGCCGTCTCGGCCATGCGGGGATAGTCGTTGCCCTCACGGGGATTGAGAGTTGTTCCCTTCACGATTATTCCGCCGATGCCGTCGAGCGGCACAAAATCGGTAAACTCAAGGCCGTAGCCGAATGTTCCGGATGCGGTCATCACCGGGTTTTTCAATTCAAGCCCGTCACTTATCCTTACATTTAAAGCTGCCATAGTAGTTTCTTTATATTAAACACAGGACCGGACTTGCACACGCATTCATTTCCGACCACCGTTTTCTCCACGCAGCAGAGGCACGCCCCCACTCCGCAGGCCATCATATTCTCCAAAGACACCTCGCAATCAACACCATTCTCGCGAGCATAGCGGGCCACGGCCATCATCATAGGCTTGGGGCCGCACGTGGCAATGTGGTCGAAACGCTCCACGGCGAGCAGAGAATGATTGGTGACAAAACCACGCTCGCCGGCCGAGCCGTCTTCCGTCGTCACGCACACACGGCCGTACTTCTCAAACTCATCGAGCATCAGCAAATCGGCCCCGCGGCGCGCACCGAGCAGAAACACCGGTTCGCAGCCCATACGGCGCATCTCGGCTCCCATATAAAGCAACGGAGCGACACCCACACCGCCACCGACGAGGAGAACACGCTCGGCAGACGAGCGCGGCATGGTGAAACCGTTGCCGAGCGGCAGCACGCAGTTAAGACGGTCGCCGGCAGCAACACGCCCTATCGCACGGGTGCCGTCGCCAATCATGGCCACGAGAAGCCACAGCTCGTTAGTCTCTTTATCCACAAAGTTTATCGATATAGGGCGACGCAGATAGGTGTCGGCCGTACCGTCGGCACGCACTTCAACGAATTGCCCGGGACGCATGTCGGGCAGCGGATTGTCGTCGGTAAGTCGTATGAGCACATACTTGTCGTTGACTTTTTCCACAGCCCTGACCGTAAGGTCGAGAATGTATTTCTTCATTTTATTGTTTCAAGTTATTATCGTTTGCCCGTAGGTTGTTTTTTGCAGTAGTTTATTTCAATACTATCTTAATACAGAACAATAAAAAATATTCGACACGACGAACATGACATAAACCTACTCGCCGGTCGGCACACTCATATCAAAACAGAGCATTCTCACTGTTCTATGTTGCAAAGATACAACTTTTTTATCAGCGATGTCATATATTAATAATGTATTAACACATTTTTATGACAGAAAAAGGCTAATCCGGCATTTCAAGTGACAGCCACCTTTTAACTCCGACCATCCCATTTATGGATTAAGTGGGGCTCCTGCTTTTAACCTGCATTATTCGTACTGTTCCTACTACAAGGGCTGACCGGCAGCACCTCAGCGCAATGCTCGCTCTTCCTCTTTGAAAGTAGGATTTACTACATTCGGCATCGTCATCGCTGCGCTCACGCTGATACACTGCCGGTCAGCCCTTGTAGTAGGAACAGTATGAATAATGCGGGTTAACATTTCAACTTTGCGTTTAACTAAAAATATGCAAACAGAAAATAAAAACACATTACAAACAAAATTTCAAAAGTAGGTTTTGTTAACTTAAAATATTTAACTTAAAAGACAACTATTTAATATTCGTAAACAATTGAATGCCACTCTTTTCTCCTTTTCGTACATTTTTGCCTTGCAATAAGGCCGTAATTGCACTGCATTTACGGCCTAACGGGAGTGCAATTAGGCCGTAATTGGAATGCAATTACGGCCTAATTGGAAACCAAAACCGTTTTTGAGGCAATGAAAAACGGTGCAAATCTTTATAACAGTTTAATACATAGATATTTACGCGAAGTGCTCCATAATTCGCGTATTTGCGCCAAAAAATTTTTTCTTGGAAAAGAATCGATTCTCAGCGACGTTAACATAATAAATATTGACACTTTATTTATGCTTGTTTAACGAAAAAGCATGAGAGATGTTAAATGGGAAATATCAGATAGGAGATGGGAAATGTCAGATGGCAAGTGTAGATGTCAGATGAGAGATGGAAAATGGCAGGTGGCAGGTGGTAGATGTCAGATGAGAAATGTTACTCTGTTAATCGAAATATCGGATGCCATACATCTTCCATCTCACATTTACCATCCAACATCTCACATTTACCATCTTCCATCTCACGTGTTTTTTTCAACAAAAAAAGGAAAATAAAATATCAAAAATTATAGTTTTCCCGGTTTACGCATGAATAATCTGTCACGATTTTTCCGTGTCGGACACAATCTACTTCCCCTTTGAAGGAACAAAAGTCTCGTATGTGAGGTCGTCAAAATATATTTTTATCTCGGTGATTTTCCGCTGCGGTTTGTCAATATATTTTATCTCTTCACGTACCACTTCGGGGTGTGTATTTCTTACACTATTTCCAAACCCTGTCGCGGGAGTGCTCACCGGGGTGGTGGAATATGCGTTATCATCAAAATCAAGAGTCGGCTCCGACACGACATGCGGGTCTTCCGATGCAACAATAGAAGGATTATCACTGTCGGTAAACATGGCTCCCGAACCGAACATCAGCCAATCGGTGTTTATGTTCGGTATCTTCTTTTTTATCGCCTCGACTATGTTCAGGGTGGGACGGGTGCGCCCGTTGAAGATACTGCTGAGCGAAGCCGGCGACATTTCTATGAACTGGGCGAACACTTGCTGGCTCATGTGTTGAGCCTCCATTATCTGTCTTATTCTGTCTTTCATTGTCGTAAAACTGATGTTTAAGGGGTTTTTACCCCGATTTTCGTTGCGTTTACAAAGGTAAACCTTTTTTCTCGTATACGCAACAAATGTGTATTGAATTTTAATACGTAATGTTTTAATTTATTGTTTTAAACTTGTAAAATCCAAATCACATCGCCCGTATCTTACTAATTAATATTTGTAAATGTGAATTAAACCTGTAAAAGGTGCGTAAACATGTAATAAAGGCATTTTATCTAAATAACTGGCTGTTAACAGCCTATTTACAAATATATGACATTATACATGGCAATATGTGGCATTTATTAACATGTTAAAGGATATATTGCCGTTATTTACTTCAATATTTAAATATAAATGTATGGTTTTAAGATGTTTAAGTATAAATAATGTGAATTGGATTTTTATTTATTTACATATCCGAATAACATTGTTTTGATTTTAATATTTACATTTTACAATCAGTATATTTACGTTTTAAAATGTAAATATCAACTATTTTGCATGTTTCTATGTTGTTTTTGCTTTGGGTTTACATTTTAATATTTAGTATTTTAAATATTAATAAATGCTAATACTGAATTTCAGACGGCCGAAAAAGGGAAAAAATGAAAATACGAAAGAATTTTGAACGATGGTTCGAAATTTTGAAAATAAGCCATTCTCAGAGGGGGAAAAACCATGCAAAACGCCTGATTTTCATAGGAGTTAGGTACAAAAAAAGCACCCGTTTCGAGTGCTCCATTTAGAAAAAAAACGGCCCCAAAAAGCCCTTTTTCAGTGCAAAATAAAGAAAAGAAGCTCTTTCATCAGCTCTCCGGCAGGCGTATTTGGGTTGTCCAACCCTTTACTTTTGGCATCTGTGACTCTTATTTGGGAAATAATCTGCATCACTTTCATTCCGGTGTAATTTCGCATGCCCGTCAAGTAGTCTTTTGCAGCCCACGAATTGCGAAGATCCAACCACTTGGCGAGTTGCTCCGGACTGTTTTTTTGAGGGCAATAATATGCCAAAAGCAAATTTTGGAAGTAATTAAAGAGCATCGGGAGGAAACTGTATATGCTTCCGGCCTTTGGATTTTCGTCAAAATATTTCACGATTTGATTTGCCTTAAAGACGTTACGGTTTACTATCGCATCGCGCAACTCAAACGAGTTAAAATCCTTGCTGACTCCGATTTGCTGCTCGACAATAGCCGGCGTCACACGCTTGTCGTTTTCGGGCATTGCAATTATCAATTTTTCAAGTTCACTGACAAGTCGCAATAAATCCGTGCCTATCGAGTCGGCGATTATCTGTTGCGATTTGGGATCAATCGAAGCCCCCCTGCTCCGGAGATAATTCTCGATAAACGGAGGCAGATCGCGCTCCCTGAGTTTCTTGCTTTCAAAAAGCACTCCCGCCCTGCTTATCGCCGAAACAACTTTCTTTCGCCTGTCAAGCACACCGTTTTTATGGCACATCACAAGTACCGTCGACATCTGGGGGTTCTTCAAATAAGCGTCGAGAGCATCCAAATTCTTTATGTTCTGGGCCTCCTTGACAATGATAACCTGATGTTCCGACATCATCGGGTAGCGTTTTGCCGCGTCGACAACCTGCGCCGCCGTCACGTCAGAGCCGAAAAGCACCGTCTGGTTGAAGTCTTTTTCTTCCGGAGCAAGCACGTTCTCGGCAATATAATCGGCTATTTTGTCGATATAATACGGTTCGTCGCCCATCAAATAATATATCGGTGAATACTTGCGGGCCTTCAAATCGCGCATTATTCCGTCATAAGTCACTGTTTTTAATTCAGCCATTTTTCTTTTCGCCTATTATTTATTACTTTTGCAAAGTTAGTGTAAATCGGATTGAATACAAAACAAAAGGAACTTATTTTGTTGCTTATGACATACACATTAAACCTGCCACGGTTTGAAACAAAGGTGGTTAAAACGGGCGATAAATACGCCATTCTCGATGTTCTGCGCCGCAAATACGTGACGCTTACGCCGGAAGAATGGGTCAGACAGCACTTCATACATTATATTATAGAGCGTAAAGGCTATCCGAAAGCCTATCTCGCGAACGAGATTGAGTTGCGTGTGGGAGACAAAAAACTGCGTTGTGACAGTGTTTTATATGATAGTGACTTGCAGCCGCGCATGATAATAGAATACAAAGCACCAACTATTCAAATCACACAAAAGGTATTCGACCAGATAACAGCATACAATATGTTGCTCCGGGTAGACTATCTCATCGTGAGCAACGGTATGCAACACTACTGTTGCCGTATGGATTATGAAAACAACAGATACTCTTTCCTGCCGGAAATTCCCGATTATTCGGATTTATGACAGCATGTCTTGAACGGGCATACAGGCAAAAACAAAAGACACGGAAATACATCTCGGCATCGATTTACCACCAAACACCAATGTATCTCCGTGTCTTTTATATCTTGATAGACCTGTTCTTCGGGCATATTAATACCCGAAACTGTCTTTGATTATGCTTCCGGCTCGCTCTCTTCCGTCTTGGCCGTCTTGCGGATGGCACGCTTGCGAGTCTTCTTTTTCTCCTCTGTGGCGGCCGGTTTGTCCGTTTTTACACCTGCCAATTCGGGGTCGATGAGTATTCTTCCGCAGTATTCGCACACGATAATCTTCTTGTGCATCTTGATGTCGAGCTGTCGCTGTGGCGGTATTTTGTTGAAACATCCGCCGCAGGCATCACGCTGCACATATACAACACCGAGACCGTTGCGCGCGTTCTTGCGTATGCGCTTGAACGACATTAGCAGGCGCGGCTCTATCTTGGCTTCAAGTTCTTTCACCTTTATCTTCAATCTCTCTTCCTCGGCACGCGTTTCTTCCATGATTTCATCAAGCTCGCTTTTCTTCATTTCGAGGTCGTTTTGACGCTCTTCTATTATAGTCTCGCTTGCTTTGAGGTCTGCCTCGCGGTCGTTGATACGGGTCATCGCTTCACGGATTTTCTTGTTGCACAGCTCTATTTCAAGCGATTGGAACTCTATTTCCTTGCTGAGCGTGTCATACTCACGGTTGTTCTTCACGTCGTTGAGCTGTGTCTTGTAGCGCTCCACGCTTGCCTGAGCCTCTGTTATCTCGGCTTTTTTCTGACTAACAGCCTTTTGGAACTCGTCAATCTCGGTGCGAATTTTCTCTATTCTGATTGAAAGACCCTCTATTTCATCTTCCAAATCCTGAACTTCGAGTGGTAATTCGCCTCTAAGTGCTCTCTTTTCGTCGATTTCCGACAATGCGGATTGAAGCTGATACAGTGCTTTCAACTTCTCTTCCACAGACAAGTCTGTCGATTCTTTCTTTGCCATGATTGTATATTAAATATAGTTTATCGGGTTGGTACATGTCTCGGCGATATGCAACGGCAATGCCGGACAAGCCTCACCTATTATTGATTTGAATATCTCACTTGTGTATTGTTCGCTTTGATAGTGCCCTATCACGCATATTTGTATACGCTGTCCGTATCCGAAAAACACATGATAGTGCATCTCTCCGGTGATAAACGCATCGGCATCCGCTGCCACCGCGTCGCCAAGAAGAAAATCGCCGGCTCCGCCACATACTGCAACGCGACGTATCTTGCGGCTTAACAGCTCGTTACATTGTGCGCAACGCACGCCGAAGCGACTCTTTACCAGCGTGATAAAGTTCTCGGCATCCATCGGTTCGGGCAGTTCGCCTATCACGCCGCTGCCTGCTTCAATGTCGCCGACGGTCTTTCCTGACATAAAACGGACATCGGTCATGCCGAGTTTCTCGGCAATTTTGAAGTTCACTCCATGTCGTGCGTTGTCCATATTGGTGTGCATCGATATGACGACGATATCGTTTTTTATCGCCTTCATCACCGTACGCTGCACGTAATCGGCACCGGATATTGTCTTCAAGCCGCGGAACAGCAACGGATGGTGCGACACGATGATGTTGCACCCTTTCGCCATTGCCTCGTCGACGATTGCCTCGTTCACGTCAAGACACAATAAAGCCCCTGATGCTTCCGCCTCCGTCAATCCGATTTGCAGGCCGGCATTGTCCCAGCCTTCCTGCAATGGCAGAGGCGCGAATCGTTCAAGGGCGCTCAACACTTCCTTTATTTTCACGCTGTCTATTTGCTGTTTACGCATGCAAAGTTACAAAAAAAGCGTGAATTGCAATGAATTATCCTGCAAATTAATTGTTTTTTACGGCCTTACGGGCCTTTTACCGATATTTTCCGTTACCTTTACGGCATCTTTACCGTTTTAATTACACATTATTATATATAGACCATCATGACAAAAAGACATATCATCCTCGCATCGATAGCATTCGCGTCGGTCGTCTGCACGGCTCAAACGACCAAGAATATAACCCGCATAGAAGGCACGGCAGTAAACTACCCGAAATGCAAAATGCTTTTAGTCTCCGAGATTGGAACGGACATCCGAGTACATGGATGCGACACGATACCCGTCACTGACGGGCACTTCTCGTACGACATGATTACCGAAGGCACGCCGACGGCATACGAAATAGTGCCGTTGAACGAACACCTGAGCGGTTCGCACCCCGTGACACGCTTCTTCGCGGAGACCGGAACAGTGAACATCACGTTCACTGCCGACAAGGCGCCGCGGGTCGTCAAATCGCAATCACCGCTCAACGCCGAGTATATCAGATATGACAAAGAGTGCGACGAGCTGTTCTTCGACCGCATGAACCATCTCGCAGACAGCATCGACAGCAACGAACTGCGCTACACTCCCGCGGCTAAGACACTGCTGGAAGAGATAAGGAACGCGACAGACAAGCAGGCAAAGGACTCTCTTTTGGCATTGGCCGACAGCCTCCAAAAGGACGGCAAGTTATATTCTCAAGCCCACTACGACCTTGAAAACGCATGGAAAGAAACTTTCCGTAAGCAGACAGAGCACTCCTTGAGCTACGCCGAGAAGAACGTCACACCCGTGGGACTATATCTGCTCAATACATCCACGCAGATGAAAAGAAACTTCAACGAGCATATTTTATCCAGACTGACAGACATTTTCAACCGCATCTACGCACCCAAATATCCCGACCATCCGATGAGCAGGGCCGTACGCAACTTCATCGCCGCACAGACGATAAAGCCGGGAGGCCGCTTCATAGACTTCACCGCGCCCGACATGCAGGGCAACATGCACACCATCTCCGAGGAGATAGCCGGCAAAGTGGCGCTGATAGACTTCTGGGGCTCGTGGTGCGGACCGTGCCGCAGGCTCTCGAAAAGCATGATTCCCATATACGAGGCATACAAAGACCGGGGCTTCACCATCGTCGGCATAGCCCGTGAGCGCAACGCCGACGACATGAAGAGAGCGATAGCGAAAGACGGCTACACATGGCTTAACCTCCTCGAACTGAACGATGGCAACCACATCTGGGAGAAATACGGCATCAGCAACCGCGGCGGCACCACGGTATTGGTCGGACGCAACGGCAAAATTCTCGCCATCCACCCCACTGCCGATGAAGTGAAGGCAATACTTGACAGGGAGCTATAACCACTCCTCAATATCTGCTTCGGCCTCTACCCTATCCTCAACGTCATCGGGCAAGGCGGGGAAAAAGTCGAAGCCGGTGATGCGCTCCACCTCGTCGACGGTGTTCACATAGTCACCTTTCGGCCTGTTTCCCGACTTGTTCTTGTATATAAAGCCGATAGCGCGGGGATTATCGCCAAGCCGAAGCACCACTTTGAAGAATGCTTCTGGCACCACGACCTTGTTCCTGCCTATCGTCTTGCTATTGCCTTTGTATATTATCGGACCGCTGACGATATACAAACGACCGTATTTTTCTGCCCATCGGCGGCACTGTTGCTCCATTTCGTTCCAGTCGCCTGCATTAAGTCCGTGCACCTGCGGGCAGGCGTTGGTGAAGAGAAACGACTCTAACTGTGCCTCCGCACTCCATTTGCAGTCGCCCGACGGGCACATGTGGCCGCGGTCGTAGCCCGAATTATAATAGTCCCAATCCGTAGCCCGAGGCTCGGGAACATCCTCGTCCTCGCGAAATTTCAGTCCCTTTCGCTTGTGGGGGCCGTCGGTATGGTCGGCCGTAAGCTGCCACGCCACCCAGTTCGGCAATCTCGTGTTCTTGTTATATGATGCCGTGTAGGCCGTGCGTCTCAATATCTGCTCGCCCGACGACGGTCTGAGTGCAGGCAAAACCATTTCGCCCGTGTCGGCAATCTCGTCTTTCCCGACACGTATCTCCGTTTTATCGGCATTGTCGCGCCCGATGTTTCCGCCCATCAGCGGCCTGCCTCCGGTAGACATGTTGCACGCCGACAGTATCATAACGCCGGCCAATCCCGGTATGAGAATACTCCTTTTTATTGTCATTTCAGCCCTGTTCTTTTTTCAAGATTTCTTTCTTATGTCTTTCAGACGGCCGTAAACGTCGAACGAGCGGCGGTCGGCGAGATAGAGCGTGACGACAAGCGACAGTGCCGAAGCCACGAACGCGATTACCACTATCATCATCTGATACTTTATTGCCACGCCCGGCACCGAGCCGCCGAGTATCTGTCCGATCATCGTTCCCGGCATGGCCACTATCCCCATTACCGCCATGTTTGCCACGCATGGGGCAAACGATTTCTCCACGGCACGGCGCACGAAAGGCAGCACCGCCTCGACATGCGTGGCACCGTTGCCGAGCAGGTAATAATACAGTCTCCGCTCGCCCTGCAATCCGTCGTAATACGTGTTGAGAGCCATCACGCTCACACCGAGCATATTGCCGACGAGCAGCCCTATTATCGGCACGAAATAGCGTGCGTCAAAGGGATTTGACAGTCCGAGAACGAACACAAGGAAATAAAGGCCTACGACTATCGCCGAGCCGAACAGTCCGCCGAAAAGCGGCATCATCGCAAATCTGTATTTCAGGCGTGTGCGCTGTGTCACGGTAAACGCCGCCACGAGCACGATAAGCACCACCCAGACAAGATTTATCCACGGGGCGTTCCACTCGAAAAGATATTTCAGGTACAGCCCGATGAGAAACAGTTGTACAACCATGCGCACGGCGGCAGTCACCGTAGAGCGCACGAGCCTCACTCCGAGCACATGAAAGAAGTATACCGGCAGGGCGAGCAACAACAGTCCCACGGCCAATCCTATGTATGATATATCAATAGTGTTCATTTCTTATAATCGCTTATAATCCGTTATCGTTATGTGTTTCGCCTATTATCACTCTCTTGTCGCACATCTCGGCAAAAGCCGTGTCGTGACTTACCAGCAAGGCGGCACATCCGCGCGAGGCCATGCGGCGAATGTATTCGGCTGCCAATGCCGATGAGTTAACGTCGAGAGCCGACGTCGGCTCGTCGGCAATGAATATCGGCTTGCGCAACAGTCCGCACACCGAGAGAGCTATCCTCTGCCGCTGTCCGCCGCTGATTTCCGACATTTTCTTGTCATACAGCCCTGCGTCGAGATCGAGTCTCGCCCACTCTTCCATCAGCCTGTCTTTCGAGAAACGCACGTTTTTGTTTACTTTCAACAGGAAAGGCAGCTCGACCATCTCCCGCACGCTATCCACCGGGAAAGCGAGTTCTTGCGGAAGATACGACATATGTCTGCGAAACTCCACGGCGGAAGACGGCGTGAGCAGTTCTCCAAATATACTTATATGCCCCTCCAACAGCGGCATAAAGCCGAGCACGGCACGCAACAGTGTCGTTTTGCCGCATCCCGAACCGCCCGACACGCATACCATCCTGCCCTCTTCCACTGCGAATGAGAGTCCGGAAAACAGCAATCTGCCATCCATCTTAACCGATGCTTTACTTACTTCTATCATCTTTCGTTTTTCGTTCTTTTCGTTTTTATTTTCGGGCCGTACCCGTTCCATGCAGGTCTTACATGCCTGCAACCGTTGCTCCATCAAGGGAATCGGACACAAAGATACAAAAAAAATGTCAGATGGAAAATGTTAGATGGAAGATGGGAGATGTTATCTGTTATTTAACATCTCTCACGCCTTTTGTTAAACAAACATAAATAAACCGTCAATATTTATTATGTTAACGTCGCTGAGAATCGATTCTTTTCCAAGAAAAAAAATTTTGGCGCAAATAAGCGAGTTATGGAGCACTTTGCGTAAATATCTATGTATGAGATTATTATATATATTTATACCGTTTTTTATTGCCTTGAAAATCGTCTTGTTTTCCAATTAGGCCGTAATTGCATTCCAATTACGGCCTAATTGCACTCCCGTTAGGCCGTAAATGCAGTGCAATTACGGCCTTATTGCAAGGCAAAAATGTACGAAAAGGAGAAAAGACCGACATGTAATTGTTTACGAATATTAAACAACCGCCTTTTCAGTTAAATATTTTAAGTTAACAAAACCTACTTCGCGAAAATCTTTTGTCACGCCTTTTTATTTTCTATTTACATATTTTTAGTTAAATGAAAGATTAAAGTGTTAAAAAGGAGAAGTCTCTCTTAATCTACCCAAAGGAGAAATTAAGTGGGCTCTCAATAGTTTTTATAAATAAATAGAATACATCTCTCGAAAAAAAAGATTAACTTTGCGCCATAAATAAAAAATATCAGTGACCGTACTGAAATGACGAACAGCAATACACATAACGGCCGCTTCGTGATGTCTGCCGAGTGGGAGCCACAAAGCGGCGTGCAACTCACTTGGCCTCATCCGGCTACCGATTGGCAGCCAATGCTGGGTGAAATAACAGATACTTACGTTGAAATAGCCGTTGAAACAGCCAAACGCGAACGGCTCATCATCGTGGCTCCGCAACCGGAAGAAGCCCTGCACGCCATCGAGAAAAAAGCAGGACACGACATCGCACGCAATATCGTGACACTGAAATGCGACACCGACGACACATGGGCACGCGACCACGGATTTATAACACTGCGGAGAAGCGACGGCAGCAGCAAACTGCTCGACTTCAAATTCAACGGGTGGGGAATGAAATTCAAGGCCGACAAGGATAACGCCATCAACAGAACGCTATACAGTTCGGGCTTGGTGAGCGGCGAATATGAGAACAATCTCGACTTCGTGCTCGAAGGCGGGTCGATAGAAAGCGACGGACAAGGCACCGTGTTCACAACAACGGGCTGCCTCATGGCTCCAAACCGCAACCAGCCACTGACAAAACAGGATATAGAAAACGAGTTGAAGCGCCGCCTCGGAGCCGAACGCATAGTATGGATAGACCACGGCAACCTCGCGGGCGACGACACCGACGGGCATATAGACACACTCGTGAGAGTGGCTCCGGACGACACATTATTATATATGGGGTGCGACGACGAGACCGACGGGCAATATGACGAGCTGAAAAGAATGGAAAGTCAGCTCTCGACACTGCTCACCGACGACGGCAACCGCTACCGCCTGCTGCGCCTACCCTCGCCCGATGCAATATATGACGACGGCGAACGACTGCCGGCCACATACGCCAACTATCTCGTGATAAACGGGGCCGTGCTCTGCCCCACATACAACCAGCCGGAAAACGACCGCAAGGCAATGGACACCATCGCGCTCGCTTTCCCCGACAGAGAGATTATCGGCATCGACTGCCGCAGCATAATAAAGCAACACGGCTCGCTGCATTGCTGCACGATGCAATACTATTAACCACCGTAACACGACATAACGAAAAAGAAAAATACATGAGAGAACTTAAAATAGGATTTCTGCAACAGCACAACACGGCCGACACAAGGAGCAACATACTGCGACTGGCCGAGGGAGTGGCAGACCTCGCACGGCGCGGGGCCGAGCTTATCGTGCTGCAAGAACTTCACAATTCACTGTACTTCTGTCAGGTGGAAGACGTGAACAACTTTGATCTGGCCGAACCGATACCCGGCCCGTCGACAGAGCTGTTCGGCGAACTGGCACGTAAATACGACGTGGTGATTGTCACTTCGCTCTTCGAGCGGCGCGCGGCAGGACTGTATCACAACACGGCCGTTGTGATAGAACGCGACGGAACGATAGCCGGCAAATACCGGAAAATGCACATTCCCGACGACCCGGCATACTACGAGAAGTTTTATTTCACACCGGGCGACATCGGTTTCAAACCGATAGACACAAGCGTGGGACGGCTCGGAGTGATGGTTTGCTGGGACCAGTGGTATCCGGAAGCCGCCCGACTGATGGCACTCGCAGGCGCGGAGATACTCATCTACCCCACGGCAATAGGATATGAGAGCAGCGACAGCGAGGCCGAACAGCAGCGGCAACGCCGGGCATGGCAGACAGTGCAGCGCGGACATGCCGTGGCCAACGGACTGCCGGTGGTGGCCGTGAACCGCGTGGGACACGAGAAAGACCCGTCGGGACAGACGAACGGCATTTCATTCTGGGGCACTTCGTTCATTGCCGGCCCGCAGGGAGAGATAATATACGAGGCATCGGAAGACGAGGAAGAGAGCGTCATCGTGGCCATCGACATGGAACACAGCGAGCAGGTGCGCCGATGGTGGCCTTTCCTCAGAGACCGACGGATAGAGAACTACGGCGACATCACTAAACGATATATCGGAGAATGAAACGCG
This sequence comes from Prevotella sp., assembly GCA_017623155.1. Taxonomy (GTDB): domain Bacteria; phylum Bacteroidota; class Bacteroidia; order Bacteroidales; family Bacteroidaceae; genus Prevotella. The sequence continues at coordinate 88,089 of JAGAPR010000001.1, read as the reverse complement.
AAAAAGCCCCGCTCCGGACAATAGAGACAAGCAAACAAAACCAAGCAACCAAATAAACAAACAGAATGAAATCTTCAAATTTAAGATTTTTGGTAGTAGAAGAGGCTTTCAAAAAACAGGCCGCAGAAGTCAATACACCGGCAGAACGACCGTCGGAGTACTTCGGTAAATACGTGTTCAACCGCCAAAAGATGTACAAGTATCTGCCGGCCGACGTGTATACCAAACTCATCGACGTGATAGACAACGGCACACGGCTCGACCGCTCGATTGCCGACGCTGTGGCGGCGGGAATGAAACAATGGGCAATGGAAATGGGAGTGACACACTACACGCACTGGTTTCAACCGCTGACCGAGGGAACAGCCGAAAAACACGACGCATTCGTGGAACACGACGGCAAGGGCGGCATGATGGAAAAATTCAGCGGCAAGCTGCTCGTGCAGCAGGAGCCGGATGCCTCGTCATTCCCCAACGGCGGCATACGAAACACGTTCGAAGCCCGGGGATACTCGGCTTGGGATCCCACTTCACCCGTTTTCATCATCGACGACACACTCTGTATACCCACCATTTTCATATCATACACGGGCGAAGCACTCGACTACAAAGCTCCGTTGCTGCGTGCCCTGCACGCGGTGGACAAGGCAGCAACCGACGTTTGCCAATACTTCTATCCCGAAGTGAACAAGGTCAAATGCAACTTAGGATGGGAACAAGAGTATTTCCTTGTGGACGAGGGACTCTACTCGGCACGCCCCGACCTTATGCTCACGGGCCGTACGCTCATGGGACACGAGAGTGCCAAGAACCAACAGATGGACGACCATTATTTCGGAACAATACCCGATCGTGTTCAGGCATTCATGAAAGACCTCGAAATACAGGCTCTCGAGCTCGGAATACCGTGCAAGACACGCCACAACGAAGTTGCTCCGAACCAGTTTGAACTGGCTCCAATATACGAAGAGTGCAATCTCGCGATAGACCACAACATGCTTCTCATGTCGCTGATGAAGCGCGTTGCGCGCAAACACAGCTTCAGAGTACTGCTCCACGAAAAGCCTTTCGACGGCATCAACGGCTCGGGCAAGCACAACAACTGGAGTCTGTGTGCCGACAACGGCGTACTGCTGCACGCACCGGGAAAGACTCCCGAGGAGAACCTGCGGTTTGTAACGTTCATCGTCGAAACGCTCGTGGCCGTGCACAAGCACAACGGACTGCTCAAAGCGAGCATCATGAGCGCGACAAACGCCCACCGTCTCGGCGGACATGAAGCTCCTCCCGCCATCATATCATCGTTCCTCGGAAAACAGCTGAGCGAGCTTCTCGACCACATTGAACTGGCAGACAAGGACGACTTGTTCAACCTTAAAGCCAAGCAGGGCATGGAACTCGACATCCCGCAGATACCACAGCTGATAATAGACAACACCGACCGAAACCGCACTTCGCCGTTCGCTTTCACCGGAAACCGCTTCGAATTCCGTGCGATAGGCAGCGAAGCCAACTGCGCCTCGGCCATGATTGCACTCAACTCGGCCGTGGCAGAGGCTCTGGAAAACTTCAAGCAGCGCGTGGACACACTGATATCGAAAGGCGAAAGCAAAATTAGCGCGATACTCGATGTGCTCCGTGAAGACATAAAAGCATGCCGGCCGATACGATTCGACGGCAACGGATACAGCGAAGAATGGGTTGAAGAGGCACGAAAGAGGGGACTTGACTGCGAAACAAGTTGCCCGATAGTGTTCGAAAGATACCTCGACGAGAGCAGCATAAACATGTTCGAAAGCACAAACGTGATGTCGAGAAAAGAACTCGAAGCACGAAACGAAGTGAAATGGGAGACATACGTGAAGCGTGTGCAGATTGAAGCGCGCGTGATGGGCGACATGTCGATGAACCACATCATCCCTGTGGCCACACACTATCAAAGCACACTGATACGAAACGTGCAGAGCATGAAAGACGTATTCCCGGAAAGCAAGGCTCTGAAACTGAGCACGCGCAACCTGAAACTCATCGAAGAGATTGCCGAACGCACAGAGACGATAGAGCAACTCGTGGAAGAACTGACCGAAGCACGCCGCGTGGCAAACCGCATAGAGAACATTCACAGCCGCGCCATCGCATATCACGACACTGTGGAACCGAAGATGGAAGCCATCAGAAAAGAGATTGACAGCCTCGAAATGATAGTGGAAGACGGACTGTGGACACTGCCGAAATACCGGGAATTACTATTTATAAGATAACAAAAAAGCTCTTGTCAAGACATGAAAAAACTTGTAATAGCAGGCTGTGGCAAGTTGGGCACGATAGTGGCAGACGCCGTTCTGGACGGGATACTGCCCGGATATGAGTTGGTCGGGGTGTTTTCGCGCACGGCGGATAAAGCAGAAGCGATAGCCGCAAAAGCCGGAGAGAAAGGCATCGGCTGCCGTGTGACGGAAGATTTCAAAAGCCTCATGGCACTGAAACCCGATATTATGGTAGAAGCCGCCTCGCCCGCCGCAATGCGCGAATGGGCGTGTGAGGCTCTGCGAAACGGCGTGTCGATAGTGACTCTCTCCATAGGAGCATTCGCAGATGATGATTTTTACGCCGAAGTGACACGAACGGCAGCCGACAACAACGCACATGTATACATAGCATCCGGAGCCACGGGCGGCTTCGACGTGCTTCAAACAGCGGCACTCATGGGCGGTGCGAAAGCCGAATTTTTCAACGAGAAAGGCCCCGACGCACTGAAAGGAACGGCCGTTTACGACGACACATTGCAAAAAGAACAGCGCACCGTGTTCAGCGGAACGGCAGCGGAAGCCATCAAAATGTTCCCCACCAAGGTCAATGTCACCGTTGCCGCCGCACGAGCATCGGTAGGACCGGAAAACATGAAAGTGACAATGCGCTCCACTCCGGGCTTCAAAGGCGACACGCAACGCGTGGAAATACGAAACGAGCAGGTGCATGCCGTGATTGATGTATACAGTGCCACGGCCGAGATTGCGGCATGGTCGGTGGTAAACACGCTGCGAAACATCACCTCACCGATTGTTTTCTGCTGACAATTACAATACAGGCCGAAACGCAAATACGTTCCGGCCTGTATTGTGATCATCTTATAATATCATGCGAGAAAGCTCTCGATATTTGCCAACACCTTATCGCCCAACCGCACGAATGCCTGTCGCGAGCGACCTGTGGAAACTCCCATACACCGCACGTTGGGGTGATTGACAAACCGTTTGCCGCCCAACGCTCCCTCAGTATCGCAAAAACAGAGATTGTCTCCGGCTATCCATCGGCCGAAAGACTCCTCATCCCATGCAGGCGACAGACCGGTGTTGAAAAGTATTTTGTGACTGCCGAGCCGTTCAAACTCGGCATCGTGCAGCAAAACGGTGTTCTTGTTAAGGCAGCAGAACACCACATCACTGTGATCCAACAGGTCGCCAAGCGGCATGAAACGATAGCCTTTGGCCTCGGCAGCGGCTTTCTCACCACGCGCGAAGTATGCTATCTCGGCACCGAAGAAACTCATCGCATCGGCAATCATGCCTCCCGACTTGCCCAATCCCACTACTCCGACTTTCAATCCCGTTATCTCGCTCGGCTCGCCAAACCACGGTTTCTGTCCGAACCCGTGCAGGCATCGTACGAGTTCGCTGACAACATACTCCACAACACCCTCATCGCCATAGTCGCGTATGCCCGTAACTGTAATTCCATGCTCACGGGCATAAAGTATATCCACGTTGGCACTCTCGGGAGAATACAGCGAGCAACACATCCCTATATACCGCACACCGGCGCAACGAGCCATTATCTCTTTCGTGATTGTCGACGTATAACTGAGCAATACGGCGTCAGCATCGCCTATACGCCTCACAATCTCATCGTCATCGGCGGGAATATCGCCATACATTACCACCTCGCCGGCATAATCGTGCAACTTCTTTTCGGCCGGCGGAAGCATGCTCACAGGCTCTATCGCCACTATTTTCTTAAATCTTTTCATTTGTCTTCATTTATAATTGTTTACCCGAACAAAGATAGTTCCTTTTTCGCTAAACGCCAAATAAAAACACACTTGCAACCGCTCTTTTCATCATTTGAAAGCAATCAGACACGCCAAAGACGCACAAACAGTCCATTTATAAGTGAGTATTCGCAAAAAAAGTTTATCTTTGCCGATACAAACATATCAAGACAAAAGGATTTTTATGAACAGGATTTGCGACTTATTCGGGATAGAATACCCGATTATACAAGGCGGTATGGTGTGGTGTAGCGGCTGGCGACTGGCCTCGGCCGTGAGCAATGCGGGCGGACTGGGACTTCTCGGAGCCGGTTCAATGCACCCGGAGACACTGCAAGAACACATAAGAAAAATTAAAACGGCCACCGACAAGCCGTGGGGCGTGAACATTCCGCTGATGTATCCGGAGATAGACCGGTTAATGCGAATTATCATAGACGAGGGAGTGAAAATCGTTTTCACATCGGCTGGAAGCCCGAAGAAATATACTCCAATGCTACACGCCGCCGGGATAAAGGTTGCTCATGTGGTATCGAGCAGCATCTTCGCCCGCAAATGCGAGGAAGCCGGTGTCGATGCTGTCGTTGCCGAGGGCTTTGAAGCCGGCGGACACAACGGTCGCGAGGAGACAACAACCATGGTTCTGATACCCCAAGTACGCCAAGCCACGAGTCTGCCGCTGATAGCTGCGGGCGGAATAGGCAGCGGTGCGGCCATCGCCGCGGCCCGTGCGCTCGGAGCGGAAGGCGTGCAGATAGGAACATTGTTTGCCCTCGCCGCAGAGAGTTCGGCCTCAACGGCATTCAAAGAGAGGTGCATCTCACTCGCAGAGGGCGGCACTATGTTGTGTCTTAAAAAGATTTCACCCACCCGACTCGTCAAAAACGCCCTCTATGACAGTATTGCCGAGGCCGAATCTCGCGGAGCAGAGGCCGCCGAGCTGCGCGATATTATCGGTAAGGCGGCATCGAAACGCGGAATATTCGAGGGCGACACGGATAACGGAGAACTGGAAATCGGGCAGATTTCAACGGCCGTAAGTGATATAAAACCTGCCGGAGAGATTGTCAAACGACTTATAAACGAATATCACGAAACAATAAAGCGGCTGTCGTAAACGCATTCTTCTACAACTTACACGACAAGAATGCACGGCAAAAAAGATACCGGTGAAAGGCCGTTGTCAGTCTTTCACCGGTATGATTGTCTATCGTCTGCGGACTTATTCAGAGCCTGTATCTTCGAAAGAGGCGTTATGCTTCTTGGCATAATCCGTCCAGTCGCTTACCTTCACGAGGCTGAACGAGGCCAACGGCTCTCCCGTATCCCAGTCGTCGAAGTATCCGCGGAAACGCATTCCGCTGCCGACAGAATATAGTTCGTAGTCACGTATTATCACACGGTAACCGTCATCATAGTCAAGAAGTATCCTTCCGTTTCTCACTTCCCAATAGAAACGTGAGCGATATACACGGTTAAAGTAGTACGAATAATCCACCTCATAACCATATCCGCCGTTTGAGAAGTCACCGTCTTGCACAAATTGTATCTCGGTATCCCACTGTCCGTCTCGTCCATACCTGTCGTTGTAATACTCACCCTGTATCGTTCCCTGCCATATACCGTTCATGTCGTATGCCTGATCCACGTCATCATCGGTACAACTGGTAAGCGAAAAAGTCGTGAATACGACCATCGCAAGCGTAAAAACATAATTGTAAACCTGTCTCATATCATTGTCTTTTTATTTGTTTCATGCCGCAAAAATAATTAATATATTCCTGTTTGGCAAGGCTTATTCCCTATTTCGCTATATGGTTTTCCCTATTTTTTGAGAGATATTTCCGCTTTTTCATGTCGGCCGGGCCCTATTTATCATTCGTTTTCTTGCCAAACTCAGGGTCTATCTTCAAGAAATACGACACAACAAACGTGAGAGAACATGTGAGCATGACTATGATGAAAAACGTTTTGTAGCCCACGGCCTCCTGCAAGGCACCGGCGAAAAATCCCGGTATCATCATCGAGAGAGCCATCAAAGCCGTACACAGCGCGTAATGCGATGTTTTGTGCTCGCCCCTACTGTAATATATAAGGTATAGCATGTATGCCGAAAAGCCAAAACCGTAGCCAAACTGCTCCACAAAGACGCAGATGTTGATAATCATCAAGTCGGAAGGCATGGCATAACTCATGTATACATACACTGCATCAGGCAACGTAATGGCACACACCATTGGCCAAAGCCAGTATTTAAGACCGTGACTTCCGGCCGCAATACCGCCGAGAATACCGCCCACTGTCAGTCCTACCACGCCCACAGTGCCCTGCACAAAGCCGTATTCGGCAGGCGAAAGGCCGAGTCCTCCGCTGTGTCCGGGGTCTATGAGAAATAGTGCCGACACCTTGGAAAGCAATCCTTCGGGCATCCGATAGAACAGCATGAAGCTTATACCCGCCCATACCTGCGGCTTGTGAAAGAACGTGATGAAAGTATATTTCAACTCGTCAATGAGTCTGCTTCGCGTCATTCCCGCCCTGTCACTGTCCTCGTCGGGTCGCGGCAACACCCAACTGTGATATAGCCAAAGGGCTATGAACATCCCGGCCATGAAGTAAAACATGAGACTCCACGAATATCTCACGTTGCGAGTGAGCACTTCCAAATTGCCTGCGAGCATGACAAGGAAGCCCTGTCCCACTATCGTGGCGATGCGATAGAATGTGGAACGTATGCCGACAAACAGTGCCTGACTGTGCTGGTCGAGCCCGAGCATGTAGAAACCATCGGCGGCAATGTCGTGGGTTGCGCTGGCAAAGGCCATCAACCAAAAGAAGAACAACGTGCCTTGCAGCCACCATTCGCCCGGAATGGTGAACGCCACGCCGCCAAGCGCCGCTCCCACAAGCATTTGCATTGCCGTTATCCACCATCGTTTTGTCTTCACAAGGTCGATGAACGGACTCCAAAACGGCTTTATTACCCACGGCAGATAGAGCCACGAAGTGTATAGAGTGATGTCGGTATTCGACATTCCGAGACGCTTATACATTATCAACGATATCGTCATAACTGCCACATACGGTATTCCTTCGGCAAAATATAGCGTGGGAACCCATGCCCACGGGTTGCGTAAATTCTTCATTTACTATGCTTATATGTATTGTTTATTTGTTTAAAACCGGTATTGTCTCATGCCTGTATAAGCTTGAAATCAATATATTCTCTTTATCTCGGCACCGCGATAGTAATGCAACAAGATGCTGTCATAGCCATATCCGCGCGCACCCATCACCGCCGCACCTATCTGACAGAGTCCCACTCCGTGTCCCCATCCGGCTCCGATGAGCGTGAAGCGTGCCGGCATTCCGTCACTGATATCATGCTTATCCACGACAAAGGCACTGCTGTACAGGTGTGTTTCGCTCAGCGCGCGACGTATTTCGAGTTCTTTTCCTATTGTGAAAGTCTTCTTTGTGCCCACAATCTTGAGCCTTGATATGCGTCCGCTCCTGCCACGTTCAAGCGGAATGAGGTCGATGATGTCGCCGAAATCGTCTTTAAGCTTTTCGCTTATCAGCCTCGAAAGTTCTTCCCGGGTGTACTCCACGCGCCACCGATAGAAGTCGGGTGTCTCGCAATCATAGTCGTTCAGCACCTGCGAGAGTATGTTCTTGTCGGCCGTATTGCAGAAGGAATCGGGCGCAGAGCTTATCCACCGTTCCGCATTATCCTCATCGCTCAGATCCGGTATTGGCTCCGCATGTACGTTGTCACGTATCGACATGAGATACGGTTTGTCCGTATCTTCCCAACAATAGCGGAACTCTTCGGTCGCCCCGCCGCAGCATTTGCTGAACCGTGCGTCGCAAATCTCGTCGCCATACATGAGTATTCGGCCGCGTGTGGCCCTTACCGCGTCTTCCACCGAGCGGTTGCCGGCTCTCGTTATGCCTTGATAGCGTTGACAATGGTCATCGGCACAGACATCAAAAACGGAATGGTCTTCACGGTCGTACCACCGTATCAGCTCGTCTTCTTTCTTCGTAAACGAGAAGAAGCTGTTGTTTCCGTCATTCAACCGGCGGCGTTTCTCCATTTGGGCGAGCAGCCAGCTGCGCGAAATCACGGCGTGGGCTTTCAGAAATTCGGGCGACGACGTTGCTTTCATCTCGCTCGAAATGACGCTGACGAGATAGTCTTCAACCGGCAATATGTTGATTGCCGTTATCTTGTCGGCATCGACCACGAGGCGAAGCGTGCCGCAAAACACCTGCGTTTCCTTTCTTTCCCAATGAAAATTCACGCCTATCGTAACATCGCGAAGCGAGAACGACGCACCTTTTTGTTGCGGAGTGAATGTCAGCTCATGGTATTGATTGCCGTTCCAGAGTATCGTTCCCTCCATATACTCCACCGTCTGGTCGCCCGTTATGGTCTCTCCTTTGGCCATGTACGGAGTGTTCAGCGAGAAACAAATCTTTCTTCCGCTGACAATACCCACATTCACATCGGGCGCATCAAGTGCCGGAGCCGTTGATTTATCATTCTCTTGCAGCGCGCTTTCAGCCGCTTTCAGCCGCTCTGCCACTGTCTTCGCCTCATTATCGGTCATTGCCACTTCTCTCAATATGCCCGCGGCAATGTCGGGCGTGATCCGTTCGAAATCATCACGGCGCGGGGTTATTATCAAACCGGCCATATCGAGAGCCCCCGGGCTGACCATAAATTGCCCGTCGCCACAGGCCGAATAGCACGCCGGGCGATGCTTGCGCCGCGGGAACACGACAGATATATAATCGTTTTCCTGTCGCCAGCAGACGATGTTCATCATCGGTTCGGTATCGTCTTCGGCCACAGGCAGGGCCGAAGACAGTTTTTCAAACAGTCTGACACCTGCATCGGCGGAGTCGCTGCGCACGAGAAACGCCGTGCAAGGATAGTCTGTCACCATCCATATACCGGTGGTGTCGCTCTCCGTTATCACCGGCGACAGATTGCGGCTCAGCCGCTGCCAATCGCGCTGCAAAGGCAGAACGCCGCTCGTTCCTGCCTGAAAATGCGCATGGTCGGGAGCCGAAGCGCCGCATTTGGGACCGTTGTAAAACACCATTAAATCCGGATATTTATCGAGAACGGCATATATCTCGGCATAGCTGTCGCCTATAAGTTGCGGGCGATGAGCACATGCCGGTATCGTGAAATGTATCGGAAGTATGGGGAACGGATTTACGAGCAGTTCGTAATCGCCGTCTATCGTGCGCCTTATTTGCTGTTCGGGGCGGTTCGCCTCGCAAAGGAAACATGGTCGTGCGGCAATGTCTTTCGCGGCAATGCTTGCCCCTGTCGACACCATTCGCGCGGGATTGCACTGTGCCACAAGCGTGAAAGCCCCGAAAGGCAACTCGCGTGTCAGTGCCTCGCGAAGCTCGCGGTATCGCTTGCGGGCCTCCGGCCACACCTCCATCTGGCGTGCGAAGAAACGTCGTTCGGCGTGGTCCTCCGCCCTGCGCTCGCGCTCACCGTTCATTCGTCGGCGCGCCGCTATCTCCATTGTGCGCAACTTATCCTTGTAAGTATTGTTGGCATTGATTTTCTCTATACCGAGAGCGGCATCGCTGTTGCCCGTCCATCGCCGGCAGAGATACAGTTCGCTGTATATGCGCCCTATCCTGTAATTGCGCGAGAACACGAGTCCGAGCGCGTAGTCCTCTCCATAGCTCGTGTTCGGAAACTGCACCTGACGGAGCAACGGGGTGAAAAACGCCCTCGGAGCGCCCAGTCCGTTTATTCGCAAAGCGTTGTTCGGCCCGTTTTCGTCCGTCCATTCCCTGTGGTCTATCAGTCCGGGCGGGAGCGTGTTCAGTTCGAAATCGCACATTCTGTAAGAGCCTACAATCATGGCGGCGCGCTGTTCATGAAACGCGTCTACGATTGTTTGCAACGTGCTTTCCGAGCTATACAGGTCGTCGCTGTCGAGCTGCACGGCGAAGCGTCCGCAGCGGCTGTCGTTTATCGCCATGTTCCAACAGCCTCCGATACCGAGGTCTTCGCGTTCGGGAGTAATGACGACAAGTCGTCCAGCGGTCTGTTCAGCCTGCCGGGCGGCCAGCAATTCCGATGTGCCGTCGGTGGAATGATTGTCCACCACTATCACATTATACTCGAAATTCGTTTTTTGCGACAACGCGCTGTCTATCGCGTCGGCTATTGTTTTCACGCGGTTTCTCACCGGGATGACCACAGAGGCCTCAACCGGAAAGTCCTGTTCGTCGAAGTCGGGACACGGATATGCCGCGCTGTCTATCCTCGCTCCTATGGCGGCAAGATGGGCCGTGACGGCATGCTCCATCTCTATCTGCACCTCCCGGTTGGCCGGATTGACATAGTCAAACTGCTTCACGCCGCTTGCTCTCAGGTCTGTCTCTTCCTCGGTGTACAGGTATTCGTTGATATGGAATATCGTTCCCTCGCGACTCAGGAACAGCCGCAGGTCGTAAAGTCCGGCATACCGATATTCGGCAACGGCCTGAGCTGCGTATTTGCGCAGCAATTCGGCTTTGACGAAAAGCAGCGACCCGAAGTCGAAATCGTCGCGCACGCTGCCCTCCTGATAGTCGGCTACGGGATGAGCGGCCCGCTCTCCGCCTGCCACGGTCCAATAATCGCTGTATACCAATGCCGCCCCCGAGTCGACGGCCACCCGCAGCATACGCTCCACAGCTTTCATTCCCAATGTCACAGCCACGGGTTTTGTGAGCAATAACACGTAGTCGGCCGTTGTCGCTGCCGCTACCTTCTTTATCGTTTCGGTGCCCGTCATGCCGCCGACCGTCATAAGTGCGCAGCCTTCGGGCAATATATGCTGTTCTTCTTCCGCCTCTCCTGTCAGTATATTGACATGCCGCACCACCCCGCTGCCGAGCAGCGAGTCTGTCATTGGCTTCAACGCGGCTATGTTGCCGCAGGCGAGGAAGCAGTCTATCTTTCCTGTCATGATGTGTGTATGATTGTTTTTGCTTTTATATTCCGTTATATAATTATGTAGCGCAAAGTTAATTAAAATATATGACATAACCGAATAAAAAAGCCGTGATTTATTTTTAGTGGTGAATGGTGAGTCATCAGTTGGTAATAAAAACTCTGCACTCCGTTTCTCCCCCTTAGGGAGGCCGGGTGGGTTCATTCCTTAACAAACGTGAAAACCGAGGGGTAATTGTTAAAAGCAAAAAGTGCGACTTGAAGTCACCGTTTAGAAAAAGCCGAGAATTTAAATTGACATTTCCGTATCATTATTTGCGGGTTGAGATGCAATTATTCGGGGTTGAGCATGATTTTCGGGTGTTTTTGCTCTGCAATAAGGCCGTAATTGCATCGCATTTACGGCCTTATTGCATTCCAATTACGGCCTAATTGGAATGCAATTACGGCCTAATTGGAAAACAACAGGACCCGTGAAGGCGACAAAAAGGGCATAAATACTACGTAAGCAACTAAATATCAGTATTTTACGTAAAGTCGCCCATAATTCGCTTATTTCGGGCAAAATATTTTTTCGTGACGAAAAAACGATTCTCAGAGGGTTTATCGGGGCAAAAAGGCCGAATTTATTAACACTCGTTTGTATATTTTAAGAACACAGGTTGTAATGGAGATATGTTCCTCTTTGGGTATACGAAGCAGTGGATACATGTATGCCGACAGACGGTAATAACCTATATGCGTAAGGTAATCAAATGCGAACCGACGATACTGTCAAAAACGTGCAATGCGTTTTCCACGTCTGACTATTATCAAACTCACGGCAATGCGCAAAAATACACAAAACAAATGATTTATTTTGTCGTTCGGATGATTTTCATTACATTTGCAAGTTAAAAGAAGACCATAAAGACAATGGAAACCGGCAAAAAAGTACTCATGGGAATGACCGGCGACGAGTTGAAAGCCGTCGCGGAGGGTCTCGGCATGCCCCGTTTCACGGCAGGACAGATAGCCCGATGGCTTTATACGGCCCACGTGAGAAGCATCGATGAGATGACAAACCTGTCGAAAACAAACAGGGCAAAGCTCGCCGAAGAGTATACCGTAGGAGCAATGGAACCGGCCGACTGTCAACGCTCTGTCGACGGAACGGTGAAATATCTTTTTCCCACAGCCGGAGGAAAGTTTGTAGAGACGGTATTCATTCCCGACAAAGAGCGCGGCACTCTGTGCGTATCGTCACAGGTGGGCTGCAAGATGAACTGCCTTTTCTGCCAGACGGGCAAGCAGGGATTTGAGGGTAATCTCACCGCCGGCGACATAATAAACCAAATCTACTCGCTGCCCGAGCGCGAACGGCTCACCAACGTGGTGTTCATGGGACAGGGAGAACCGATGGACAACCTCGACAACGTGCTGAAAGCCACACGGATACTGACAGCCGAACACGGCTACGCATGGAGTCCGAAGCGCATAACGGTGAGCAGCGTGGGCGTGAAAAACAAGCTGCGCCGCTTTCTCGATGAGAGCGACTGTCACCTCGCCATAAGCATGCACTCGCCGCTTCACGAACAGCGAATGTCGCTCATGCCCGCCGAACGGCAGATGACGATAGCAGAAGTGGTGGAGCTTTTGAAGCAATACGACTTCACGGGACAGCGCAGAGTGTCGTTCGAATATATCGTTTTCGACGGAATAAACGACACTCCGGCACACGGCCGCGAGATAATAAAACTGCTCGACGGACTGGAATGCCGCGTCAACCTGATACGTTTTCACGCCATACCCGACGTGGACCTGCGCACTACAGACGACAAACGGATGGAGGCACTGAGAGATTATCTCACGTCGCACGGCGTGTTCACCACAATACGGGCAAGCCGGGGGCAGGATATCTTCGCGGCATGCGGACTGCTGTCCACGGCACACAAGAAAAAGAACGAGAGCCGATGAAAACCGCGGCATTTGTCATCGCGTCACTGATTGCACTCTCGCTCGCCGGTTGCGAAAACGGAATATCGCTGAAACCGAGAAGCGGCGGACGACCATACGAGGTTATTGTGACAGGAGACAACGCCACGGCAACGGCACTGACAGGAAGCATCATTGGCGCGGAGACAGAGGAAAATCTGCCGCAGAACGAACCGAAATTCGACATATCAATGACAGACGGCGACATGACGCAAACCACAAGATACGCCCGAAACATTGTCGTGGCCGTGACAGACAGCGGCGAATACACGGCAACAAGGGTGAGATATGAAAGAGACGCATTCGCCATACCGCAGATGACAATATACGTGGGAGCGCCGTCCGTGGCCCGACTGAGAGCCGACTCGGCAAAAATCGGGCGCACAATAAGCAGACTGATAGAGCGATTTGAGACCTCGGCAGCCATATCCGAGCTGAAAAAAACGAGTAACACGAAAGCCGGAAAGGAAATAAGCAGAATGTTCGGAAAGAGCTTTCTCATCCCCGGCAACATGAAAATAAACAAACGTGGCAGCGATTTCATCTGGCTGTCGGACAACTCGGCCACGGCAATGGGAAACATCTGCATATACACATACGGCGGCACCGACATCTCGCCGGCGTGTATCATCAGAAAGAGAGACAGCATCATGAGGCGGAACATGCCGGGCGAGACAGACAATATGTACATGCGAACGGCAAGAAAAAGGACACCGCAAGCCACAACCACGACAATCGGCGGGAATAAAACGGCCGTAATCAAAGGGCTGTGGGAAATGAACGGCGACGCGATGGGCGGTCCGTTCGTGGCTCACGCTGCTGCCGACAGCGCCGCCGGGCGCACCGTCGTTGCGGAAGCATTCGTATATGCCCCCGGAAAAAAGAAGAGAAATTTGATAAAACGGCTCGAAGCCGCATTATATACACTAAAATAACACGGTTTTATGGAAGACAAGATTATACGCGTGGCCATCACGCACGGCGACACAAACGGAGTCGGATATGAAGTGATTTTGAAAACTTTTCAAGAACAAGGAATGCTCGAACTGTGCACGCCAATCATATACGGCTCGCCAAAAGCGGCAGCATATCATCGCAAGGCACTGAACATCGACACGAATTTCAGCATCATCAGCAAAGCGGAAGACGCACAGCCGGGACGAATAAACATGCTGACGACGTTTGAGGAAGAGGTGAAGATAGAATTGGGACAGCCCTCGCCCGAAGCGGGGAAAGCCGCTTTGAACGCTCTCGACAGGGCTATGGCCGACTATCGTGCAGGACTGTACGATGTGCTCGTGACCGCCCCCATCAACAAAAACACCATCCAAAACGAGAATTTCAAGTTTCCCGGACACACGGAATACATCGAGCATCATCTCGGCAACGGCAACAAGGCACTCATGATTATGATGAACGGCAACCTGAGAGTGGCCCTCGTTACCACGCATCTACCGATAAAAGATGTGGCAAAAGCAATCACAAAAGAGGCTGTAATAGAAAAAGCACGGATATTCCACGACACTCTGAAACGGGATTTGAGAATAGACAATCCGAGAATTGCAGTGCTCGCACTCAATCCGCACGCAGGCGACAACGGACTGTTGGGCACCGAGGAGCAGGAGATAATAATACCGGCGATAAAAGAACTCGAAGCCGCCGGAGTGCAAGCGTTCGGGCCTTATCCGGCAGACGGCTTTTTCGGAAGCGGAACATACAACAAGTTTGACGGAGTAATGGCGATGTATCACGACCAAGGACTGGCTCCGTTCAAGACCATCGCCGCGGAGGAAGGAGTGAACTACACGGCCGGACTGCCCGTAATACGCACATCGCCCGACCACGGCACAGCATACGACATCGCGGGAAAAGGCATCGCCGACGAGAATTCTTTCCGTCAGGCAATATACACCGCGATAGACATCTACCGCAATCGCAAAAACTATGACGAGCCGAAAGCAAACCCGCTGCCAAAACTCTACCACGAAAAACGAGACGACAGCGACAAGGCCCGCTTTGCAGTACCCAAGACAAAAGACCTGTCTAAAAACGAGGATAAACAGCAAAAAGAAGAATGAAGAAAAAGTACCAAAACGGTTTTTTCATCTTCGGACTCGCTGTCCTCGTCATAATGATCACGCAACTCGATGTCAATCAGGTATTGACCGGGTTGCGACGGGCGGGATATTGGTTTCCGGCGGTGATAGCGTTGTGGTTCTTTCTGTATATATTCAATGCCTCGGCATGGTATATCATCATCAACTCATCGAACGAGAACAACGACAAAGACAGCGCAAGCAAAGACAACATGGCGGCAAACGACACGGACACGGCACACAAAGACAACGGGAAAGTGCCGTTCTGGTGGCTTTACAAGATAACCGTATCGGGCTTTGCACTGAACTATGCCACCCCGGGCGGACTGATGGGCGGCGAGCCTTACCGCATAATGTCGCTCTCGCCGATAATCGGAACGAAGCGGGCTTCATCATCGGTGATACTCTATGCCATGACACATATATTCTCGCATTTCTGGTTTTGGCTACTCTCCATAATACTATACGTGCTAACTCAAAGGGTAAACATGTTCATGGGCATCATGCTCTCGGCCGTGGGAGCGTTCTGCCTGCTGGCCATCTGGTTCTTTATCAAAGGCTATAAAAAGGGTATTACGGTGAGATGCATGAACATTCTGAGACATTTCCCCATGATAAGACACAAGATGCAGGGCATCTTCGAGCGGCATAAAGAACAGTTGTCGGCCATCGACATGCAAATAGCGGCACTGCACAATCAAAACAGACGAACCTTTGTCTCGGCCGTATTGCTCGAGCTCGCATGTCGTGTGGCGTCGGCGCTGGAGATATATTTCATCCTGCTGGTCATCATTCCCGATGCAAGTTACATAAACAGTATTCTCACTTTGGCTTTCACCTCACTCTTCGCAAACATGCTTTTCTTCATGCCCCTGCAACTCGGAGGGCGCGAAGGTGGATTTCTCATGTCGGCAAACGGACTGGCAATGACAGCCAACGCCGGCATTTTCGTGGCTCTGCTCGTGCGAATAAGAGAACTGATATGGACGGCAATAGGACTGCTTCTCATCAAATTTGACAAGAAATAAGCGACATACTATTTTTCCGAAGTCATGCTTACAAGCATAAAAGTGTGACAAAAAATATAGGAAGAATAGCTTGAAGTCAAATAAATTATGTAATTTTGTAGGCATAATCAGACTTTTATTATTTTTATGGTACATAATATTTTCAAGGGATTAGGCATCGCGTTGGTTACACCTTTTAACGAAGACGGGTCCGTAGACTACGATTCGTTACTTCATTTAGTGGAATACCAACTGAAAAACGGGGCCGACTTCTTCTGCATTTTGGGCACCACAGCAGAGACCCCTTGCCTCACACAGGAAGAGAAAAAGAAGATTAAGCAACTCGTAATAGACAAAATTGGCGGACGAGTGCCCATCCTCATGGGCTGCGGAGGCAACAACACAGCCATGATTGTGAACGAATTGCAGACAGAAGACTTCCGGGGCATAGACGGAATACTAAGCGTTTGTCCGTTCTACAACAAGCCGTCGCAAGAAGGTATATACCAACACTTCAAAGCAATTGCCGCTGCCACGAAATTGCCGGTGGTGCTTTACAACGTGCCGGGACGCACGGGAGTAAACATTAAAGCCGAAACGACAGTGAGACTGGCTCGCGACTGCAAGAATATCGTGGCCATAAAAGAAGCAGCCGGCAATCTCGAACAAGTGGACGAGATAATCAAAAACAAACCGAAAGACTTTGATGTTATCAGCGGTGACGACGCTCTCACATTCCCGATGATATCATGCGGAGCTGTCGGAGTGATAAGTGTAATCGGCAATGCCCTGCCCCGCGAGTTTTCAAAGATGATACGTCTTGAATTCAAAGGGGAATACGAGGGAGCAAGAAAGATACATCATAAATTCACAGACCTGTTCAGTCTGCTCTTCGTAGACGGCAATCCGGCCGGAGTAAAGGCTATGCTGCACGAAATGGGCATGATAAACAATGTCTTGCGACTGCCGCTCGTGCCCACAAGAATATCCACTCTGCAACGTATGAGTGAGATAATGAAAGAACTAAAAATATAGTATAAAGATGCATTCAAGAGAAGAACAGTTGGCGGCTTTCGGCAGACTGCTTGATGTGCTCGACCAACTCAGAGAGAAATGCCCGTGGGATCACAAACAGACAAATGAGAGTTTGCGCCCCAATACGATAGAAGAGACATACGAATTGTGCGATGCTCTTCTGAAAAACGACAGCCCTAATATATGCAAAGAGCTTGGCGATGTGTTGCTACATATATGTTTCTACGCAAAAATCGGTAGCGAAGAAAACAAGTTTGACATCGCAGACGTATGCAACAAGCTCGTTGACAAACTGATATACCGCCATCCCCACGTCTATCACCCGTCACAAGTGGGCGCGAAAAGCCCACGGCCGTTACCTTACGGAGAGAATGGCGAGCAGAGCGAGATGCGCAATGCCAAGACAGCCGAGCAGGTGGTGGAAAACTGGGAGCAAATAAAACTACGCGAAAAAGACGGCAACAAGAGCGTGTTATCCGGTGTGCCGGCATCATTACCGTCTTTAATAAAAGCTTATCGCATACAAGACAAAGCCCGAAACGTGGGATTTGACTGGGAAGATAAAGGCGATGTGTGGGCCAAAGTGCGCGAAGAGCTTGGCGAATTGGAAGCAGAATTGAGACGGAATGACACCGAACGTGCACAAGAAGAGTTCGGCGACTTCCTGTTCAGCGTGATAAATGCCGGCCGTTTGTATCATCTCAACCCCGATACGGCACTCGACAAGACAAACAACAAGTTCATCCGGCGTTTCAACTACATCGAAGAGCACAGCATCAAGCTCGGGAAACCGTTAAAAGACATGACACTCGGAGAGATGGATGCGTTGTGGAATGAGGCCAAAAAGAACGAGAAAGAAAGATAATCGTATACAATTAAAATCACGGTTTATGGATAAAAGAATATTACTGGCAGCTGTATTGGCTTCCGTTACACTGTTCGGTTGCGACAACAAGGCAGACAAGCAAGCGCAAAAAGACAGCTCGGAAGTTGTCGTTGACGAGGTAAACAAAGAGAAAACCATATTCGGCATGTGTGGCGAAGCGTCTGCAATGAACACACTCCAACTGATAACCGACAGTGGAGACACGTTGTCTCTGAGCGTAAACGAAGCCAAAGAGAACGACAAGGTATTCGGAAGTTACGGCATAGGCGACCGTATGGCCGTGCTGCCAAACGACGATATGACCGAGGCTAAACTGGTTATTAACGAGACAACATTGCTCGGCAACTGGCTGATGTTCGACCCGTTTGACGGCAGCTCAATTGTGGGCATGGCCATAAAAGACGGAGGTATTGCCGAAAGCATAGACATGCCAAACGTTATTTACAAGGCTTGGCGAATTACAAACGGCCGCCTTGAGCTTACTATGATGCGCGAAGGAGGAAGCGAGGAAGACGAAATCGAAGTCTACGACATAAAAAAACTTGATGCCGACTCCCTGATATTCGGAAACGAAGACGACTCTTTCGAATACTATCGGCAACGATAAAACATGGGCATTAAATAATTTTATCGACTTGTGGAACCGTTTAAAGTTCACATATTGGGCTGCGGCAGCGCCCTACCCACCCTCAAACATTACGCGTCATCGCAAGTTGTCGAGGTACGCGGAAAACTCTTTATGATAGACTGCGGAGAGGGAACGCAGATGCAATTGCGGCGTTCCCACATCCGGTTTACCAAAATAAACCACATATTTATATCACATCTGCATGGCGATCACTGCCTCGGACTCACAGGAATGCTGTCGTCTTTCGGCATGTTGGGGCGCACAGCCCCCATCCATATCTACTCAACGGCAGAGCTTGAGCCTGTTTTGAGACTGAGCATCAAGACTTTCTGTTCCGGTTTTGACTATGAGATACGCTTCCATCCGATAGATACAACCAAGAATATCATCATCTATGAAGACCGAAGCCTCACCGTAACAACCATTCCTTTAAACCATCGCATGCCATGCTGCGGGTTTCTTTTTCAGGAGAAACCCACCCTGCCACATATCCGCCGCGACATTTTCGATATGTATGCCATCCCCGTGAGCCAGATAGAAAACATCAAAAACGGCAGCGACTGGACCACGGAAGACGGTGAAGTTATACCAAACTCGCGTCTCACATCACCCGCCGACCCCGCCCGCAGCTATGCTTATTGCAGCGATACCCGCTACAATCCCGAACTGCACAAGCTCATAACGGGAGTGAGCACCCTGTATCATGAAAGCACATACGCCAACGACAATCTGCCGATGGCTGTCAAATACAAGCACTCCACAGCCGAAGAAGCGGCCCGCACGGCCCTTGCTGCCGGAGCGGGACAACTTGTTCTGGGGCATTACTCCTCCCGATATGAAAACGAGAGCGTGCTGCTCAACGAGGCACGAGCCATATTCAAGAACACTATACTGTCAAACGAGATGGCTGTCATAGACGTATGACACAGCTTTCAAAATCATAAAAGAATTGCCACATATACAGCATATCACCGATTTCACACGGATTACAAACATAAAAAATAACGGAAATGGATAGCAACAGAATTTTGGTTGTCGACGACGAAGAGACTCTCTGCGAGGTATTACAGTTCAATCTTGAAGTGGAGGGATACGAAGTCGATGTGGCACACAGTGCCGAAGAAGCAATGGAAAAAGACATAAGCCGATATTCTCTGATACTTCTCGATGTGATGATGGGCGACATGAACGGCTTCAAAATGGCGCGATTGCTGAAAAAATCGCCTGACACGGCCGACATCCCCATTATCTTCTGCACAGCCAAAGACTCCGAAGACGACATGATTGCGGGGCTGAATATCGGTGCCGACGACTATATCGTGAAGCCATACTCGGTGAGAAACGTGCTCGCCCGGGTGAAAACAGTGTTGAAACGCACACAACACCACACGCCCGCCGACACAAACACGGTGGCGTATGAGGGGTTATCTATCGAGACGTCACAGAAGCGTTGCTTCGTAGACGGCCGTGAGGTGACACTGCCCCGAAAGGAGTTTGAGATACTGTCCCTGCTGCTTTCCAATCAGGACAAGGTGTTCTCGCGCCATGAAATACTGTCAAAAGTGTGGCCGGATGATGTTATCGTGACCGACAGAGTGGTAGACGTGAACATCACGCGGCTGCGTTCCAAAATAGGAGAATACGGTAAACACATTTTCACACGAGTGGGATACGGCTATGGCTTTAAGGGGTAAAATGTCATATCACACCAAGCTGTTCATCCTTTTGCTTGGTTTTTCATGGTTAATGGTCGTGTGTTTCGTGACGTTCCAATACGAACGCGAAAAACAATTCAAGATTGAAATGCTCGACAGCCAACTGCAATTATACAACGTTCATCTGCTCGACGCGATTTATTCGAACACACCAATCGACAAAGTTCTCAACGACGGGAGAAAACCTATTGCCGACATTCGCGTCACCATCGTCGACTTCTCGGGACATGTGGTGTTCGACAACTCGCTCGACACTCTGCCGACAGAAAACCATCTCAGCCGCACAGAAATCGCGAACGCCATAAAACGCGGACGCGACTACACGCTGCGCCGACACTCGCAAAGTACAGACAACACCTATTTTTACTCCGCCACGAAGGGCAACGGCATCGTCATACGCTCGGCCGTGCCATATTCGCTGCCGCTGCAAGCCGTGTTGAAGACAGACAACTCGTTTCTGTGGTTCATGCTCTTCGTCACTCTCACCATCAGCATCATCGGATATTTCGCCACACGACGCATAGGACGAACAATTATTAGACTCAACTATTTCGCGGAAAAAGCCGAGAAAGGCGAACGGATATATGACGACGAGTCGTTCCCCAACGACGAACTCGGAAGCATATCCAACCATATCGTGAGGCTGTATGCGCGCCTGCAACAAGCCACTGCCGACCTCAAGCGCGAGCACAAAACGGCCATACACGAGGAACAGGAAAAAATAAGGATAAAGAAACAACTGACGAACAATATCAATCACGAGCTGAAAACACCGGTATCGTCTATGCGGGCCTGCCTCGAAACACTCATCGACCACCCGGACCTGCCGGCCGAACGGCGCACAAAATTCATAATCATGTGCCACGACAACTGCGAAAGGCTCGGCAGACTGCTCGACGACGTGTCGGCAATAACGCGCATGGACGACGGCTCGAGCAAGATTAAGAAAGAGCCGCTGCGACTCGACTGTCTGATAGCGGGAGTTGTGGCCGACGAGAGACCGCAGGCCGAGGCACACGGAATTGAGATACGCAACAACGTGAACGAGGAAATCAACGTGTCGGGAAACGCCCCGTTCCTCGAGTCGATATTCCGAAACCTCATAGACAACGCCATAGCATACTCGCAAGGAAACAGGATAGACATTTGCCTGACTGCAGGCGACAGCGACAAGCTGCACTTCTCGGTGACCGACAACGGCATCGGAGTGCCGGAAGAGCACATTCCCCATCTCTTCGAGCGATTCTACCGGATTGACAAAGGACGCTCGCGGAAAGCAGGCGGAACAGGCCTCGGGCTGTCGATAGTGAAAAACTCGGTGCAACTGCACGGAGGCTCCATCTCGGTGAGCAACAGGCGCGACGGCGGTTTGGAATTCGACTTCTCGATAAGCAAAGTATAATTCAAGGCAGACAATCTACACCCGTCATCCGCTATCGTAAATGTTTTGCGGAGATGTTACGCGGTTCTTGTAACGATGTGATGTGGGCCGCGTAACGTCGTTACGCGGCCCACATCACATCGTTACCCGGCCCGCGTAACAACTGAATTGTGACATGCAGGCGCGCCCCAAAAGACCGGGCTAAATCCCGGTATGCCTGTGCAGCTTTTCTATCGAACGCAGCAACTTGCGCAAGTTTGACATCATTTCCTGCGACTCTTGAAGCAGGTTCAGATACACATAAAGCACCGCCATATCGGCAGGGTCGCCGTCGCGGAGGCTCTCGAATATCATCTTGCACCTCACAGATATGCCGTCTTTAATCCTGTCGCACTTCTTGCGTATCATCGCGATATACTCGAAGCCGCCGGTGTCGATAACGTTCAGCGACTCGTTGAGCACCTCCATTATATCCGAACGAACATCGGCAAACTCCGACTGGTAGCGCGCTGGCAGCACTCTGAAGTTGTTTTCCACATGCTCCTTGCACACTTCGTTGATATGCCGCATGTTATAGTTCATCGACATGCACGAATTGTTGGCAAGGTGCAGCCATGTATTCTTCTCTATCGCCGTCTCTTTGCTCACATATCGCAGGCACAGCGTCTCCTTGCGGCGCGCCCCTTTCAATATCGACTTCTGCCTGTACAGTTCGCGCTCGCTCTTGCTCAGCAGGTTTATCTTGTCGCCGATAAAGCCGGAAGTTATGTCATCATAAGTCTCAATAACGTGAGTGAGGAATTTCTTGTGATGCTCGCCCATGTAGATAGCCAACAAGTTCCATGCCTGCCGCTTGTCTCTCGTGGTGAGAATGGCTTGAAACAGCGAGTCGCTCTGTTCTTCTTTCTGCCTGTTTTTAAACCTTATGTTGCTCTTTATGAGCAGCGTCACGGCCACCACCGCACCGGCAATCATGCCGACATAGCCCACTTGGTGCATTATCACGACAATCACGGCGGCCCCGATAAACGCGGCCCCGGCCGTGATAAACCAGCCGCCGATAACCGATATTACACCTGTGATGCGGAAAACGGCAGTGTCGCGCCCCCACGCCCTGTCGGCAAGCGACGTACCCATCGCCACCATGAAAGTGACAAACGTAGTGGAGAGAGGCAGTTTCAGCGATGTACCGACGGCTATGAGCATTCCGGCGAGCGTAAGGTTTACGGCTCCACGTATCAGGTCGAATGCCGCCCCGTCTTCAATCTCGGCCTTGTCCGCGTCGAAACGGCTGCTCAACCACGTCTTTATCGACTGCGGGAGATAGCGCATGAGCCACGAATTGACCGACAGCGACATACGCACTATCTTGCGGGCCACACGCGACGAGCCGAACATCTCGTCGCCCGCATCGCGGCTTCCCAGTCCTATTTCGGTCTTCGACACGTTCCGCGCCTTTTTGGATGTGGTAAGCGAGACAACCATTATCACACCGGCACCGGCCAGAAAGAAGAATGGCGTATTGGAAGGTCCGTTCAGCGAGCCCATCATAAATGTGTGCGGGTCGCCGCTTCCGTTTGCGGTATAGTCCAAATAGGCCGAAAGACAACTCAGAGGCACACCGATAAAATTTACCAAGTCATTGCCGGCAAACGCCATTGCGAGCGAGAACATGCCGATAAGCACCACTATTTTCAACACATTCACTTTCATGAAATGCAATATCTGCATGAAAACGGTGAAGAATACAAAACACCCCGACAGTATCACAACAGTGTTTTGACTGACAAAATCTTTCATGTCGGGAGTCATGAAAGCCATCTCCTTTATGCCTTTGAGTAGCAGGAAATACATGATACATGTGGTGGCGACGCCCCCAAACAGTCCTATCTTCCACTTCATCGTGCTCTTGTAGCCGAAAGAGAATATCATTCGCGTGACAAACTGCACCACCGTGCCGAAGAAAAAGGCTATGGCCACCGACAGAAATATACCGAGTATCACCGAGAGAGCCTTTCCTGTATTCAGCAATTGGCTCAACATCATGCCGCCGTCGTCGTTTACGACCTTCAACAGTGCAACGGCAAACGACGCTCCGAGCAACTCGAACACAAGCGAAACAGTGGTAGACGTGGGCATGCCCAACGAATTGAAGACATCAAGAAGTATGATATCCGTCACCATTACGGCCATGAATATACACATCAACTCATAAAAAGAAAAATGCTCGGGACGGAAAATTCCGTGCCGGGCAATATCCATCATGCCGTTGCTCATGGCCGCTCCCATAAAGACTCCTATCGAAGCGATGATTATAATTGTCTTGAACGACGCCGCCTTCGAGCCCAACGCCGAGTTAAGAAAATTCACCGCATCATTGCTCACGCCCACCGACAAATCGAATATCGCCAGCACGAACACAGTAATGATAATACATAAAAATATCAATTCCATAAAATCTCATTTGTTTGTTGCCACAAAATTAAGGGCATTATGTTTCAAAAATGTTTCACCACGGTTAATATTATGTAAAGCATTATTTAATATTACATAACAAACTCGAGGCGACAACTGTAAAATGATGATTATATTGTATTTTTACATTAAATATTTTGCAATATGAATATAAATTGTTATATTTGCAAAATAAAATGGAATAGAATATGATAAAAAGACTACTCATTATCACAATAATATCTGTTATTACTCTTGCCGTGCCTTCGTTCACATTGGCAGCTGATGCAAGTGCTGTCGGCATGGAACAAATTGAAGAGCAGGAAGTAAGCATCACGGTAGAGCAATCCACCGCTTATATCACCGGCGCGACCGGAAAGACACTCGAAGTGGTGTCACTCACAGGCAAGCCCGTGATGAAAATAAAGATAGAAAGCCCCGCACAACGTGTCGAACTTAACTTACCCAAAGGTTGCTATATATTAAAAATAGGCAAGATTGTAAGAAAAGTGTCTATCCGATAATCCTGATATGCCTGATATTGTTCATATCGGGATGCGGTGACAACAGCGGCAATCACAGCCATGACAAAATGACAATGGACGCGTTTTCAGGTTTGAGAACGCAAGAATATGTTTTAAACTCACAGAAAATAAAGTCGAATATAGACAGAATTTGTCGCATAGAGACAGACACTGTATTCGCCGACAAGCACACACATGATTATTATACAAACCACGGTTCTCCGCTGTGGGTGACCCGCTATGGAGTGAAACGCGCCGCAGACAGCCTGCTGACAGTGCTGAAAACAGTGGAAGACAGTTTGGGATTTACATGCCGTTCCTTTGATGTGGAATTGATAGAGAACGACATGCAGCGTATCCGCAATCTCGATTTCGACAATGATGGCAATTCGGTAAACGACGTAATGGCCCGCTTGGAATTCAGACTGACAAAGGCATATCTGCGCTATGCCGTGGGACAACGATTTGGATTTGTCAATCCTCATTATATCTTTAACAAACTGGATGCCATCAAAAACGACTCCACACAGCGCGTGCTCGGCTACAGAAGACTCTTCGACATCGACATCCAAAGACCCGACAGCAATTTTTTCAAGCACGCATTAAACCAAATAAGCAACGACAGCATATCCGAATTCCTACACGGCATACAGCCGAAAAACAAGCTATACACACGCCTTAAAAACGATTTGTCAACCGCACAAAGCAACCAAGACAACACATCGCGCATGCGGATATTATGCAACATGGAGCGATGCAGATGGCGGATGAGCGACCGTTTGGATACAAGCGGCAAGTATATCATCGTAAACATCCCCGCATATCATCTTTATGCATATAGCAATGAAAGCGTGCTCGACATGAGAATAGGATGCGGAAGCATGAAAACAAAAACCCCGCTGCTGTCAAGCGCGATTAAATGGATGGAGGTTAACCCTGTCTGGAACATCCCGATGAGCATAATCAAGAACGAAGTGGCACCGCATGCAGGCGACACCTCATACTTCAAAAGAAACAATTACTACATCGTGGAACGCAAAACGGGAGACAGGATAGACATAAACGACATGACACCGAGAAGACTTCGCTCCGGAAATTACGCGGTAATTCAGGAAGGAGGAGACGGTAATTCCCTCGGGCGGATAATATTCCGGTTCCCGAACAATTTCTCGGTATTTCTACACGACACGTCAAGCCGCGGCGTTTTCAACCGTGACAACCGCGGCGTGTCGCACGGATGCGTGAGAGTTCAAAAACCGTTTGAGCTGGCTTCTTTCCTACTTGACAACCCTGACGAGTGGCTTCTCGACAAGCTGAGGATATCAATGGACATAAAACCCGAGACAGACAAAGGGAAAAGATACGTCAGAAACGAAGACAACAACACGCGGCTGATACGCTCACTGACAGTAAATCCCAACGTACCGCTACTTATCACATATTATACTATATACGAGACACCCGACGGATTGCTGTCAACCTATCCGGATGTTTACGGATATGACAACATGATAAGCAGGCACATTAAACCTTTCATGAAATAAACCGTCAAAAACAACAGAGTGGAAAAATTTGACGAACGACATATAATCTCGTTGCTTGCCGACCCCAAAACTCAACGCAAAGCCTTTGAATCGGTCGTGCGCCAGTATAGCGAACAGCTCTATTGGCAGATACGCCGTATCGTGATAACGCATGAAGATGCCGACGACGTGATGCAAAACGTATTCCTGAAAGCATGGAGCAACCTCGGCTCTTTCCGCAATGACTCGAAGATTTCCACATGGCTGTATCGCATTGCGGTAAACGAAAGCCTCGGCTTTCTGAGAAAACGCAAGAACATTTCCACCATAAGCACCGACGACGGAGACTGCAATATCGCCAACGAACTCATCGCCGACAAGTTCTTCGACGGCGACGAGACACAGGCCATGCTGCAAGAAGCGATAGCAAAATTGCCCGATGTGCAACGCTGCGTGTTCAATATGAGATATTACGATGAATTGAAATACAGTGAGATAAGCAAGATATTAGACACATCGGAGGGCGCATTGAAAGCGTCATACCACATCGCCGTAAAAAAAATATCGGAGTATTTCAAGCTACATGATTAAACTTTTCGGCACGTCATACATCAAAACAGTAAACAATAAGTTATGGTAAAAGAAGAAAGGTATATAAAAAACCGGTTCGGGAAAAGCAATAATTTCCGTGTACCGGATGGCTATTTCGACAATTTTGCCTCAACAATGATAAGCAAATTGCCACAACAAGCCCCCGTGGTTGTTCGCCAACGCCCGCGCATGCGGATACTACGACCGATTATTTACTCGGCGGCTTGCCTGTGTCTCGCTATTTTCGGGGTCACGATATATCTGTCTGATACGTCCCGCAACGTTGGCAATAACACGCTGAGCAAGTCAGTAAAATACTCCAACGTATACACTTACACGACAGAAGATGCGATAATAGACCACGCGATGATGGACAACGCAGACATGTACGCCTGTCTTATAAACGAATAACAGAATAGGGATAACATGAGAAAAAGATTATTACTATGTTTTATTTCATTGGTCGTGACGCTCTCTTTAAGCGCTCATGAGAACCAAGGTAAAGGCTTTTCACCGGAAAAGTTCCAAGCGGATTTGGAGGCGTTTATCACCAAGGAGGCTTGTTTGACAAACAAAGAGGCTGAAAAATTCTTCCCGCTTTACAACGAAATGAGAAATGCCCAGCGCTTGAAATTCAACCGAATACGCCAATTAAACAAGACCAAAGCCACCGACGAGGCCGCTTGCCGCGACATAATAAAGCAATGCGACAAACTCGAAATAGAGCTTAAAAAGATACAACAGTCGTATCACAACAAGTTCTTGACAGTGATTTCGGCCCGCAAGCTGCTTGATGTAATAAAGGCAGAAAATAAATTTCACAGGCGTTCGCTGAAAAAAATGAACGACAACAACCAAAAGAAAAGCAAGCGATAGATAAACGATTGGCAAACGGCCACGATCTATACAAGTTTTGATTTATCCATTTTTTTAGGACAAATACCCTCCAAGCCGCACTCTTCACAGTGCGGCTTTCTTGATGTGCATACATATCTGCCATGCAACAGCAGCCAATGATGCGCCAACGGGATATCCTCTTTCGGGATATTCATTATCAGTTTTTGTTCCACTTTATACGGCGTATCATCTTTATCCGATACCAATCCAAGCCTGTGACTGACTCTGAAAACGTGCGTATCGACGGCCATTGTGGGCATACCGAACGCTACCGACTGTATGACATTTGCCGTTTTACGCCCCACTCCCGGCAATTCGAGCAACTCTCTCTGTTCCGATGGCACCTCACCACCGTGCTTTTCCATCAGGCAACGCGCCATTTCCACAAGATGACGAGCCTTTGCGTTGGGATAGGACACGCTTTTCACGTATTCAAAAACATCGCTTTCATCAGCCGCTGCCATGTCTTTTGCCGTGGGATAACGCCTGAACAACTTCGGAGTAACCATATTTACGCGCCTGTCTGTGCATTGCGCACTTAATATCACGGCCACAAGCAGCTGAAAGACACTGCCGAATTCCAGTTCCGTACCTACCTTGGGCATTTCCTTTCTGAAATAATCCAATACCGCTTTATATACTTCTTTCTTGTTCATCACGTGTCTGATATAATATTAACCTATAATAATCGCTGTTCATGAAATGTGCGTGAACAAACCATTCACGCACATTCCGATTTTCCTTTGCCCGCACAATGGGCTTTATTTACTCTTCAACGCGGCAAGAGAATCCTTGATAGCGGCAATCTTTTCCTCGCTATCGCTCTCTTTTTTGCGCTCCAAAGCCACGACGGCCTCGGGGGCATGAGCCACGAATTTCTCGTTGGAAAGCTTCTTCCTCACACCGGCAAGGAAGCCTTCGAGGTGCTTGAGCTGGGCTTCCAATTTTTCTATTTCAGCCTCAACATCTATCATATCGCCCAATGGAACGGCAAACTCATCTGTTCCCACCATGAATGCCGCAGCCGTGGAGTCTTTCTCTTCCACCACGTCTATTGCCCCGAGATTGGCCATTTTCGATATTACGCTGTTGTAAGCCTCGTAATTGTTGGCGTTCACGGCCTGCAATGTCAACACCTCTTTCGGTGCGATGTTCTTCTGATTGCGCACCGTACGCACGCCGCCCACAATCTGCTTCACGCACTCTATTCCCTCTATCAAACGGTCGTCGGTCTCTGTCACGGCTTCCATTTCGAGCTTGTCGCGCATTATCGACTCACCATCTTCACGGTCGTAGATGTGCTGCCACAACTCTTCGGTGATGAAAGGCATGAACGGATGCAGCATTTTCAGCAGCGTTTCGAAGAAACCTAACGTGGCATTGAGCGTCGCGCTGTCTATCGGTTGTCCGTAAGCCGGCTTTATCATTTCGAGATACCAGCTTGAGAACTCGTCCCAGAACAGGCGATATACGGCCATGAGAGCCTCGCTGATACGATATTTACGGAACAGATCGTCTATCTCGGCATTTGTACGGCGCAGTTTTGCGGCAAACCATTCCGTGGCAATTCTGCATGCCTCGGGCTGCTCGGTGTCGGCCACCTGCCATCCTTTCACAAGTCGGAAAGCATTCCATATCTTGTTGTTGAAGTTGCGTCCCTGCTCGCAGAGGCTCTCGTCGAAGAGAATGTCGTTGCCGGCGGGAGCAGAGAGCATCATTCCCATGCGCACACCGTCGGCTCCGTACTTGTCGATAAGCAGCAGCGGGTCGGGCGAGTTGCCGAGGCTTTTCGACATCTTACGCCCGAGCTTGTCGCGAACGATACCCGTGAAATAAACATTCTTGAACGGCATCGTGCCGCGATATTCGTATCCGGCCATTATCATTCGGGCCACCCAGAAGAATATTATGTCCGGTCCGGTGACGAGATCGCTTGTGGGATAGTAGTAGTCAATCTCCTCGTTACCGGGGTTGTTGACGCCGTCGAACACCGACATGGGCCACAACCAGCTCGAGAACCACGTGTCGAGACAGTCCTCGTCCTGCTCCAAGTCGGCATCGATGAGAGCCGAATTCTTCGTGCGTGCGGCAGCAAGAGCCGCTTCCCTACTCTCTGCCACGACAAATTCGCGCTTTCCGTCGGCCGTGGTGTAGTAGTAGGCGGGTATGCGGTGTCCCCACCACAACTGGCGGCTGATGCACCAGTCCTTTATGTTTTCGAGCCAGTGGCGATACGTGTTCTTGTATTTCGACGGGTAGAATTTGATGTCGTCGTTCATCACCGGCGGCAGGGCGATATCGGCAAAATGCTTCATTGAGAGGAACCACTGCGTGGAGAGTTTCGGTTCGATTGGCACATTGGTGCGCTCGGAGAAGCCCACCTTGTTGGTGTAGTCTTCCACTTTCTCCATGAGTCCGGCCGCTTTGAGGTCTTCCTCTATCTTCACGCGCACGTCCATACGGTCCATTCCCACGTACATTCCTGCCGCTTCGCTTATCGTTCCATTGTCGTTGAAAATGTCTATCGTCTCCAGATTGTGCTTGATACCGAGCGCGTGGTCATTGATATCGTGTGCCGGAGTCACTTTCAGGCATCCCGTACCGAACTCGATATCCACATAATCGTCTTCTATCACCGGTATCCGGCGGCCCACTAACGGCACTATCACGTGCTTGCCGCGCAGCCACTGGTTTTTGGGGTCGTTGGGATTGATGCACATCGCCGTGTCGCCCATGATTGTCTCGGGGCGTGTTGTTGCCACGATGGCATATTTCCCCGGTTCGCCGTCGACCATATATCGCAGGTAGTATAGCTTCGACTGCTCTTCCTTGTATATCACTTCCTCATCGGAAAGTGCCGTTTGGGCCTGCGGATCCCAGTTCACCATGCGCGCGCCGCGATATATCAGTCCCTTGTCATACAGGTCGCAGAACACCTTTATCACGCCTTTCGAGCGTGTCTCGTCCATCGTGAACGCCGTGCGGTCCCAGTCGCAACTCGCGCCCAAGCGGCGCAACTGCTTCAATATTATTCCTCCGTGCTCGTCGGTCCACTCCCATGCGTGCTTCAAAAACTCGTCGCGCGTGAGGTCGGTCTTCTTTATTCCCTGCTGTGCGAGCCTGCCCACGACCTTGGCCTCCGTAGCGATGGAGGCATGGTCGGTGCCGGGCACCCAGCACGCGTTCTTTCCCTCCATGCGTGCACGACGCACAAGAATGTCCTGAATGGTATTGTTGAGCATGTGTCCCATGTGCAACACTCCCGTCACGTTTGGCGGCGGTATTACTATCGTGTATGGTTTTCTACCGTCGGGCTTGCTGCTGAACAGTTTGTTGTCAAGCCAATACTGATACCATTTCGACTCCACTGCTTGCGGGTCGTACTTGCTTGCTAATTCCATAGTCTGTATTTCGTTTTTATTTTTATCGTGTAAAACAATGCAAAATTAATAAAAAACAACGAAAACGCAGAGGATTTTAAAGGTAATTTAAAAGTAAGAAGGCGGTTTAAAGGTAAAAGGTAAAAAGGTAAAAAGATAAAAAGGTAAAAAAACGTGCGGCGTGTTTCTAAGCGCAGCCTTTCCTACCTTTAAATATTGTAAAATCGCAAGGCAATTGTTAAACACAAAAAGTGCGACTTGAAGTCACCGTTTAGAAAAAGCCGAGAATTTAAATTGACACTTTTGTGTCATTATTTCGGGGTTGAGATGCAATTATTCGGGGTCGGGCATGATTTTCGGGTGTTTTTGCTCTGCAATTAGGCCGTAATTGCATTGCATTTACGGCCTTATTGCGTTCCAATTACGGCCTAATTGGAATGCAATTACGGCCTAATTGGAAAACGGTAGGGGTTGTAGGAGACGTAGGGAAGGTAGGTTTTGTAGGTAATGGACTGACAGACAGTATTTTATACTAAATGCTCTGAGAATGCGTTTTTTTCGCCGTGGAAACTTTTTTTTGAAAAGAACGCAAATATGAGGCCTTATTTTGTAAATATAATATCAGAAATGTTAATGCGTTTAATACGCATTAACATTTGAATGGTGAGTTTAGGGTGCAAAGTGATGAGTTTTTGATTACTTTCAGGACTTAATGGTAATCATAACTCATCACTCTGCACTCTAAACTCTAAACTCTGCACTTCTCCTCCCCTTTGGGGAGGCCGGGAGGGGCTTCCTCACCCGAAAACGAAAACTATGGAATGATATAATTGTGTTATCAGCACATAAAGAAGAAACAATGGGGCTGCCGACGATATGCCCGATAACAATGCCGGGCATATATCGGAGACACGGCGGAAACGGCCCGACACGGCACCATAGACCATACTCACCACGATGATAATGAAAGCGACGGCGGGAACGAGCGAAGAGGCGAAAGGAGACGGGAACAGTTCGCCGGTGACGCCGCGCAACACGGCATGAGGGACAAAGGCGAGCATGGCATACACGCCACACATCAGCACAAATGACAGCATACTGAAAAGCACTGCCACGCGCTCGCCATAGCGCAACGGGGCGTGACGGCGGCCAAAAAGCCCGGCAAGGCCGCAGCGAGAGAATACCCCGCCGGCCATCGAGAGCAACAACAGCCACACGAGAAACGGCGAGGCCGAAAAACCGGCGAAACGGCCGAAAAACCATCTTATACCCTCGCCGCTTATCATACTGCGCGCCGATATGCCCGCATCGGCCACGCTGAGCAGCCACGACAGGGGCACGAGCGACAACTGGCACACGCACAGCGCCGCCACCGAATATGCCAACAGCCTACTCCTCATCGGGTTCAAGATTGTCTACATCGAGTATTCCGAGTTCGAAAGCGCGCACTACAAGTCGCGTGGCGTTGATGCCCATGCCGCTGTTTCCGGCGGGAAAGAATTTCTGCGCCAGCTCGTTCTGCCGCTTTTCCAGACTCTTCACTCCGAACGGCATGCCGCGAAGGTTGGTGATTTGTTCCTTGGTATATCCGAGAGCGAGATGACGGAGAAAACGCTCGTCGTACTCGTCTATCTCGTAGTTCACGAACGCCTCTTGCCGGGCGAGCTCTTTTCCCACCGAAGATTTAAACCTGTCGACAATCTTTTGCAGTATCGGCTGGTTGAAAACCATGCGGTTGCCCTCCATCACCCGGCACACATCGCCGCGGGTGAGCAGCTCGCCGCTTTTCAGTATTATGCCGTCGGCCCCGGCGTCGAGAGCGTCGACCCACAGTTTCTCGTTCAGTATCTCACCTGTGAATATCAGCACTTTCACCTCGGGATGTGCGTCTTTCGTGTGTCGGCACAGCTCCACGCCCACCGTTGTCGAGCCTCCGAGACCAAGGTCGAGCAGCACAAGTTCGGGCAGAGCGGTCTTCATCAGCCGCCAGTAGTCGGCCTCGCACGAGGCCGTGCCGATGATTTCGGCTTCGGGAATGTCGCTGCGTATTATTCCCTCGGTGCCTTTCAGCTCGAGCGGCACGTCTTCGACTATTATTATCTTAAATTTCTCCATATCCTTGTTTTTTGTTCATATACTTTTACATGTGTCTCGGCAGTCGTATGGTCATCACCGTTTTTCCGTCCGTCGTCTCCGTCTTAATTCCGCATCCGTGGCGGTTTGTGGCCTCGGAATGGTCGCGCACAATCTGGCGGCAGAGCAAATACGGGATATTGTCGGCCGATGGCGTGAACATGTTGTGATGCGCGGCGGCGAGTTCTCCGGGCATTTCGATTGTCACGTCGATATATTTCGCGTCGACGGCATGCACCGCGGCATCAAGCTGTCGGCAGCCGAATGCTTTTCGCAATATGTCGAAAAGAAAAACGAGCAGATTTCTGTCGGCGAGGAATGCCGGTCCGCCGGCGTCGCCCGGCAGCACGTCGGCCACGGGCAGTGCCCTGACATGCGGCTTCACACGTTCGGTCTGCCTCACGGCCTGCCTGCTCATCACCGAGTACAGGTCGCGATAGTATGTCGTCAGCTCTCCGAGTGCCCGAGCGTCCACATCCCGCCCGTCGACGATGCTCCGTATCCTGCCGGGATAGTACATCGTCTCGTGCTTCAATGCCGACAGACAATTCTCGGTCACCGAGTTTGCCACGTGTATGTTGTTGCATTCCTGCTCGGCACGGCGGCACTCGTCGGCGGCAAGCTCGATGTCGGTGCTCAGCCGCCCGCGGTATTTCACGGCCTCGCGCAGGGCGTTCTCTATGTCGCCTACGACACGGCGCAAGTCGTCGGGGTAGCGTTCCTTGGTCAAAACGCCTATTCTGCCGAGCTTTTCGGCGGGCGTGATATTGTCCAAAAGAATTTCGTTGATGTTTTTTATGCGCTCCACGCAGAAACGATAGTAAAGCCTGTGCCGGTAATAAATAAAATAATAGGCCGGCAAAATGCTTATCAGCACCAGCACGAGCAGTATAATCGCGATATTCTTGTTGGTCTGCGAGCTTTGCATCATCCTGCAATAGTCGGCCAAGGTGTTGTCGGCCGACACCTCTTTAAACAATTGCGTATATACCTTATTATTATAGTCGTAGAGCGTCCAGCGATGCAGGGCGAGGGCCGCGACGGCAACTTCGTTTCTCATGTCGAGCACGATGTTGTAGTTTGTGGACACTTTATCGTGATACCATCGTATCTCCGGCGGCAGGACAGACACGCTGCCCTCGCCCACCATGAGGTTTTTCCCGCCGGGACATGCCGCCAGATAATGGAGGTTGAGATATTTGCGGCACGAGTCGGCATACAGAAGCGTGCGCTCGTATGTGCCGTTGATATTCGAGAAATAAGCACTGTCGGCATATATTTTTGCCACGGCCAGATTTGACAATGCCTCTGCCGGGCGGGAGACGAGCGAGCACGAGAGAAACAGAAGCACGGTCATGACACGGCGCACGCCGGCAGGAAGACGGAAAAAGAAGCGGCTGCCGACACCCTTTTCGCTCTCTGCCGAGATGAGGCATACATTGAATATGCGGCTCGTCTTGCGGTATTTGTCTATTATCCCGCGGCAGTTTATCAGTCCGAAGCCCGTGCCGTTGTATACTTTACGCTCGAAAACAGAAGACAGTTCATCGGCCGTAAGCCCCTCACCGGTATCTTCCACAGATATCTCCACATAGCCGTCGGTCTCTCGTGCGCTCACCGTCACCGTTCCGCCGGCAGGCGTAAACTTGCGGGCATTGTCGGCAAGGGTGTTCACCATGAACAAAGTAAGAGCCCGGTCGGCCTTTACCACCGCATCGGTATCGGCGACACGCAAGTCGACACCGCTCATTCTGAAACCGGAAGCACCCTTTCTCACAATGTCGAAAAGCGGTTGAAGGGCGAAACTCTCTATGCGCAAATCGAGTTTACCACTCCGCATCTTAATCCAATGTGTGAGCACATCGTTGTAATCGTTTATCTTATCGGTAAGCTCGGAAATGTATGTATATCGCCCGGCACGCACTTCGTCGGTCTCGCTTCGACCCAACAACATGCGCACTTCGTTTATTATCCTGTCTATAAACGGCATTATACTGTTCACAAGAAACACTTTCGCCCGGTTTTCAAGAGCCAGCCGCTCACCGGCCTCTATATGCGAAAGCAGAAGCGAATGGCGCTCCTTTATCTCTTCCTCCTCGTCGCACAGACGGGCGATTTCGGCTTTTTCGTTTTCCTGCCACAAGCGCAACGGGCGCAGAAGGACATCCATCGAAAACTCGTCGCGACGCTTCCTGTTGAGATACCAAAACAGTAAAAGCATGAAAACGAGCACCAATATCGCCACAATCACGGCCGTAATCATGATGTTGAGCTGTGTGGCCGTCTTGTCGTACATGTCGGCACGGGCTTCAAGATATCGGTCTTGCCGGGTCTGTTCCTGCAAGTCAATGTAGATGTTACGGTTATAATCGCTTGCAGGCTTGTCGTTCACGGCCGAAAACGTGACACTCAACTGCTCGCGGATGCTTGCCACCAAATCTGGAGCCTGATATATCTTCTTGTCGGCCAATGCCGAATCGAGACACTGCAAAGCCGCAGCATTGTCGCCGACAGCCATAAAACAGGATGCCAACGTGCGGTAAGCACCCGCCGTCTGATACACATCGCCATAATCACGGAACATGAGCAACGCACGCCCGGCAAGGTTTTCGGCGACGAGCGAGTCGGGAATGTCATCGGGATTGAGGAATTTCATCGCCGGAGCGTTATCGGCCATCAGCCTGTCGCGGTATTGCTTCTTATACAAATGCTCCGACAACGCCCCGAGACTGTTGGCCGCAAAAAACGGATAACCGCCTTGCCCGGCTATCACAAGGCATCTCATCAGACAATCAAACTCACGCTGGTTTATTTCGGCTTGGGAGCCGTCTGTTATTATTCCGCCCGCCCCCACATTATAAAGATAGTTCAAATACTGTGCGGTATCTTTTCTTATCTCTCCGTCGGGCGATATCGCGGAAAGTGCTTTGACCGACTGCCGCTCCAAACCTACATAATAGTAATATGTGGAATTCACGATGGCAAATTCCGTTTCGGCATATATCAAACGGCGAAGCATGGCATCGGACAGTTCGAAACGCTCCTCGTTAATCCTGTCTATACGGCTCTTGGCACGCTCACGATAGTCATAGAACATGCGGTTTTGCGACTTTCGCTGGCAAAGACGCATCTTCTGGACCTCGGAAATGAGCATCTCTATCTGATTATCGGTAACAGATAAAGCCTCGTCAAGTTGTTTTTCCGCCCTGTCATAGTCCATACGGGCTATGTTTACAAAGGCCATGTTGTTCAATGCGGCCGATTTGCCGGTACCATAGTCGTCTGACAGGGCGTATGCACGCAAAGCATAAGAATAAGTGGAGTCGAGATTGCGATAATGATAGGCATAAGATATAGAATTCAACTTGTCCACTTGCTGCCTATCATAACGTGAACATGCCGAAAAAAACAAAAGGCTCCCAAGGCATAACAGCCATAAGGAACCTTTTGTATTTGCTATATTATTAACCGCGCGCCTTAGCAATATATCCTAATGCCTCAACACATTTATCGGTAATTGCCTGCCAATTCTCTGCGGCAATAACGTCTTTGGGGAACAACTTGGAGCCCATTCCGACGCAATATACACCTGCCTTAATCCATGATGTGAGGTTAGCCTCATCGGGAGAAACACCGCCGGTAACCATCAACTTGGACCATGGCATGGGAGCCATAAGGCCTTTCACGAGATTTGGACCGAGAACATCGCCGGGGAATATCTTGCAAAGATCGCAACCGGTCTCTTGTGCCGCTCCTACTTCCGACACGCTGCCGCATCCGGGAGTGTAAGCCACCAAACGGCGGTTGCATATCTTGGATATCTCAGGATTGAAAAGCGGGCCGACAACGAAGCATGCGCCAAGCTGAATATAAAGGGCTGCGGTGGCAGGATCAACGACAGAGCCTACACCGAGAGCCAACTCCGGGCACTCCTTTGCTGCGAATTTAACCACTTCCTCAAATACTTCGTGAGCAAAATCACCGCGGTTGGTGAACTCGAAAGCGCGAACGCCACCGTCATAACAAGCTTTCACAACTTTCTTTGCCACCTCTGCATCCTTGTGGTAGAACACAGGCACCATACCGGTTTGACCGATTTTGGCCAACACAGCTATCTTATCAAATTTTGCCATTATATCAAATTTAAACGTTTTTATTTATATTCCGGAACGCATTAAGTATCTATTATCTCTGAACGCGTCCGTTAGCATTACCACCTGCAAGCGATTCAACCTCGGCAACACTTACAAGATTGTAGTCGCCATTGATTGTATGCTTCAAAGCAGAAGCCGCAACGGCAAATTCAAGAGCCTCGCCCTGTGTCGGCTTTGTGAGCAAACCGTGGATAAGACCGCCTGAGAATGAGTCTCCGCCACCAACACGGTCGATGATAGGATTAATCTCATAACGCTTGCTCTGATAGAATTCCTCACCATTATATATAAGAGCCTTCCATCCGTTGAATGTGGCAGAATAGCTCTCACGCAATGTTGAAACGACATATTTAAATCCGAATTCTTCTTTCATCTGCTTGAAAATGCCCTCATATCCGGCTGCATCCGTCTGGCCGCCCTCAACGTCTGCGTCGGGCTTGAAGCCCAAGCACAACTCTGCATCTTCCTCATTACCGATGCAAACATCGACATACTTCATCAACGGACGCATGATTGAGATTGCTTTCTCAGAAGTCCAAAGCTTCTTACGGAAGTTAAGGTCTACCGAAACGGTCACACCGTGACGCTTTGCAGCCTCACAAGCGAGCTTTGTCAGTTCGGCTGCTTTGTCAGATACGGCAGGTGTTATACCCGACCAGTGGAACCAGTCGGCACCTTCCATGATTGCATCGAAATCGAAATCGGAAGGCTCTGCCTCTGCGATGGCACTGTGAGCACGGTCATAAATAACTTTCGACGGGCGCATTGATGCTCCTGTCTCGGCATAATAAAGTCCTACACGCTCTCCGCCGCGTGCAATAAACTGTGTGTTTACACCGTAGCGACGCAATGAATTGACAGCAATCTGTCCTATTTCATGAGCGGGCAACTTGCTTACGAAATAAGCATCGTGTCCATAGTTAGCGCAACTTATCGCAACGTTTGCCTCTCCACCACCGGGAATGATGCGGAAAGAATCTGTCTGAATGAAACGGTCGTTACCGTTAGGAGATAGGCGGAGCATTATCTCGCCCAATGTTACTACCTTAGCCATGTTTCTTAAATATTTATATTATAATTGTTTTGATAGATTTACAGTTTGTGAGCACAAAAATAGCATTTATTTCTTAAATAGCGAAACAAATCTGACAAAATCTTTCTTATTTTGTAAAATATTGAACTGTGCATTTACACAATTAAATAATTATTGGTATTTTTGCATTGTAAAAAAACTATTTACGAGACATGGCTGCTGACAAAATAAGAATTAAGGATGTCGCGGAACTCGCCGGAGTATCCGTCGGTACCGTCGACCGGGTTATCCATAACCGTCCGAACGTATCCAAAACAGCGCGTGAAAAAGTGGAAAAAGCACTTAAAGAGATGGACTATCAGCCCAACATGTATGCCAGCGCGCTTGCCTACAACAAGAAGTACAACTTCCATTTCATTATTCCCAAGCATGAATCCGAAGCGTATTGGGAAGAGATTGAAGAGGGTGCTACGAACGCATGCGAGCATCGCCGCGATTTCAACATCAACATGAAAATGATGTATTACAATCGTTTTGACAAGAATACATTCACGAAAGTCACCAAGCAATGCCTTGACGACTGTCCCGACGGGGTGATAATCGTGCCCTCTACTCTTGACGTGATGCGTGAGTTTACAGACATTCTGCACGACAAGGAAATTCCTTTCATACTTTTAGATTCATACATGCCAGACTTAAAGCCACTGTCTTTTTACGGTCAGGACTCGTTCTTCAGCGGATATTTCGCCGGGCGCATGCTTATGCTTCTCGCCGCGAAAGAAAGCGAAATAATGCTTATGAAACAGATGAAGAACGGAAATGTGGCGAGCAAACAGCAGGAAAACCGCGAAACAGGCTTCCGACATTACATGCGAGACCACTTCCCCAACGTGGAAATAACCGAAGTCAACCTGCCACTCGACGTTGACCGCAAACAGTATGACAGCATTCTTGATACTTTCTTCAAAGAGCATCCGCATGTTCATCACTGCATAACATTCAATTCAAAGGCACATCTCGTGGGAGAGTTTCTCCAGAAAAGCAATCGGCGCAACGTGCAAATCATGGGATATGACATGGTAAACAAGAACGCCGAATGCGTCAAACAAGGCTCTATTTCATTTCTTATCGCCCAGCATGCCTACATGCAAGGCTATTCGTGCATAGAGACTTTGTTTGAAGCAATAGTGCTGAAAAAGGAAGTGACGCCGATTAATTACATGCCGATAGAAATACTTACGAAAGAGAACGTGGATTTTTACAGACGGCAACAACTGTGATTTCCACCCGACAAGACTCTGCATATTAACATAAACATACATTCAACGATTAAAAACAAGAATATAATTAATAAACCTATAATATCCCTACTAAAATGGAACAAACATTTATCAAAATCAATCCGGCCGACACTGTCGTCGTATGTCTGCAACAAAAGAAGAAAGGTGACATCATCGAGATAGACGGAAAGGCTGTCACCCTGAACCAAGACACACCCGCAGGACATAAAGTCCTTATCACCGACACGCCCAAAGGTGTCGATATCATAAAATACGGATATCCCATCGGACATGCCCGTGAAGATCTTAAAGCAGGTGATTGGGTTAATGAAAACAACCTGAAAACCAACCTTTCGGGAACACTCGAGTATACTTACAACCCGGTAAAGGAGACACTTGCCATCAAAGATGACAAGAGAACATTCAAAGGATATGTGCGCAAGAACGGTGAAGTGGGCACAAGAAACGAAATATGGATTGTGCCGACAGTAGGCTGTGTCAACGGTATCGCAGAGAAGCTCGCCGAAAATCTGCGTCGCGAGACCGGTTGCAACGGTGTCGACGATATCTACGCATGGCACCACAACTACGGTTGCTCACAGCTGAGCGGTGACCATGAGAACACTCGTGCCGTGCTCCGCGACATCACTCTCCACCCGAATGCAGGCGGTGTGCTCGTGCTCGGCCTCGGATGCGAAAACAACCAGCCGGAACTGTTCGAGCAACTGCTTGGCGACTACGATAAAGACAGAATAAAATTCCTCGTCACCCAAAAGATTGATGGCGACGAAATTGAAGCAGGCATGGAAATCCTGCGCGGCCTCTACGCCACGGCAAAAGAGGACAAACGCGAGGATGTAAGCGTGAGCAAACTGCGTGTCGGCTTGAAATGCGGCGGTAGCGACGGCTTCAGCGGCATCACGGCAAATCCCCTTGTCGGCGAGTTCTCCGACTGGATTGTCGCACAGGGCGGTACGTCAATACTTACCGAAGTGCCCGAAATGTTCGGAGCCGAGACCATTCTGATGAACCGCTGCGAGACTCCGGAACTGTTCGACAAGACCGTAAGCATGGTCAACGATTTCAAGGAGTACTTCCTCAGCCACGGCGAACCTGTCGGCGAGAACCCGTCACCGGGCAACAAGGCCGGCGGTATATCCACACTTGAAGACAAAGCACTCGGATGCACACAGAAGTGCGGACGCGCCCCGGTAAGCGGAGTGCTCAAATACGGCGAGCGACTGACAACCAACGGACTCAATCTGCTGTCGGCTCCGGGCAACGACCTCGTGGCTTCCACGGCACTCGCTTCGGCAGGTTGTCAGATAGTACTGTTCACAACAGGTCGCGGCACACCTTTCGGAACATTCGTACCGACGATGAAAATCGCCACCAACCCCACCCTTGCCGCCCGCAAGCCAAACTGGATCGACTTCAACGCCGGACAACTCATCGAGGGGAAAACAATGCAGGAGCTTGTTCCCGAGTTCATCGACAAGATACTTGCAGTGGCAAGCGGCGAGAAAGCACGCAATGAAACAAACAACTACCGTGAGATTTCAATATTCAAAAACGGTGTAACACTATAACGAATTGAACAAAGGTCTCATAGCATTAAGTCCGCTACTGGTATTCGTCACCTTGTATCTCGTCACCTCCATCGCGGCAGGCGACTTCTACAAGGTGCCGATTACCGTGGCATTCATGGCATCATCGGTATATGCCGTCATCATCAGCCGTGGCCGGACTCTCCGCCGACGCATAGACATTTTCAGTCGCGGTGCCGGCTCCGAGCAGATGATGCTTATGCTATGGATATTCATTCTGGCGGGAGCTTTCGCCAACAGTGCGAAAGTAATGGGCAGCATCGATGCCACAGTAAACCTCATGCTCACCGTTCTTCCGAGCAACATGCTGTTGGCCGGGCTTTTTCTCGCCGCATGCTTCATCTCTCTTTCCATCGGCACAAGTTTCGGCACCATCGTGGCTCTTGCCCCGATAGCATCAGGACTGGCCCACTCCACGGGTGCCAGCATACCGATGATGGTGGCCGTGGTTGTCGGCGGTTCGTTTTTCGGCGACAACCTGTCTTTCATTTCCGACACCACCATCGTTTCAACCTCCACGCAAGAGTGCAAGATGAGCGACAAGTTCAAGGTCAACTCCTTTCTCGTCATGCCCGCAGCCGTGCTAATCCTCATTGTATATATATTCCTCGGCAAAAACATAAGTTCGCCGCAGAGCATCCCCGACGTGGAGTATCTGAAAGTGATACCATATATCGCAGTGCTCCTCACGGCCGTATTCGGTCTAAACGTGATGGCCGTGCTCGTGCTCGGAATATCGCTCACCGGAATTATCGGACTGCTCGACGGCTCGTTCGATGCTTTCGGATGGTTCAAGACTTTGGGCGACGGAATAACAGGTATGGGCGAACTTATCATTATCACAATGCTTGCCGGAGGAATGCTTGAGCTGATAAAAGAAAACGGCGGAATAGACTATATCATCAAAGTCATGACCCGGCGGATAACGGGCAAGCGGGGAGCGGAGCTCTCGATAGCAGCACTCGTGAGCATTGTCACTTTATGCACGGCAAACAACACCGTGGCCATAATCACCGTGGGAGGCATAGCACGGAGCATAAGCCAACGCTTCGGGCTTGACAACCGCAAATGCGCCAGCATACTCGACACTATGTCATGCTTCACGCAAGGTCTCCTGCCATACGGCGCGCACCTGCTTCTCGCGGCGGGCATAGCGGCGACAAACCCGCTAAACCTCATCCCCTATCTCTACTACCCGATGTCTATCGGAGCCATTGCCGTAATGGCGATATTATTCAGATATCCAAAACGATACTCGTGAAAACAATGTCGGTGATACAACGCAACTTTCTCCGGCTGCTGCGCGGCGGCGCTTTCGGGATGAAAGACGAACCATTGGAGCCCATGTCCGAATGGAAATGGGACCGATTGCTGCAACTGGCACTCATGCACGGAGTAGGAGCCGTCGTGGCAGACGGCA
The DNA here is from genome assembly GCA_017623155.1 of Prevotella sp. Classification (GTDB taxonomy): domain Bacteria; phylum Bacteroidota; class Bacteroidia; order Bacteroidales; family Bacteroidaceae; genus Prevotella. The sequence continues at coordinate 45,341 of JAGAPR010000001.1, read as the reverse complement.
TAAAAACATACGACAACGACTTCTTCCTGCAATTATCCGAAAAGCAAAAAGAACACTGGCAACGGCTCACGGAAGCCACGGAAAAGCGTAACAGAGAAACAAACATCTGTCTGGCAGAGATTTTCGACACTTTCAACCATGCACATCTGCGCCCGATACTGCTCAAAGGACAGGGCTTCGCCTCTTTATACGACCACCCCGACCACCGCACGGGAGGAGACATAGACATCTATTTCCCGTTCGAGCCGCAGGCCGAAAAAGCTCACGCATGGGCACTCGAACACGGCACTAACACAGACAACAGCGACCGTAACACGGTAAGATATCAGCACCACGGCATCAAGGTCGAGCACCACAAAAACATGATTTCACTGACAAACAAGTTGCTCAACAGCCGCTTGCAGAAAATAATATCCGGCGAAACAAGATGCTGCGACTCCGCATACCGACTGATAAACGGGACGAAAATAGAAATCGTGCCACACACACTGAGTATTCTTGTCATCATGGTTCGCATGGCACGCTATATCATTAACGATGGCATAAGCCTGAAACAGCTTGTCGACTTCGGCATGTTTATCAGAAAAGAAAGCGACAAGGTGGATTTCGCAAAGTTACAAAAATGGATAGACAAACTGAGATTGGGGCGAATGGTAAATCTGGAAGCCGCCCTTTTGGTAGAGTTGATGAAGTTTGACAAAGACGAGTTACCGTTCTTTAACACACGATACGGCACGGACACCGCTTCGATAACCAACGACATTTTCGAACTTAACGGCAGCCATACCGGCGAATGGTTTTTCACACAAGGCAAACACGTGTTTGTCACCACAAGCAACTCCAACGCCATGCTGTGGCACTTCCGCCATACGGCAAAATTTTTCAAGTATTACCCCGGAGAGATTTTCACCAACTTTTTCGCATCGTTCGCCCGCTCTTTGTCGAGCATCGAGGAATAGACTTTTACCCTTTACCTCTTTACCCTTTTACCTTTTTAACTTTAAAATTTCTTGCATTTCGCTTCAAAATTTTGTATCTTTGCATAAGACAGGCGGCATCTCGGCAACTTGAAACAAGTTTAGTCGCGCTCGATTTGCACTGTCTTTGCATAAGACAGGCGGCATCTCGGCAACTTGAAACAAGTTTAGTCGCGCTCGATTTGCACTGTCTTGCCATCCGTAAACTTAATAATCAAACAAAGATATCATGAATAACCATTGCGAAAATAACTCTTTTATCACCCACGTGGCACATACGTTTTTGCATATTTATGCAAAAACACAAACCCGATTTTTTGATAATTCATCAACCATGCAACGCCGAACGTGACGCTGCACACATACTTATAGCACTTCACATTCCACTTTGTGGAGGCCGGATGGGCTTTTCACGAGCTTTCGCGAGGCTCCCGACACACGGTGTCGGGAGCCTCGTCGCGTTTACAAACATCATGTTTTGCCCGATAACCGAATATTAATCATGTCGCAATTAAGCATTAATCACCCGACAACGAGATATTAACTGCGACGCAATTAAATATTAACTGCGACACAATTAAATATTAACTGCGACACAATTAAATATTAACTGCGACGCAATTAAATATTAATTATGAAGTAACTAAATATTAACTGCGAGATAACAAATATTTTATTGCCACACAACCGATATTTCGATTTGCGGCAACGAAAAACATATCAAAAATCAAAGGAAAATCAAGTAAAGGCCATCCGTATTTTGCATAAATATTCATTCCGAATGTATAAATATGCAATAACAGAATTACAGGAGAAAAGAAGTGGCCCATACGATATTTCGAGTGATAACCGGATTGCCCATAGTAACGTTTTTACCTTGCCAGCATGGGACTGTGTCAAAATAAGGTTGCGCACAGCCCCATACTTGACAAAAAAAAGCCCCCACTGTCTCACGACAGCGGGGACACCGAAATTAACTTTATAAAAACGTGGATTTACTTAGCGTAAAGAGCCACTATTGTCTCATATTTTTCTTGCTTGCCGCTTGTTTGCTTAGGCTCTTCCACTTTCTTGCCGTACTCGTAAATCTGCTCGAGGCTTAGTTTGCCATCCTCGAAATCTTTGCCGAGACCGCTGTCGAAACTTGCGTAGCGCTCTTTCAACATGGCGGGAAGTTCGCTGTGCTCCAATATTGCGGCTGCGTTCTCCAACGCACGAGCCATTGCGTCCATACCACTGATGTGTGCAATGAAAATATCCTCGGGGTCAGTGGAGTTACGACGCAACTTGGCATCGAAGTTAGAACCGCCTGTTCCAATACCGCCATTGCGTATAATCTGCATCATAGCCTGAGTAAGCTCGTAATTGTCGATTGGGAACTGGTCTGTATCCCATCCGTTCTGAGCGTCACCGCGATTGGCATCGATAGAACCGAGCATGCCGTTATCAACAGCCACGGCCAACTCATGCTCAAACGTGTGTCCGGCAAGTGTGGCGTGATTTACCTCGATGTTCACCTTGAAATCTTTGTCGAGACCATTGGCGCGCAGGAAACCGATAACCGTTTCCGTATCAACGTCATACTGATGTTTCGTAGGCTCCATCGGCTTCGGCTCTATGAGGAACGTGCCTTTAAATCCCTTTGCACGGGCATAATCACGGGCTGCGGTCAGCATCTTTGCCAAATGATTTTTCTCACGCTGCATCTGGGTGTTCAAAAGGCTCATGTAGCCCTCGCGTCCGCCCCAGAACACGTAGTTTTCTCCGCCGAGCTTGATTGTGGCGTCGATGGCGTTCTTTATCTGCACTGCGGCACGAGCCACCACGTCGAAGTCGGGGTTGGTGGCCGCTCCGTTCATGTAACGCTTGTTTCCGAACACATTTGCCGTGCCCCAAAGCAATTTGATGCCTGTCTCGCTCATTTTTGTCTGAGCATAGTCTGTGATGGCTTTCATGCGGGCCTCATACTCTTCAATGGTAGCGCCCTCCTCTACTAAGTCTACATCGTGGAAACAGAAATACTCGATACCGAGCTTTTGCATAATTTCAAAGCCGGCATCCATCTTGTCTTTCGCACGCTGAACGGCATCGCCGGCCTTGTCCCACTCGTAACTGCGGGTCTGTCCGCCAAATTGGTCGCCCGACGCTCCGCACAATGTGTGCCACCAAGCCATTGAGAAACGAAGCCAGTCTTTCATCTTCTTGCCCATTACCTCCTTTTCGGGATCATAGTAATGGAATGCCATTACATTCTTACTCTCCGGACCTTCGAACGGTATCTTGCCTATCGAAGGGAAATACTCTTTTGCCATAATTGTTTCTTGTTTTATAAGGTTATTGGTTTTGTATTTTATTCAGAGTCTCTTTCCATCGCGAGTATGCTTGCAGATACTCCGAGCGATGAGTTTCGTCCGGCTCAATCACCTGCAACTTGTCGAGCGTGGCAAACGCCTCGTTGTTGTCTTTGTAGATACCCGCACCTATGCCGGCTCCTTTTGCCGCGCCCACACTGCCGTCGGTATCGTACAGTTCGATTGTGGCTCCGCTCACACCGGCCAACGTATCGCGGAACAAGGGACTGAGGAACATGTTGGCTTTTCCCGCATGTATCTTTCTGATATCCATGCCCATCTGTTGCATAATCTCCATTCCGTAGCAGAAACTGAACACTATACCTTCTTGAGCGGCACGAATAATGTGCTCCTTACTGTGCTTGTTAAAGTTTATTCCGCTCACCGAGCATCCTATTTCCTTGTTCTCCAACACACGCTCGGCACCGTTACCGAATGGTATCACCGTGACACCGTTGCTGCCAATCGGCACTTGCTCTGCCATGTTGTTCATCTCGGCATATCCAATGCCCTCGGGAGCCACCGTGCGACGAACCCACGCATTGAGAATACCGGTACCGTTAATACAGAGCAACACGCCGAGTCGTGTTTGAGCGTCACTGTGATTTACATGGGCAAACGTATTCACACGGCTTTTCTTATCGTAGTTGATATCTCCGAGTACGCCGTACACGACTCCCGATGTACCGGCTGTCGATGCGATCTCTCCGGGATTGAAAACATTAAGACTGAGTGCGTTGTTCGGCTGGTCGCCGGCTCTATATGTAATAGGTGTACCCTCTTTGAGACCTGTTTCTGCCGCAGCCGCAGCCGACACACGTCCCTGTATGCCGAACGTCGGTACGATATCCGATATTAAAGATGTGTCAAAACCATAATAATTCATCAGCGCCTCCGACACTTTCCTATCTTTAAAATCCCAGAACATGCCTTCGCTCAAGCCGCTGACTGTGGTGTTCGGCTCTCCGCCGAGACGCATGGCGATATAGTCGCCGGGAAGCATTATCTTGTAAATACGGCCGTAAAGTTCCGGCTCGTTTTCCTTTATCCACGCTAACTTGGCCGCTGTGAAATTGCCGGGAGAGTTTAGCAGATGGGAAAGGCAATATTCTGAGCCCAGCTCTCTGAACGCCTTGTCGCCGAACGGAACGGCTCTCGAATCGCACCAGATGATAGACGGACGCAAAACTTCGAGATTTCTGTCGACACACACAAGCCCGTGCATCTGATATGAAATTCCTATCGCGGCTATTTCGTCGCTTTTAGCACCGGAATCGGCCATAACCTTGGCCAGACTTAGCTTCGCATTATCCCACCACATACCGGGATCCTGTTCTGCCCATCCTGCTTTAACGGCCAAAATAGGAGCCTCACTTTCCGGGAAAAAGGCCGCAGCCTTGCATTTTCCCGTATCGGCATCAATCAAAGATGCTTTCACAGAACTGCTGCCAACGTCAAAGCCCAACAAATATCTGCTTGCCATAAATGTTTTTTCGTTTTTAAATTAAATTTAGGAACAAATATCGTTAAAAAAAATCACACACGCAAGTTTTTTAAAAATATTATACACTTTTTTCGTGTTTATTTTGTATTTCTTATTTTTTTTCTTACCTTTGCCAGATATAATAGAAAAATATTTCGCGTTAATTCTTTACTAAAAAATCAAAAACAAAAAAAATAACATTTTCTAATCATGAAAAAGAAAATACTTATTCTTGACGATAAAGAGACCATAGCCAAGGTTCTTTCAATCTACCTCATGAGCGATTATGACGTGCAATGGCTTCCCGACGGATTGCAAGGTGTGAAATGGTTGCAGGCTGGAAACACCCCCGACCTTATCATATCTGACATAAGAATGCCAGAAATGCGTGGCGATGATTTTCTTGAATGGATAAAGCAAAACGAGTTGTTCCGCCACATTCCGATAATCATGCTGAGCAGCGAAGACAGTACAAGCGAGCGTATACGCCTTCTCGAAATTGGCGCAGAAGACTATATTGTCAAGCCGTTCAATCCCATCGAGCTTAAAATAAGAGTCAAGAAAATATTACCAAACTGATATATATGTTGGGTGTAGTATATTATGGGAATAATCCCTCTACGCAAGAGCGACTGAGAGTCATTTCAGGACAGCTCATAAGAATGGCAAGCACCTATAAAGATGCAGCATCGGCATGTGCTTCGGCATTTGGCAGACAGGGAAATCACGTAATAGTGTTGTTCGAAAAAGGAATTCTCACCGAGGATATTACGGCCATAACCTACTTGAAAAAGAAATGCAACAATATTTATATAGTATTGCTGACGGAGAAGTTATCGGACGAAGAGCGTGGTAAATACATGAAATGCGGCATCAACGACACCATAAGCAAAGATGCCTCAGCAACAGAAATAGGCAAAAAATTACGGTTCATATCAGATAGAGAAGATATACTATTCGACAGCAAGGCTCCGAAATACAGGATACTACAGTTTCAGATACCTGTATGGAAACGAGCATTTGACATTGTGTTCTCTCTTATTGCAATAATAGTATTGTCTCCCATTTTCCTGATTACAGCCATAGCAATAAGAATTGAGAGCAAAGGCCCAATTCTTTTTAAATCGAAAAGAGCCGGAACGAATTACAAGATATTTGACTTTCTCAAATTCAGAAGCATGTATTGCGATGCCGACAAACATCTGGCAGAGTTGAAAAAATCTCACAATCAATATGTCGGAGATGGCTATCAAGACTTTGAAACGACAAAAATCCCATACGACACGGCCGATGACTCTGCCAATTCCATGATGGGGAATGACGGAATGGGAGACAACACAATGCTTGGAGATGAGGAAGTTATGCTTGTTGGTGATGATTTCGTGGTCGCAGAAAGTGATTTCGCAAAACAGAACAACCAAGAGAAGAACAATGCTTTCGTCAAAATAGAAAATGACCCGCGTGTGACAAAAGTCGGCCGCTTCATCCGTAAATACAGCATAGACGAATTGCCTCAGCTGTTCAATATTCTGAAAGGAGACATGTCTGTCGTAGGAAACAGACCTCTACCACTCTACGAAGCAGAAAAGCTTACGGGTGACACCTGCATCGACAGATTTATGGCTCCGGCAGGACTCACCGGTCTTTGGCAAGTAGAGAAAAGAGGAGACAGCGGTGCTTTGTCGGCAGAAGAGCGTAAACAACTTGATATCAAATACGGTCAAACATATAATTTCGCATTGGATATGAAGATAATATTCAAAACTTTGACCGCATTCATACAAAAAGAAAATGTGTGAGTATAAAAAATGAAAACAAGTATATAAATACAATTAAGTATTATATGAACAGTCTAAGACATATAACATGTGTTGCCTTTATTGTAATGGCAAGTTTGGCAGCAAAGGCACAGTTTAACAACAGCGGTATAAGTGCGGGATTTTTTGATGCGAGCGAGAACAGTACAATAAACTTTTCACGATTTCATCTGCCGCCATTAGCCGTTTTATTTGAAAACGCAAAGTCAAATCCTCAAATATTAGACTTGGCCAAAGCTCAGGAAATAGCACAGGCGGAAGTATCAAAACAGAAAAGACACATATTCTCATATCTGCGCGGACATGCCAGTTACAGTTATGGAAAAACAGACATGTGGGGCAACAACTCCTCTACATACAACCAGATGATATACCAGTTTCAAGGTAGCGAGCAGAGCTATTGGAACGTGGGTGTAAATCTCAATATACCATTGGAAGACATCCTTGATTTAGGAGCATCCGTGAAAAGAAAAAGACTGCTCGTAGAACAGGCGCAGATTAAAAAGGATATAGCATACAATGAGCTTAAATTACAGATAGCATCATTATATGTTAAGATAACCAATGACCTTGTCTCATTGAAAACGGCAAGCGAAAACGCTGCTATTTACCAAGGTGCGGGTGCTTTGAACCAAGAAGACTTTCATCAAGGCAACATGAATATCGAAGCCTTTGCTTACACAAAATTAAGAGAGCAGGAAGCCGTAAGCCGCTACCAAAATCTGCAAACCCAAATAACGACAGACATAATAACTCTCGAAATTCTCACACACACACCGATAATAACAAATACTACAACCGACGTCACTTTGGACAATGACATTCAAAAGAGTGACAAAGAAATAGAGAAAGAAAACAAAGCGGTAGAAAAACAGATAAGGAAAAATGCCGAAAAAGAAGAAAAAAGATTCGAAGCATTAGAAAAAGCCGAAAAAGAAGCCCAAAGAAAAGCTGCGAAAGAGAACAAGAAAGCGGCAGAAAACAGTTCAAAAACACCGGGAACGAACTAATTACGAGAAAACAACAAATAGTTAAACATAAGCTAAAAACCACATTATGGATACATTCAGATATTTAGTCAGATTCTTATATCGCATCAGATGGTATCTCACTGTTCTGCCATTGATCGCACTTGTGATAGCATGGTTTCTCACGCGACACATGGAACGCACATACGACACAAACACAACCATATATACCGGAATGATAACCGGATATAATATAGAAGGTGGTGTCGGTGTGGCCGGTGGCAACGCACAAGCAAATATAAAGAACCTGATGCTCATAATAACCACAGACAACACTATTCATGAAGTGGCCCTGCGGCTTTTTGCGCGCTGCATGATGTACGGTAATCCCGACAAGGACAACAACTACATATCCGCCGAGCACTTTCGCGAGCTCAGCCTATCGGTTCCAGCCGACGTGAAAGCACTGATAAACCATAACAGCGAGTCGGCTACTTATGCCAATTTGAAAGCATACGAAAAACCGTCGCAAGACAACTATCTGTTCGGATTGCTCAACTATCATCCGTATTTCGGTATGAACAACATCACTTCCCGCCTGAAAGTGATGCAGCTGGAGAACAGCGATATCATCGATATAGGATATTCTGCCAACGATGCCGGTGTGGCTTATAACACTCTCGATATTCTCAATGAAGTATTTGCACGCCAATATCAACAAATAAGATTTGGCGAGACAAATAATGTTATCAAATATTTCGAGCGCGAAGTAAAACGTTACTATCGTATTCTGACAAACGCGGAGGATGACTTGGTCAAGTATAACATATCCAAGAGAGTGATAAACTATCCGGAACAGACAAAACAGTTAACAATATTGGATGCCACACAGCAGACATCTGATAATGATTTGCTCATGAACTACACCACGACCAAAGCTTTGATGGACTATCTTGAAAGACAGTTGGGCAACAGAGCCAAGGTGATAAGAGCCAACAGAGACTTTACGGATCAAGTTCGTGACATATCGAGAATACAATCACGAATTTCAAATCTGCAACTAATGAGCAGTGAAGGCGGCGGAAACGTATCCGAATCACAACAAGAATTGGCCAAGGCCCAAAAGCAATTGGACCAAGCCACAAACAAAGTAAAAAGCCTTACGCAGGATATTGAAGCCGGAACATACAGTACAGAAACAGGAGTGAAAGCCAGTTCAATGCTGACCAAATGGCTCGATCAAGTTCTTTTGTTGGAAAAGACCAAAGCACAGATGACCGCTCAGGACATAATGCGCCAAAAACTTGATCAGCAAATTCTGTATTTCGCCCCGATTGGAGCGACCCTTGACCGCAAAGACAGACATATCGGATTTATCGAAAGTAACTATATGGAGATGCTTAAATCTCTTAATGCCGCTCGTCTGCGCCAACGTAATCTGCAAATGACAACAGCAACATTACGAGTTCTTAACCCTCCAATGTTTCCATTGAACGCACAACCCACAAACAGGTTAATGATACTACTCGGTGCTTTCTTGTTAACATTCCTGATGACGACAATGTACTTCTTCATCATAGAACTGTTAGACCGAACATTGCGTGACAGAATGCGTTCTGAACGTATCACCAAAATACCGGTAATGGGTTGTTATCCGAAAGAAAGCAACTTGCGCTATCGCAGATACAACAAGATTATCTCCGATATGGCATTACGCCAACTGAGCAAAACCCTGCTTCCTCATTTTAAAACCGGACAGCAAAACGTGCTCAATCTCATATCAACCGATTCGGCCAATGGAAAGAGTTTCCTTGCACAAGAACTTGAGAATTATTGGATTTCACTCGGCTTGCAGGTTCGCAGACTTGCCTATGACGAAGACTTCCTTGCCGATGACGGTAAATATATAATGGCAAAAAGTATAAAAGAGCTATGCCCCGACATTCTTCCCGATGAGATTGCCATCGTAGAATACCCTAATCTAAACGACCATCCCATTGCCCCGGCATTGCTTAATCTCGGAACTGTCAATCTTATTGTGACCCGTGCCAATCGCACATGGAAAGATGTTGACCAAAAAGCACTTAATGAAATTCAAGCACAACTTGAAAACAAGGAGTCACTATACATGTATCTCACAGAAACAAGCAGATACGCAGTTGAAGAGTTTGTAGGCCAATTACCGCCATATACAAAATTAAAGAATTTCGTTTATAGAATTTCACAACTTGGATTGACCGCCACAGAAAATACTCACGCCAACTGATTAATAGAGACTTCGATAACAGAAGAAGAGAAGCGTTGATAATTAATAATGGAAAAGATAAAATCCAATAGTATATCAAAATACACAACTGAAAACGGGGGAAAAGTAATATTACTCTTCCTCCTGTTTTTAATTGCTCTCTATCAACTAATCACCACCGGCATCACAGGCTTTGCAATAGTATGCATACTACCTGTATTTGTATTGTATGGCATCTTCGCCTTTCGCCATAAAATGCTTACGTTTTGGACATTATTCATAGTAAACTATATGGTAATGTTCCTCAACAGATACAATTATATGCCCATTCCGGTCTCATTACCCAATGAAGCATTAGAAATAGTCTTATTGGCCATAGCCATAATAGATGCCAAAGACCTTAAACTCGGCAAGGTTGCCAACATCATGTTTTTGGCTTTAATAATATGGTGCGTATTCTGTACCCTTGAAGTATTAAACGATACTTGCGACCTTGGTATAGACGTCGCCGCATGGTTTTCCGGTGCACGCCTTATGGCATTTCAACTAATGTATGTATATTTAGTATGTATCATATACATATCAGACTCCAACCGGGTAATGACATTTCTGAGATTATGGGCCGCGTTATCCTTGTTTGCTGCTTTTTGGGCTTGGAAACAACAAAACATAGGCTTCACAAGTACAGAGAAAGCATGGCTCGTATATGGCGCACGCACACATATCGTGAATGGTATTATCCGATACTTCTCAATATTCAGTGATGCCGCCAACTTAGGATGTAACATGGCCGCAAGTGCCGTAGCATTCTTTATAATATCCGTTTCACACAAGAGTATTAATAAAAAAGAACGCATATTCTTTCTTGTCGCCGGCCTTGCATGCACGTGGACGATGTTTGCTTCCGGTACAAGAACAGCCATATTCTGTTTCGCGGCAGGCTGTTCCGTATATATCTTTTTATCAAAATCATTTAAAATAGCCATTCCGGTAACATTAATATTTGCATTCTTCATGTCTATTCTCATGTTCACTACAATCGGACAAGGTAACTCAATGATTAGAAGAATGCGCTCGGCATTTAACAAAAACGATGCATCTCTCGGTACTCGCGAGATAAACCAAATGGCAATGAAGAAATATATGCAAGATGCCCCATGGGGTATCGGTATCAGCCGTAACCTTGGCAACGTGCCGGCAAACAACAAATACAGGAAAGTATCCGTCACTGCACCCGACTCAGAGTACGTTTTCATCTGGATACACACCGGAGCCATTGGCATCACCACATTCATCATAACAACAATAATGATGTTTCTCGGGGCTTGTATCATCGTATTTTTCAGATTGAAAAACAGATCCGCGCAAAGCATCGGAGCCGCTTTTTGTTGTGCTTTCATAGCCATCCAACTCGGAGGATACGGCAACCAGATATTGATGCAATTCCCCAATGTCCTGATTTTCTACGGCGGTTTGGCAATTGTATATAACCTTCCGTTCTTTGAAAAAGAATTCGATGAGCAAGAAAAAGCCATCGCTTTGAAAAAAGAAGAGCAGAAAAGATTAGCAGAAGAAAAGAAAAAACATGGATAAAAAAGCCGATATATCCATTATCACCGTCAATTACAACGGTTTCAAAGACACGTGTGAGCTGATTGACACTATCCCCATTGACAACGAGTCTGTGGAGGTAATTGTTGTCGATAACGGTTCATCCCGTGATGAAGCTGCACTTCTGAAACAACGCTATCCCACAATAAAAACCATCAGACTGTCGCAAAACATGGGCTTTGCCGGCGGAAACAACGCCGGTATCAAGGCTTCATCAGGCAAATACCTGTTTTTAATAAACAACGACACCATTCTCCCCAAACATAATTTCGACAGTCTTATTGATAGATTGAGCTCTTCTGCATCAATAGGAATGGTGTGTCCGAAGATTTGTTTTGCTTTCGATGACAATAAAATACAGTTTGCCGGCTACACGCCCCTCTCGAAAATCACCGTCCGAAACCACGCCATTGGCTTCGGAGAGACAGACCACGGACAGCATGACACGGCCCACCCTACCCCATACGCACACGGAGCCGCCATGATGGTGAAGCGCGAGGCCATAGAGAAAGCCGGGCTCATGCCCGAATGCTACTTCCTTTATTATGAAGAGTTGGATTGGTCCGTACGCCTGCGCGATGCGGGATACGATATTTGGTATGAGCCTTCATTCACCATATATCATAAAGAAAGCCGTTCCACCGGCGGCACCGACAGTCCGTTAAAGACATTCTATATCTCTCGCAACAGACTGCTTTTTGCGAAAAGAAACATCAAAGGAATCATCAAGCCGGCTACATATTGCTATCTGATTATAATTGTTTCTTTAAAAAACATCATACTGCATATTTTCAGAAATCGTATTGACTTGGCCAAGGCCACAGTGTCAGGCATCGTTAGTTTCTTAAAATCATAACATCATGAGCATCGGATGGATTATCATATATACAATAGATATAATACTGTTTGTTTTCACTGCACTGACGGTATTATACCTCACTGTTTTCTCGATAGCGTCACTTTTCAACAAGCGTTCGCACATTCCACCTGCCAAGCGGCAAAATCGCTTCATCATTCTTATTCCGGCATATAAAAAAGATAAATGCATAGAACAGACGGTAAAGACCGCGCTCGGACAGACATACCCGCAACGTCTGTTCGACATCACCGTGATTTCCGACCATCAGGAAGAAATCACCAACTTCCGGCTTGCACAGTATCCTATAACACTGCTGATCCCGGATTTCGCTGACAGCACGAAAGCCAAGTCACTGCAACTGGCAATCAACAATCTGCCACAATTCAAGATATACGACATCGTCATCGTGCTTGACGCAGGTTCTGTGGTAGAGCCCGAGTTCCTTCAGCAGATGAACGACGCTTTCGAGACCGCGGGAACAAAAGCGATACAGGCCCACCGACTGTCAAAAAACCGAGATACGGCAATAGCAAACCTTGATGCCATATTTGAAGAGATAAACAATTCGATATTCCGTCGCGGCCACATAACACTCGGTATATCCTCTGCCACTTCCGGCTCCGGCATAGCCTACGACTTCAAATGGTTCAAAGAAAACATCATGAATGTAAATACCGGATGGGACGACAAGGAGATTGAAGCCTTGCTCATGCGCCAGCACATATACGTCGACTATTTCGACAATATCCTTGTGTATGATGAAAAGACACGACAATCCGCCGATTTCAACACACAAAGAGGCCGGTGGGCATCCACACAGCTGCGTTCGTTCTTGTCAAACGTGCATTATCTACCCTTTGCCTTACTGAAAAAAAGATACGATTTCGCCGATAAGGTAATACAATGGATGCTCATTCCCCGCACCATAATGATTGCTCTCATGGTACTCATGAGCATCGTCATGCCGTTTATCTATTTCACATTGGCCGTAAAATGGTGGATACTCTTTGCCGTCACCATGCTCGTCTTGGCCTGTGCCACTCCCGATTATCTCGTAGACGACAAATGGGACAAATCTTTCTTCAAGGCTCCTTTCATCATTTTAGCCTCTCTGCTGAACCTGACAAAGATAATACATCGCAAAAAATATTTCGAAAATCGTAATTAAATTCCATCCATGACATGGACAATAATACATATCATCGACATTGCGCTATGGCTTTTCATGGCCGGCTCTGTCGCGTATGTATTGTTCTTCGCCATCGCAAGCAAATGCCGCAACAGTAAAAAACCGGCAGAAAATACCGGCGACAAAGACAGACTTAGCACATTTCTCGTATTATATCCTGCTTATAACGAAGATAATGTCATAACAGCATCCGTTGCCACATTCCTCAATCAAGACTACCCCACCGACAAATATCACGTTGCCGTGATATCCGACCACATGAGCGACGACACAAACGGCATATTAAGCTCTATGCCGATAACACTACACAGACCGGTTTTTGAAAACAGCTCAAAAGCCAAGGCTCTCCAATTCGCCATCACAAACAACGACCGCAAATACGATTTCGTTGTAATTCTCGATGCCGACAACATCGTGGAGAACGATTTTCTGAGCCGGCTGAACACTGTCTGCCAAAAAGGATATTCGGCCATTCAATGCCACAGACTCGCCAAAAACTCAAACAACGACATCGCCGTTCTCGACGGACTGAGCGAAGAGATAAACAACACCTTGTTCCGAAAAGCCCACAACAACATCGGATTGTCGTCCGCCCTTATCGGTTCCGGAATGTGTTTCGACTACGACTGGTTTGAGAGCAATGTCTATTCCCTATCCACCGCCGGCGAAGACAAAGAGCTTGAAGCACTCCTGCTGATACAGGGCATATATATAAAATACGAAGAAACCATCGCCGTATTCGACGAGAAAGTGGCCAACAAAGACAATTTCCAGCAACAACGCCGCCGCTGGATGACCGCCCAGATACAGTGTTTTCTGAACATGCTACACCATCTGCCCTCCGCCATAAAGCATGGAAACATCGACTACATCGACAAAACCATACAGCAGACGCTCATACCGCGCTCCATACTTATGGCCGCCCTGCCGTTTTTCGCCATTCTGTCGTTCGTCATTGTCCCCGTGTGGAGCTTGAAATGGTGGATACTGCTCGCGCTGCTTGCCGTTTCCATCATCATGGCAATACCGAAAAGCCAACGCTCCGGAACCACATTACGCAAAGCGGCGGCCATGCCCCACCTCGTATGGAAGATGCTTGCAAACATCCGTCACATCGACAAAAACGACACAACATTCACACATACGAAGCACGACAGATGAAAATCGCCATTCTCACATCCGGAATATTACCCGTGCCGGCCGTATGCGGGGGAGCCGTTGAAAACCTGACAGACTTCTATCTCGAATACAACGACCGTCACCACCTGCACGACATCACCGTATACAGCACGGAGAACGGCGCGGCACGCAAACATCGCTCCACATCATCCGCCGTCAATCACTACGTATTCGTAGACACGGAAAGCATGCTTTCCAAAATAATAAAACGGATATACAGACTCGTAAACCGCGAAGAGTATTATCACTACACCATCGAGTTTTATCTCGCCAAGGCTCTGCGCGACATCCGCAAGCATCATTTCGACGCGATAATAATAGAAAACCGACCGGGATACGCCATTCATACGAGAATGTTTCCGCGCCATTCCAAGATTATATATCACCTGCACAACGACGTGCTGAACATAAACACCGCAAGGCACAAAGAGCTGTATGCCGCCGCCGACAGGATTATAACAGTGTCGGACTATATCTCCAAGCGCGTGAAAACGATATCGCCCGACGACACCAAATGCATCACCGTACACAACGGCATTGACATCGGCATGTTCGCGACAAACGGCCGGAAGCATGTCGGAAGAGCCGCTCTCGGCATTTCCGAGAGTGATTTCGTCATCGTTTTCAGCGGAAGAATGATACCCGAGAAAGGCATATCCGAACTCATTGAAGCCATGACAATCCTCAAAAACGAGCCAAACACCAAACTGCTCGTCATCGGAGGGGCGTTCTTTGCCAACGACACCGGTACAAACTCTTTCATCGACTCGCTCGTAGAAAAGGCCGAACCGATAAAAGACCGCATCATTTTCACCGGCTTCGTGCCATACGCCGATATTCCCGATTATCTGAATTTGGCCGATATCGCTGCCCTGCCGTCGACATGGGAAGAGCCTTTCGGGCTCACTTGCGTCGAAGCACTGGCTGCCGGCCTGCCGGTGATAACGACCCGAAGAGGCGGAATACCGGAAATAGCAACCGACGAATGTGCGGTGATCATCACTCCCGACGACAATCTTCCACGCCAACTTGCCAACGCGATATCAGCCATGACGGCATCACCCGACAGGCGGAAAGAAATGAGCATGGCGGCAAAAAAACGAGCCGCGATGTTCTCAAAAGAACGATATGCCGAACATTTTTTCAAGGCTTTACAGTAAACTTAAAACATAATGAGAATACTCTTCCTTATATTTCACGGTTTTTCCGAAGTGAGCGGGATAAGCAAGAAAATACACAATCAGGTGAAAGGACTGCGCGAGAACGGGCACGACGTGCGGCTCTGCTACTACGACTTTTCGCCCGAGGGGCATCGATGCCGCTATGTCGACGACACCGTGATACAGGATTACGGCACGGGCACGCTTGCCTCCGTGCGCCAACGACTCGACTACGGGTGCATATACAGATACTGTGTCGACAACGGTATCGAGACGGTATATGCCCGCAGCTTCATGAATGCCACGCCCATGCTCGTGCATCTGTTTACCCGACTGCGCAAGGCCGGCATAAAATCTGTCACCGAAATACCCACATATCCATACGACGGCGAGTTTGTCGGTTTCCCGTTTCGCGAACGCATGAATTTGTTTATCGACAAACTGTTTCGCCGACAACTCGCAAGCAAGATGAATGCGATGGTGACTTTCACCGACGAGAAACATATTTTCGGATGCCGAGCGGTGAATATCAGCAACGGAATAAACTTCGACGACATTCCGACACACAACTACCACAACGATGATGATGCCGTGCATATCATCGGAGTGGCGGAAGTGCACTATTGGCACGGCTACGACCGGCTCATCGCCGGACTCGGCGAATACTGCTCGCAAGCGGCAAACCGGCGCGAGGTGTATTTCCACATTGTCGGCGGTGTGGGCGAAAGCGAGATGCACGGCAGCGTGCATGCACCCGGATTTGCCACGCTGATAGAGAAATACGGCATTGAAAAGTATGTCGTATTTCACGGACAACTGTTCGGGCACGAACTCGACAAAGTGTTCGACAAGTGCGTGTTTGCCATCGGAAGCCTCGGCCGTCATCGCAGCGGGATAACCAATATAAAGACATTGAAGAACAGAGAGTATGCCGCCCGGGGCATACCTTTCGCCTACTCCGAATGCGACAGCGACTTCGATGGCCGCAAATATGTATTGAAGATGCCTGCCGACGAGTCGCCGATAAGCATAGAGAGGATACTCGAATTTATCGAAAGCCATAAATTCGCCCCCGCAGACATTCGCAACACAGTGACAGACTTGTCGTGGAAAAAGCAGATGCAGCGCGTGATAGAAACAATCTGACATCAGACACCCAATATTTTAACATCTCCCATGCTTTTTAGTTAAAGAAATACAAATAAAGTGTCATATTATTTTATGTTAACATCGCTGAGAATCGATTCTTTTTCAAGAAAAAATTTTTTGGCGCAAATACGCGAGTTTTGAAGCACTTCATATAAATACTTGTGCATTAGATACTTACACGTATTTGAGCCATTTTTTAATGCCTCGAAAATCGTCTTGTTTTCCAATTAGGCCGTAATTGCATTCCAATTACGGCCTAATTGGACGCTCGTTAGGCCGTAAATGCAATGCAATTACGGCCTTATTGCAAGGCAAAAATGAACTAAAAAGGGAAAAAGAGCCTCGTAATCATTAAGCAAAGTTAAAGAAATCACCTTGTCAGTTAAATATTTTAAGTTAACAAAACCTACTTCGCGAAAATGTTTTGTATCGACTTTTTACTTTTCGTTCACACATTTTTAGTTAACCGCAAAGATGAAATGTTAAATGAAAAATGTTAGATGGAAGATGTTATTTGGAGTTCATCTGACATTTAACATCTTTCTCTCTTACGTTTAAACCAGAAAACGAGGATTGATTTCAATCCGATATACCACAACAGTCCCTTTATCGTTGCCCGTGCAAACACTCCGAACTTTTGTTTCAGAGGTATTTGGTGGGCTGTGTAGAACACTTTCGGCAGCATAAACCGCAGATATTTTCTTGTCGTGGAGCAGCTATTCCTGTATAGAATTTCGCTTGCCACGGTGATGTAACAGTCGATGTTGCGCTTCGTGAAGCCACTGCCCATTGTCGAACCGCTGCGTATGCGATGCTGCACAAACGATTTTTGAAGGCATACAACTCTTTTGGTTTCCATAAACGCCCTTACGGTAAACAACTCATCCTCGTGGATTATACCCTCATGAAACTTTACTCCCGACAAGTAAAGCAACCTCTTGCTAATGAGATACAGCCACACAACGCTGTTAAACCGGTCGTGAGACAACATATCCTCTATCCATTCCCGGCCGTAGTACAGTCTGTTTTCTCTCATAAACCGGCACTGCTTGTAGTCCCACGATATGGGTCGCGCACCTTCCTCATACACTATATCGCCGTCAAACGCACATATATCGGCATCGCGCAAAATGGCATAACGAAAGCATGTCTCCAGTGCTTCGGGAGATATAGTATCGTCGGCATCCATGAAATACACGTATATGCCGGTGGCAACACCCAGTCCCACGTTTCTCGCGGCGGCCTGCCCTTTGTTTTCCTGACTTATCAGCCTAATCCGCTTGTCGGCCGCCGCATACTTTTTTATTATTTCCTCACTGTTGTCTGTCGACCCGTCGTTCACGACAATTATCTCTATCTCTCTCAGTGTCTGCCCCAAAAGCGACGCAAATGTCTCGTCGAGGTATCGCCCGACGTTATAGACCGGAAGTATTACACTAACTTTTGTCATTGCAACGACAAATATAATAATTTTTATTTACGGCATGAAATAATTGTAATACTTTTTTGCTTTATGTCAAAAAAAATAGGTATCTTCGCAATGTTAAACAATAAATAAAGCAACCGATATCCGAACAGTGCCTATCATGAAAATAGTATATTGCACTCCATCCATATATATCGCAGGCGGTGTAGAGCGTGTGCTCGCATTGAAAGCCAATTACTTTGCCGAGCGTTTCGGGTACGACATAACAATCATTCTGACCGACGGAGCGGGCAAACAGCCCTACTATCCGCTTTCGGACAAGGTGAAAGTGATAAACCTCGACATAGGTTTTGAGGAGTTATGGACATGTTCGTTCATAAAAAAAGTGTTCGTATATCTGCGCAAACAACGCCTTTTCAAGCGCAAATTGCGCACCGAACTGATGCGGTTGTGCCCCGATATCACCGTAAGCATGCTGCGGCGTGAGATTAATTTCATCACAGACATCAAGGACGGGAGCCGGAAAATAGGCGAATTACACGTCAACAAAGCCAACTACCGGAATTTCAACGAGAGCGACTCAAACATGTTCAAACGGTTGTTTGCCCGCTTCTGGATGGCAAGTCTTGTGTCGAAATTAAAACGGTTAGACCGCTTTGTGGTCCTCACGGACGAGGATTTAAAAGAATGGCACGGGCTCGACAACGTCGCCTCCATTCCCGACCCGCTGTCGTTCACGCCATCGGGGCGTAGCAATCTCACGAGAAAGCGGGTGATAGCCGTGGGCCGATACTGCCATGAAAAGGGCTTCGACCTGTTGTTGAAAGCATGGAGCAAGGTTGAGAAAGAATGCACCGACTGGGAGCTGGCCATATTCGGAATGGGCGAACGGGAGCCATACGAGCGGCTTACAGACGAGCTTGGCATAGACAGAAGCCGCTGCCGGCTGAACGGAAGCACGCGCGATATAGAACGGGAGTATACGGACAGCGCGCTGTTTGTGCTCAGCAGCCGCTTCGAAGGCTTTGGCATGGTACTCGTCGAAGCAATGGCCTGCGGACTGCCGGCAGTGGCATTCGACGGAGCTTGCGGCCCCCGCTCGATAATATCGCACGGCGAAGACGGGCTGCTCGTGCCGGCAGAGAACACCGACAAGCTCGCCGACGCGATGGTGCAACTGATGAAATCGCCCGAAAGAATAAAGCAAATGGCCGACAAGGCCGTAGTGAAATCACAGCAGTATGACATCGACATCATAGCCGGAAAGTGGCGTGCGCTGTTTGAAGACGTATACAATAAAAAATAAACGATATGGCGTGGTACGACAAATATCTTTCAATCTACGGGAAAACGGCAGATGAGCTGCCGGAAACCGTATGCAGGGAAATACGCGAAAATATCGCTGCACGACAAAGCGACGCCCCCGTTGTGTCGGTTGTGGTGATAGCATACAACGAAGAAAAACGTCTCGCCGCGTGCCTCTGGTCGCTGAGCGAGCTGCAAACGAGCTACCCGATAGAGATTATCGGAGTGAACAACAACTCGGCAGACGCGACGGAAGAAGTATACCGAAAACTCGGAATACCGTATTTCAACGAGCATCGGCAAAGTCCGGGATATGCCCGACAGTGCGGTCTTGACAATTCTCGGGGCAGATACCACTTCTTTATCGACGCCGACACCATGTATCCATGCCGATATGTCGACATTCTGATGAGAAGTCTCCGAAAGCCCGGCGTGTCGTGCGTAGGCTCGCTTTGGAGTTTCTTCCCCGACAAAAATCACTCTGCCGCCGGACTTTTCTTCTTCGAGTTGGTGCGCGACGCGTTCCTGTTCGTGCAGCATTTCAAACGTCCCGAGCTTTGCGTCAGAGGCATGGTATTCGCTTTTAATGCCGACTATGCCCGCAAAGAGAAAATACGCACCGACATACGGCGCGGCGAAGACGGGTCGCTCGCCCTGTCGTTGAAGAAACACGGCCGCATCGCATTTGTATATAACCGCAAAGCCCGCCCCGTAACGGGATACGGGACACTGGGCAACGAGTCGCTGGTAAAGAGTCTTCTGAAACGTATCAGAATACAGGGCAAGGGTATCCTGCGCATATTCTACAAGAAAGAACACTACGAAGACACGGAAGATAATCTTATATAAAAAGCATGTTTGCCATGCTTATCTTTTTGAACACAGAGACACGGAGACACAGAGTGCTTACCCTTTCGCTCTTAACAGCTCGGCCTCAAACAGATCGGTCCACATTTTCATCACCCTTTCGCGCGAGTATCGCCGGATGTTATCTTTTGCTTTGCGCCCCATTTGTTTTCTCGTATCCTCGTTTTCGATAAGAAAACAAATCTTGTCGGCCAGCGCCTTGCTGTTCTTATAGCCTACCAAAAATCCGTCTTCTCCGTCGCTTATAATATCGGCCGGACCGTAAGGACAATCGAACGACACGCAGGGCACACCGCAAGCCATGGCTTCTATCAGCACCATTCCGAAGCCCTCGAAACGTGAACTCATGACGTATATGCTGCTTTCGAGATACTTCTCCATGATGTTTTTCGTGGGCTTATGAATGAGAAACGACTTCTCGAGACCTTTTCGGGCTATCATTTCCCGCAGGCGACACTCCTCCTCACCCTCGCCATATACGTTAACAGTCCAATCGGGATGACGCTTGCACACCATTTCCCACGCCTCAACCATATACTCATAGCCCTTTTGCTCGTTGAGACGGCCCACACAGAGCACGCTCTTATTGTCGCAACCGCTCGACAGCTCGGGGTAAAACGGCAGCGAGTTCGGTATCACATACGTATCGGTTATACCTTTCCAGCTGTCGGCATCATGCTCTGTCAGCAACACCAATGCCGCCAATTTCGACACGGCCTTTTCCTGCTTGCGACGATAGTGGCGTGCCACGAGTTTGTATATACCGCCGCGCTGTTCGAGCAGATGAAAGTTGCGCGAATACTCTTTCGCCACATGCGACTCGCCGATTTTCACGCTTCCGTCGTCTATTGAAGTGAGAAATTCCATGTCACGGCCGAGTGTTGTCATTACGATATCGGGCTTTTCTATGCGCAGCAACCTCGTAAGTGCGCGCTTGTATCTGCGCATATACACAAAATAAATGCACGCCCGCATGATGATGTTGTAACGGTATTGGCGGTCGAAATCGATGTCGATGTTTATCAATCTCACTCTCGGCGACAGCGGGAAAGACGGTTCACGGCCGTTTTGCGATGTTGTCACGATAGCCACCTCGTGTCCGTTTTCGGCCAGATAGTTTGCTTTTTCCGTAATCACGCGGTCGGCTCCGCCTACCGTTGTGAGCGAATAGTATACATAAAAGATTTTCATCGGTCGAATATTTTTTTGTTCATGCGTATTGCGAAGCGCACGATTTTGATGATAATGCGATGCAGACGGTAGCGCGACGAAAGGTAAGCAATGTCATCAAGCAACGGACTGCGCAAGCGGCGGAAGAACAAATAGTCGTCGACAATGCGCTCGGGGAAAAGCTCTCTCATGATTGTTTCCTGCTCGCGATATCGTGCTTCGGCATCGGCACTGCTTATACCGTTAAGGTCGTAGAGCGCAATGATGTTGTCTACAACCCTGTATGTGCGGTTGTCGGCCACGACACTCTTCACCGTCAGTTTCCAATCGCTGAGCAATTTCAGGTTCTCATCATACTTATCTGTATCGAAAATGCTTCTCTTGTAAAACGTTGACTGATGATTGAAAAGATGAAGACACAGCGAATAAAGCGTCATAACCTTTGCCGGAGCCCACAATCCGCCGGCGCTTGTCACGGCACAACCGAATATGATATCCTCATCGGCATCGCCCGGCAAGGCCGCCAGCACGTTCTCGTCATGAAAGCAATCGCCCGAGTTCATGAAGTTAAGATATTCACCGCGGGCATGCCCCACCCCCTTATTCATCGCGTTGTATATACCGGAGTCGGGCTCTGACACCCAATAATCTATCTTATCGGCGTATTCGGTTATCACCTCTTTGCTTCCGTCTGTCGACCCGCCGTCTATCACGATATATTCAAAGTCGCGGCTTGTTTGGCCGACCACGCTTTCTATTGTCTTGCGCAGCCCGTCACGGTTGTTATAGTTTATGGTTATTATTGAATATCTCATTTGAATATTTTTATACGTCTGACACAGTCTCGCGCGCCTTTGGCGAAAAGCAAAAGGCCGGCAATCTCAACAACAATGAACACGGATGCACAAACCAACATGTAGGCAATCCACGACAGATAGCCCTCGAATGGAATTATGGTAACGATGCGCGTGGCGAGCGTACCTGCCGCAAACGCCACACCGAAGACGGCATAATATCTCACCGCACCGGTCCAATAGTGAGCCACGGGCTGTTTGAGACCGGAGGTGAAAAGGTAATACGGCTTCCAAAACACCACAATCAGAAACACGCTTACAATCTTTCCCAACAATATTCCGATGATGCCGTACATCCATCCGCCGACAATCGTTATCGTGATATTTATCGCCAGTTCGGCCCATGCCGACCATACATCGGCATACAAGCCGTATGAATGATTGAAGATATCGACCACCCCGCGCGAATTTATCATGTAAATGTATATCACAAGCAGCACCAATATGTCGTGACTCATGATATACTTGTCTCCGAGCCATAGCGAAACAAACGGCTCTATACCGTAATATATGGAGAAACAAAGCAGTCCCGCCACGAAATGACGTATGGTCATGAGTTCCCAAAAAACCTTCATTATGTTATCTTTTCTTCCCTCGGCCACGAGATTGCCCACACCGGCATTCACGCTGTCGAGCGCGGATGTGAATAGAAGTGTTATCTTCGACGTTATCATAATGTAGTTTCCATAGTAAGCAACCATTTTCAGCGACACGAAAGCGAATATGAAAAGCTCGTCGCTCTTGCTCAGAACAAAATCTTTTATCTTGTGGATGAATATCTGACGGGTGTTCGTCAGTATCCCGGGATACTTTTTCAGCAATCCGCGACCGCGCTTCTTATCGGTCTTCAACCACGGATATTCCTTGTCAATCTTATGATTAAGCACGACACAGGCAAATATTCCAAACACAAATTCCACCGCTACCCAAGCGTACGGATTGTGATATCTGTAAGCGAGAAATATCTGAACGGCAACCTTTACGAGTCCCGCCGATTGGAAATATATTGCCACAAGATAGTTCTTCTGGTCGGCTTGAAGCAGTATCTGCCTGTAATTTATGAAATAAGATATCAGCGAAGAACAGAGAAAAGAATAGAAAGTGAAGTAGATTATCGGCATTCCCAATTTCTCTCCGCCGAATATAAGGGGGAAGAAAAGGCTTATGACGACACCTGCTCCGAGGATAATCATGCCTATGCAATGATACAGATAGCCGAAGACAGACAGTATTTCCTGCATCTTTTCCCTGTCGCCGGTTTGTAAAGGCTTATACAAAAAGAAGCTCACACAACTGCCTATGCCGAGCTCCGCAAGGTTTAAATAACCGAGGATATTGCCCAATGTGCCCGTAAGACCGATGAATTCGGCACTCAGATTGTCGAGAAATATCTTGCGGGAAAAGAATGCAAAGAACAACGAAAGGAAGTAAAACAATAGATTTACCTCCGCGTTTATAATACTCTTATGTACTCTTCCACTCATCGAATATACAATTTCCTTTTTTATGTATTATGCAATGAAACTTGTTTCAAATTGCCGAGACGCAGCCTGTCTTATGCAAAGATAAGTAAAATATTTGGAAAAATGATTTTTTATCCGTATTTTTGTGGCTATCAAATACATATATATGAATAGAGAACGCTTGCGACAAAGAATTAAGTCTGCCGCCGGACTGAAACGTCTGGCAGACTTCCTGATAATGAACCGGGTGCAGACAAGACCCCGATGGTATGTCCGTATGTTCGCGCCTTTATACCAACACCGGGGGCGGCACTCCGTCATTCACGGCAGCGTGCGTATGGATACGCCGCCATACAGGCGTTTCTCGCTCGGCAGACGCAGCGTCATCGAGTCGTTCTGCTGCATCAACAATGCCGTGGGAGACGTGATAATAGGCGACGACAGCCGCATAGGATTGCACTGTACCGTCATCGGTCCGGTGACAATAGGCAGCCACGTGCATCTCGCACAAGGCATTACCGTGACCGCACTAAACCATAATTACGCCGACCCGCACAAAAGAATAGACGAACAAGGTATCTCCACCGCACCGATAACAATAGAGGATGACGTGTGGATCGGTGCCAATGCCGTCATTCTTCCGGGTGTCACCATCGGCCGACATGCCGTAATCGCTGCCGGGGCGGTAGTCACGAAAGACGTGCCCGGAGGCACTCTTGCAGCCGGGGTGCCCGCCGTTTTAAAAAAAAGAATACTATAAGCACTATATCATGAGAATAGGAATAGAAGCGCAGAGAGTGTTCCGTAAGAACAAACACGGCATGGACTATGTCGTGTTACAGGAGATACGGGAGTTGCAAAAGACGGATACGGACAACGAATATTTCGTATACGTGAAGCCGGGAGAGGACGTTTGCCTGACAGAGACAGCCAACGTGCACATCAGAACGGTCGGTTGCCCGTCGTATCCGCTATGGGAACAGTATGCACTGCCGCGCGCGGCGAAGAGAGACAAGGTCGATATTCTGCACTGCACGAGCAATACCGCACCGATATTCACAAAAGGAATACCGCTCATTTTAACGCTGCACGACATCATTTTCCTTGAACCGAGAGATAAAAAGAACAAGTCGCTCTATCAAAACATGGGCTGGTTGTATCGCCGGCTCGTGGTTCCCAAGATAATAGGCAAGTGCCGGCGAATAATAACCGTATCGGATTTCGAACGGGAAAACATATTGAACAAGCTGCAACTGCCCGCCGAGCAGGTGACAAGAATATACAACGGATACAATGAATGGTTCGCTCCTGAGGCCGAACAAGATGATGCTTACAGCAAATATATCGGTGAGCGGGGCTATTTTTTCTTCCTCGGTAACACCGATCCGAAGAAGAACACGGAGAGAACACTCGTCGCTTACGCCAAATATCTTGAGCAATCGGACATTAAAAGAAAACTTCTTGTGGCCGACTTATCCACCGAATACATCGACGGGATACTGAAAGCAAAAGGCATAGGGCATATCATGAGCCATATTTCCGCACCCGGTTATATCGTGAACACCGACCTCCCGAGCGTCTATGCCGGTGCATTCGCGTTCCTTTATACCTCGCTGCGCGAGAGTTTCGGCATTCCGTTGCTCGAAGCTATGGCCTGCGACACGCCGGTGATAACATCAAACAGCTCGTCGATGCCGGAGATAGCCGGCCCGGATGCGGCGTTAATCAACCCGGGAAACAGCGATGACATAGCGGCAATGATGCTCAAAATGGAAAACGACAAAGCCTTTTATGAAAATCAAAAACATGCCGGCCGCGAACGCACACGGCTGTTTTCATGGAACAAAACCGCATCCGAACTGCTGCTGCTATACAAGAATGTATATGATGAGACAAACGGCATGAAACGGTAGTCTGTATCGTATTTACCGCAAACGGGATTGTTTTTTCATGCGAACAAATCGAGCGACAGGTCACAAGCCGGTCGCTCTTCTTCTTTTGTATCGGCCTTTTCCTCGCGAAATTCGAGCGTCAACTGGCGCGCGTCGCTGTTGTTCACCGTATTCAGCCGATAGTATCCGCGGCGCCCGGTGCTCTCTATCAATGCCCGCGGCGACTTGGAATATCTCAAAAGAAAGGCCCGCACATAGCGATGGATATCGTCGAAATCAGCCGAAGAGAAAAAGCCGCAGTTCATGTTGTAAACATGCTTGGCCAGTGATTGCACGCTTACTCCGTCGTTTCCGGCTTCGGAAATGATCTTCAATATCTGATTATCGTATATCATCTTGACAAAAAGAAAAGCCGGTAATACCTACGCATACCGGCTTTTCCTAAACTTATCACATTAAAAAAATTAAGCCAATGTAATCTTGTCCTCCACTGAAACAATCTTGCCTTCTTTGAAAAGCCAGCCCATACCGAGCAGTGTTTCCTCTTCACTGATGCCGGCTGCCTTTGTAATCTCTTTCACAGTCAAAGCCTTTTCAGCGGCTGCAAGTGCCTGATATACGTCACCTGCCTTGAAGCCTACGTTCTCAGCATTGAATGCAACAACAGTTTTCTTGGCTGTCGCAGTTTTCTTCACCGTTGTTTTCTTTACCTCAGCTGCCTTTGTAGCTGTCTCTTTCTTTACAGTTTTCTTTTCTGCCATAATAAAAAAATATAATACTCTAAACGAGTGATTTGATTATTTTGTTATCACTTCGTGTGCAAAAGTACGCTTTTTATTACATTAACA
The DNA here is from genome assembly GCA_017623155.1 of Prevotella sp. GTDB lineage: Bacteria > Bacteroidota > Bacteroidia > Bacteroidales > Bacteroidaceae > Prevotella. The sequence continues at coordinate 18,528 of JAGAPR010000001.1, read as the reverse complement.
ACCTTTGGTTCAGCTATTTAAAGTATTTTAACCGATATTCTTGATATAAATCACCTGAGCATCGTTTTATTCTTGATGTATATCAACCTTTAATTGAAGTTCTTCGAGTTGTTTCACATCCAGTTCGCCGGGAGCGTCGAGCATCACGTCGCGTCCGCTGTTGTTCTTGGGGAACGCTATGCAGTCGCGTATGGAATCGAGACCGGCCATCACGCTCACGAAGCGGTCGAGACCGAAAGCGAGACCGGCATGAGGCGGCGCTCCATACTTGAATGCGTTGATGAGGAAGCCGAACTGTGCCATAGCCCGCTCCGGGGTGAACCCGAGAATACGGAACATTTTTTCCTGTAACTTGCCGTCATGTATACGCAGGCTGCCGCCTCCCAGCTCGATACCGTTGCACACAAAGTCGTATGCCTTGGCACGAACCCGGTCGGGATGCTCGTCGAGCAACGGAATGTCATCGGGATTGGGCATCGTGAACGGGTGGTGGGTGGCCATGAGTCGCTGCTCCTCGTCGCTCCATTCAAAGAGGGGGAAGTCTATTATCCACAGGCACTCAAACTTATCCTTGTCGCGGAGACCGAGGCGGTCGCCCATTTCGAGACGCAAAGTGCATAGCTGCGTACGGGTCTTGTTGGCCTTGTCGCCGCTCAGAATAAGAACGAGGTCGCCGTCGGCGGCTCCCATCTTCTCTTTCAATGCCTGCAACACTTCGGGCGAATAGAATTTGTCGACGCTCGACTTCACCGTTCCGTCGGCATTGTACTTGACATATACAAGACCTTTCGCGCCTACCTGCGGGCGTTTTACGAAGTCGGTAAGTTGGTCGAGCTGCTTGCGGGTATAGTCGGCGCAACCGGGCACGCAGATACCTCCTATATACTCGGCACTGTCGAACACAGCGAATGTTCCCGTGCCTTTCAGCACGTCCATCAGTTCGACAAACTCCATACCGAAACGCAAGTCGGGCTTGTCGCTACCGAAACGGCGCATCGCCTCGTGCCATGTCATCTGCGTGAGCTTTGCCGGAAGTTCCACACCGCGCACCTCCTTGAACAGATGGCGGGCCATATCCTCAAACAAGCCGATAACATCGTCCTGCTCCACGAAACTCATCTCGCAGTCAATCTGGGTGAATTCCGGCTGGCGGTCGGCGCGCAAGTCCTCGTCGCGGAAGCACTTGGCTATCTGGAAGTAACGGTCGAACCCGCTCACCATAAGCAGCTGTTTCAGCGTCTGAGGGCTCTGCGGCAGGGCATAAAACTGTCCCGGATTCATTCGCGAGGGCACTACGAAGTCGCGCGCACCCTCCGGCGTGGAACCGATGAGAATAGGAGTCTCCACCTCGATAAAATCTTTTGAATCGAGGAAATTCCTTATGAGTATGGTCATGCGGTGACGCAATTCCAAATTGCGGCGCACGGCATTACGGCGCAAATCGAGGTATCTGTATTTCATGCGGATATCGTCTCCGCCGTCGGTATTGTCTTCTATCGTGAACGGCGGGGTGACGCTCTCGCTCAGTACATTCAGTTCCGAAGCGATAATCTCGATTTCTCCGGTGGCGATGTTCTTGTTTTTGCTCTCGCGCTCACTCACCGTTCCGCTGACCTGAATACAGTATTCGCGGCCGAGCTTGTTGGCGCGCTCGCAAAGAGCGGCATCCACGGCCTCGTTAAACACAAGTTGTGTGATACCGTATCTGTCGCGCAAATCGACGAAAGTCATTCCGCCCATCTTGCGACTACGCTGCACCCATCCGGCAAGCGTTACCACGCTGCCTGCATCGGAGAGACGCAACTCTCCACATGTCTTACTTCTATACATAATATTATTATATAACCTTATTTCTTAATATGTCATGCAAAAGTATATAAAAATGTGGAAACAAGCAAATTATTGCCTCTCTATTTAACCTGCACTACCCATGAATTTCCGTTTCGGGATTTTTAATCTGAGCCATCTGTCGTCTTCTTAAAATTATTTAATATTTCGGCTTTTTATTAACATTTATGATATTATATTTACAGAATAAGGCTTCATAATTGCGTTCTTTTCAAAAAACAATTTCCTCGGCGAAAAAAACGCATCCTCAGAACATTTAACGTAAAGTACTGTTTATCAGTTCTTTACCTACAAAATCAACCTTTTCCACCTCCCCTACAACCCATACTCATTTCCAATTAGGCCGTAATTGCATTCCAATTAGGCCGTAATTGGAACGCAATAAGGCCGTAAATGCAATGCAATTACGGCCTTATTGCAGAGCAAAAACACCCGAAAATCACGTCCAACCCCGAATAATTGCATCTCAACCCGCAAATAATGATACGGAAATGTCAATTTAAATTATCGGCTCTTTCTAAACGGTGACTTCAAGTCGCACTTTTTGCTTTTAACACTCCTCTCCGATTTTTATAAATTTTAAGAACAAGTATTGGCGATGAAAAACATTGCTCAAACTGCTTCTGCCACAGAATAATGCAGGTTTTGTTCGCTTATTAAAACATTTTTGTCTATCTTTGTACACGAAAAAAAATCAAATTACGACAATGAAAAAACTAATCACACTTTTCGCCGCGGCAGCGATGATGCTCCCGGCAGCGGCACAAACGACAAAACAAACGGAAGTGCTGAACACCGCAAGAAAAGCCAATGATTATTTCATGGCTAAGTACGAAGACCCCACTCTGCCCACAAACGTGAAGCGCATACGCCCGAGCAGTCTGTGGACCCGCGCCGTATATTACGAGGGACTGATGGCCCTTTATGGCATAGACAAGAACCAGAAGTATATAGACTATACCGACAAATGGGCCAACTTCCACAAATGGACTCCGCGCAACGGCATAAAAACGCGTCACGCCGACGACCAATGTTGCAGCCAGACATATCTCGAAAGATTTATGATGACGGGCGACTCGACCATGCTCCGCGCCACACGCGACAACCTGCAAGGACAGATGAAAGAACCCACCGTGGGCTACTGGACATGGATAGACGCCATACAGATGGCCATGCCGGTATATGCGCAGATGTATAAAATCACCGGCGACCGCTCTTATATCGAGCACGCGATGAAGATGTATCGCTGGAGCCGGAACGAATGCGGCGGCGGACTGTTCAACGTGAAAGACGGACTGTGGTGGCGCGACGCCGACTATGTGCCCCCATACAAGGAGAAAGACGGCAAAGACTGCTACTGGTCGAGAGGCAACGGCTGGGTGCTCGCAGCATACGTGAGAGTGATGGACATGCTGTCGCCGAAAGACAAGATATACAAGGAGCTGAAAAAAGACTTCGTAATGATGTGCGAGGGACTGGCCAAGTGTCAGCGTGAAGACGGCTTCTGGAACGTGAGTCTCGTATCGCCCGTGACCTACGGCGGCAAAGAAATCACCGGCACGTCGCTGTTTGTATACGGAATGTGCTGGGGCATGCGCCACGGCTACCTCAAAGAGAAAACCTACCGCCCGATAGTGGACAAGGCATGGAACGCGATGGTGAAAGATGCCGTACATCCCGACGGTTTCCTCGGCTACATGCAGGGCACGGGCAAAGACCCGTCGGCCGGCCAACCCGTGACATACGACAAAGTGCCCGACTTCGATGATTACGGCGTCGGCTGCTTCCTTCTCGGAGCGGTGGAATACTATAAACTGCTCGGCGAAGACAAATAACGGCACGGCAGTAAAAAGTTAAAGTATAAAAAAAACAAAGGCAAAAGTATGTCATTATAACAAAAATGGCTACTTTTGCCTTTAATTATAATATAGCAACATTATATTTTAATGACAATGAAGAAATTAATACTTATGTCGCTGATGCTGATTTGCGGTCTTACATTCGCCATGGCACAGAATGCGGGCGACAAGAAAGGTGCCCAAATCAAGTTTGACAAGACGACACACAACTTCGGAAAATTCTCCGAGTCGGCTCCGAAAGTGACTTGTGTGTTCACATACACCAACGTAGGCGACGCTCCGCTGATAATAAACCAAGCGGTGGCAAGTTGCGGATGCACCGTGCCGGAATATACAAAGGCACCCGTGATGCCGGGACAGAAAGGCCAACTGAAAGTGACTTACAACGGAGCGGGCAAATTCCCGGGACACTTCAAAAAGTCTATAACCGTGAGAACAAACGGTGTTGTTGAGATGACACGCCTCTACGTGGAGGGTGACATGGAAGAAGAGAAAAAATAAAATCGGTTTCGGCTATCTCAGAACGAGTAGCTGAAACCGAGCGAACTATATTCCTTAAACTGCCAATAATTCCAGTCGTCGTCGCGTTTTGTCGAGTCGTCGAAACGCGGATATATGAATATATTGGCACTGATATACTTGCTTACTTTAAGGGTAAACGTGTTTTCCCATTCCATCAGATAACGCTTGTATGTGGTGAAACAGTACAAACGCGTCTGCCAGCGTATCATATCGTTTATCGTCCACGTGAGGTTCGTGGTTAGCTGTGAACCGAAATCCTCGCCGGTATGGTGGTTGCCGGTTATTCCGTTGCGGCTGTTGAGTGACTTGCGGTCAACATATTTGAAGTTAAACGACAGCACAGACATGTTGACATTGCCTTTGAGTCTCTTGTTTTTTGTCTCGACGGTATAGTCCATACCGACACCGATGTTGAGCGTGAATGGCGACATGAAGTCTGAATATACTTTCTTGTCGTTTGCTTTCAGGCCCTGAGTAAACTGTGTATAGGCAAGCACCTGCAATGTGTAGTACCATCTGTTTACGGCCTGAATGCCGAGCTTGCCGGTATATCGGATAAGGTCTGAGTTTGCCTTAAACTTATGCAACGTATCGGAACGGGATGTTTGGAAACCGAGTTTCAACTCGAGCTTGTTGTCGAATTTAAGTCGCTGCTTGTTGTTGTAATTGGCATTCAGCACAACATTGGCCACCAGCGAATAGTTGCTCTCGCCTCCCTTATACCAGTTTTCCGACAAATAGTTTTGCATGAACTGCAAATTCTGCTCGCCGGAGAACGTCCAGAAGTTCGGTTTCTTTATCATCACGCCCACCGGAACACCATCCGGTTCGTCTATCAAATAGTCGGCTTTGTCGGCAAGCTTTATCTCCTGACGTATCGGCGTGTCTATGTCCGTGAGCAAAGTTCCAGTTTTTTTCAGCTTGCTCTCATTGCTTTTCACAAGCCAAGGCTTGTCGATATAAACGCTAAGCAATGCCGCATCGACAGCGTCGACAACATCATCGCCGCCGTCAACAGCGTCAAACGAGCCGAAAGCCTTTGCCGCCGGAGAGTGATAAAACGTAAGCGGGGCGAATAAACGATAATAGCGGCCGTCGCTTTTGACGGCAGTCAAAGAGTCGTTTGCCCTCACCAGCGAATCTATACGGGCCTGCAAAAGGGGTATCGAGTCGATATATGCCCTCACAAGAGACAGGGTATCGACTTTATTAACACGCCTCATACGCCGCTGCGCCGAGGCTTCCAATGACAACGCCACGGCAAAAAAAAGTATTGCTATATATCTCAGCTTCACTATATACATTATATATTCTTTCGTTATCGTATCGTCGCAACAGCATTGTCATCCGTTGTGCTTTGGGAGAACAATACAATTTCATGAGCGATGAAATCATTTGCCGTTATCCATAAACACCCAAAACAAAACGGTATAAAACGCCTTGCTTTTGCAAAGTTAAGAATTATTAAACAAAAGACAGTCCCAATGTCGTGAATTTCTGTTAATTATATGATTTAGATACCGTATTACGGCTTTTTATTCGCTCTCTGCCGCGCAAACTGTCTATTCTCAGTACCACTTTCAGAGGCAGATGGTCGCTCGTACCTTCTGACGAATACTTATATCCGTTATATGTGCGGCACGGGCGAACACCTCCGTAAACGAAATCCTCTTCCAAAAGGAACGGCGCGTCATATATGTACGATGAATCGACGGCAGGAAGCAAAGAGGCACTCATGAGAATGTGATCGAGGCTGCCCCAACGACCCTTATAACGATAAGTGCCACGGGCAGTGCTGCCACGGGCGGCGGAAGTGACGTCAAAAAGGCCGCCGGATGTATACATACAAAGGGATTTATCGGTGGCGTATGCGTTGAAATCGCCAGCTACAATAATATCGGCACACGGTGATAATGCCCGTATGGAATCGATGCTGCGCGTCACTGTCTCGGCAACAGCCATACGAAAAGGTCGCGTGAAACGCTCGCCATTGCGACGACTCGGCGAGTGAACGACAAAGATATGCAGCGTGTCGCCGGTTATTATACGCCCCGAGACATACAGGATATCTCGTGTGGGCGGCATTTTCTTAACCGGCCGGGGACGCAACGAGCGATGGTTTATCGGAGCAAAGGCAAACGGTGAATAAACAAGGGATACGTTCATTCCGCGCGGATCATCGGAATTTGTGACTATATATTCATAAACCGCATTTCTAAGAAGAGACCGCTTGGTGAGATCTCGCATCACACTGTCGTTCTCTACCTCGCATAACGCAATGATATCCGGCAAGCCCGACTGTCCGTTGTAGTCGCCCGCGGCTATCAGACACTGCGCTATGTTATTGAGTTTCTTCCAATAACGCCACGGTGTCCAGTGTCGCGGAGAGTCGGGAAGATACTCAGTATCATTCCTCAAGCTGTCGTGTCTGCAATCAAAAAGATTTTCGCAGTTAAGCTCGACAAACGTGAGGAATGATACGAGTAACAGGTCTAACAACATCAACAAACGCGCTCAAGACGTTTCATCATCGCGAACATGAAGATGGCCGCAATGAGGCAGACAGCCATGAACACGGCCCAGCAGATCCAGAGAGGCACTGTGCCCCAAAGCTGACCGCCGACAGCCACGAGCTGGTTGCCGATGGCCGTGGCCACGAACCAGCCGCCCATCATCATGCCCTTGTACTTGGGAGGAGCTACCTTCGACACGAACGAGATGCCCATCGGAGAGAGCAGCAGCTCGCCGAACGTGAGGATGAGGTATACGCCTATCAGCAGGTTGGGCGTCACATCGGCCACATGCACGGCCACGGGCTCGCCGTCAGGTCCGGCTTCAACCTGTGGCGTGGGCAGGCCGAACGAGAAGAACATCAGCATGGCGAAAGCTGCTGCGGCAATGATCATGCCGTAGGCAATCTTGCGCGGGGCCGAAGGCTCCTTGCCCTTGGCGGCCAGCGTGCCGAAAATGGCCATCGACACAGGCGTCAGGGCCACCACATAGAACGGGTTGAACTGCTGGAAGATGGGGGCCGACACGTCGACGGCACCGGTCATCTGCTGATATTTCCACACGAGGATACCCACCGCTGCGATGATGACGGCGGCGGAAATGCCCTTGGTCTTGGCGGTCTTACCCTGGAAAAGGGAGAAGCCTGCATAGACTATGAAGATGATGAGCACGAGGTTCCACACGTCGAAGGCCATGCCCTGCACGCCCTCAGCGGAACGTGCCGTGAACTCATCTGCGAAATATGTCAGCGAAAGACCGTTCTGATGGAATGCCATCCAGAAGAATATCACCACGGCAAACACAAGGCACAGGGCGGTGATGCGCTGCTTCGTCTCGGCCGGAGAGAGTTCCTCAGCCACGGTCTCGCTGCCTTTGGCAGCCGCCTTGACGGTGCCTTCGGTATGCTTAAACGTGCTGCGGAACGCGTAATAGATGGCCATCGAGAGGATAAGCGACGCGCAAGCCACGGCAAACGAGAAGTGATAAGCATCGTTGGATGAATATCCCAATGAAACCTCGGCATACTCCTTGATCTTTATCGCCATGGTCGGAGCAAAGAGCGCACCGATGTTTATGGCCATATAGAATATGGAGAAACCAGAGTCGCGGCGGGCCGCATACTTGGGATCGTCGTACAGATTGCCCACCATCACCTGCAGGTTACCCTTGAACAGGCCTGTGCCGAAACCTATCAGCAGCAGCGAGGCGAGCATCACCACGAGAGCCACAGTGTCGCCGCCGAGCGGTACCGACAGGAGCAGATAGCCGGCAAACATGATCATGATGCCGGTAGTCACCATCTTTCCGAAACCGAACTTGTCGGCAAGCATGCCGCCGAAGAGCGGGAAGAAATAGACGAGCATCAGAAAACCACTGTATATCCAGCCGGCCGCACTGGCCGACAGACCGTAGTTTGCGCGCAGGAATAGCGCGAACACGGCAAGCATCGTGTAGTAACCGAAGCGCTCGCCGGTGTTGGCCAATGCAAGAGCATAGAGGCCTTTAGGTTGTCCTTCAAACATAATTATTTAATTTTAGGGTTATTAGTTTTTACTATATCGAAGAGGTATGTCAGCTTGACGACTATGCTTCCGATATTGCTACGGCCGAAATAGTCGCGCTTTGAGTTGTTGAAGATATCGCCGAGGCCGTAGTAGTAGCGGCCTTCGAGCATGAAATGGCCTACCTTGGGATGGGAGTATTCGAGACCGAGACCCGCCGCTATACCGTAGTCGAACTTGCGCTGGATATCGAGCGTGTCCTGAACGGCATCGCGCATGGCACCCACCCGATCGGCCTTGTTGCGCTTGTCATATTCAAAATTCGACGTTGCCTTGTCACTCAAAAAGAATCCGACTTGGGGACCGGCCTGAAAGAAAAACTGCATTCCTTTGCGCTCACGCCCCCACCCCAAACGCGCCATCATAGGCACCTGTACATACGTCAGGCGGCGTTGGTAATTCTCAGGGAGGCCTGTGTATTCGTTTATCACGGGTAAATCGTCGACCGTTTGTATGTCTTCTTTCCATCCTACTTGCGATATATTAACCTCGCCGACAAGCGCACAAATGCTCTTAAAATATTTTTCGCATGTGTATCTTACGGTAAATCCGCCCGTAAAACCTCCCAAATTAGTCTGCGGAATATCCGGATTAAAACCCACATTGCTCATCATATAACCGCCATTGACACCTACAGCCAACTCTCTGCGATACTCGCCAACCTGTGAAAAAGCACCGACAACAGGTAAAAAAGCCAATATGGATAACAGTATTTTCCGCATATCAGTAATAAATTGTTTCTATCTTATGTCCCGGTGTGTAATGAACAAACAATATACTGCGATTCTGATGTCCGCCGTTTCCCACACGTTCAAAAGTCAACGGGGTCTGTATCGGAGTATATCCTACCACACCTTTCGCTCCAACAAAATGCTTCCCATACAGATGCAAGCCCTTGATGAAATAAAAAGCCTGATCAAATCCGGTGATGGCAAACCGGGGCAGAGCCTGCATCATGTCCGCATGAAAATTCCATCTGTACTTCAATTCGATGCGGGCCGTCTTTGCCGACAGCGGATTTGTATAGAAGTTGGCAGGGATATATGTGTCGTATTTATAGAAGTTATCAAGATTGTACTTGGTATACATCATCCATTCGGTATAACCGAACATCGAAACAGACAACTTCGGCCTGTTCATCGTGAGGTTGTTTATCTTCGCAAAAGCGACATTGAGCTCCAGAGAACGACCGGTATTCAGTATCACGACATTTGGCATTGATGTGCTGAAAGCCTTGGCAAAAGCCTGCTCGCTCGATTTCAGGTTTGTTATAGAATGCGGTCTTCCCTTTGTTTCCAACTTTCTACGCAACCCGAAAGTGAATATTCCTTTTTTACTTGTCGTATCGTTACAATCGATAAACACGGTGTTATAGCCCGCAAACTTATCAAGGAAACGACTTATCACCGCCTCATTATAATCGTTGGGATTTTGATATACCTGAAAAATATTCCGATTTGAGTATAGTTCCGGAGTATTGATAGAAAAAGGTATGAGCACTTTTATATCATGGGCTTTGGCAAAATCAGATAACGGCTTCACCTGCTTTGAATATAACGGTCCGATTATCAAATCGCAACGAGACGCGTCTTTGTCTCTCAGCGTATTCCTTATATCAGCGTCTTCGGGCACGTTCCATGCGTGAATATCCACCGACATGCCGTTTTGCTTCAAACTGTCGCATGCCATCAACACTCCACGATAATACTCCACCATTCGTCTTCCGTCTCCATTCTCGTCATGAAGCGGCAACATCACACCTACACGGATTTCCCTGTTACGCATGTCTACATCCGCATCCTTGCTCGCTTTTTCTTCCTTTACGGGCCGGGTATTGGCTTGCGTATCTATATTCTTGGACGGGAAAGGAATATATATGAAGTCTCCTTTCTTCAATTCATATCCCGGTTTAGTCATCTCCGGATTGGCTTCAATCAACTCATCAACCGTAAGTCCGTTGTCACGGGCTATGCCGAATATGGTTTCCTTGCGCTTAACCTTGTGTATCTCGCGCCATTTCGTTGTCTGCGCGATGGCATCCTCGGCAAAGAAAGCCACGGCAACAAACACCAATATATACTCAAAGACTTGTTTCATATATTCATTCCTCCCATCAAAACCATGTTTTTATTTTATGTTCGGCTCTTCAAGACCGAGTCCTTTCTTCTTGTCCACGGCTTTCAATACAAATCCGAGCACGAGAGCGGCAACTCCAAGACAAGCCAACATCACAAGCGGTGCGGTGTAATCGTATGATACCGCGGCCTGCTCGGGAGTGATAACACCGTTTTTCAAATCGGCTACGAGTTGCGGATTTGTGTTGTCAAGCACCTTACCGATAAGCATCGGGAAGAGCCAAAGACCGATATTCTGAATCCAGAAGATAAGCGCGTATGCACTACCTATAATCTTCGCATCAACCAATTTCGGCACGCTCGGCCACAAAGAAGCCGGCACAAGCGAGAATGAAGCGCCGAGAACAAGGATTGTGAGGTATGACACCACAATGCCTGCGATACCCGAGCCCTTGAACATCGGCAGCACAAAAGCGAACGTAAGGTGGCATGCTATAAGCAATATCGAACCGAGAACAAGCATGGAAGCAGCTTTACCTTTATGGTCTACATAGTTTCCAAGGATTGGAGTTATACCCACGGCGAGCAACGGGAATACCGCAAACACAGTCTCGGCACTCTGTCTCATATAGCCCATATAGCAGAAAACGACCAATGCGGCAACTGCAAGCGCAAGCAGACCATACTTCGTTTCTTTCTTTTTTGAGAAATTACTTGCGAACGAAGCGGCCGCAACAACAAGCATTATCAAATACTGTACCACTGTGACAGCCGTTCCGGCCCAGAAAGAATTGGGGTCAACCTCGGTAAATGTAAGGTTGCATTGAAGCATATTCACCGCATACTTCTGGAACGGGAATATCGCCGAATAATACAGGACACAAAGCAATGCCACGAGCCAGAAGCCGCTACTTGAAAGAATTTTACCGAGATCGCTGATTTTGAATGGGTCGTCTTTCTCCTCGGCCTCACCTGTCTGGGCATCGAGTTTCTTATCCATGAAGAAATAAACGACGAACATTATCAAGGCTATCATCAACAACACTACACCGAAAGCCACGCTGCGCGATACGTCGATATCACCTCCGAGACGGGCAAACACCGGCGAGAATATCATACAAGTGGCCACACCGAGACGGGCAAGCGCCATCTCGGACCCCATGGCAAGCGCCATCTCGCGACCTTTAAACCATTTGACAATTCCTCTCGACACTGTTATTCCAGCCATCTCGCAACCGCATCCGAATATCATGAAGCCCACTGCGGCAAACTTTGCCGATGCCGGCATGCCGAGATAGAACGGAGATATGCCGAGTTCATCAAACACCGGAATGTAATTAAGGTTATTGTTAAACCATGCCTCAAGTCCACTTCCGATAAAACTTTCCGTCACCGCATACCAGTTTATGGTGGCACCGATAAGCATTACCAATCCCGACAGCACAGCAGTGAAGCGCACTCCCATCTTGTCGAGAATAATTCCGGCAAATATCAGGAAGAAAACAAATACGTTTAGGAATGTCTCAGAGCCTTGCATTGTGCCGAAAGCGGTTGAGTCCCAACCACGTGTCGACTGCATAAGGTCCTTTATCGGAGAGAGAATGTCCATAAAGATATATGAACAGAACATGGCGAATGCCATAAACAAGAGCACCATCCAGCGCATGGCTGCGGAGTCTCTTAATGTCGTTTTAATGTTTTCAGTCATTTTCTTATTATATTTTTATCTTTATACCTTTATATTATCATCTATCGGCAACATGCAAACGGCGTGTCATGAAAAGCACTTTTCGTTACACACGCGTCATTTAAGCCATCTGTCGAGCCAATTAAAGAATGTCCTTTGCCACAATATTCCGTTCTGAGGTTTCAACACCCAGTGATTCTCATCGGGGAAAAGAAGCAGCTCCGCAGGTATTCCGCGCAGGCGTGCGGCATTGAACGCGCCCATGCCTTGGTTGTAATTGATACGGTAGTCCAACTCTCCGTGAATGCAGAGGATTGGCGTATCCCATTTGTCGACAAACTTATGAGGAGAGTTTTCGTATGTTCTCTTGGCGGCATCCGACAGAGTCTTGTTCCAGAAAGCATCCTCATACTCCCAGTTGCTGAACCATACTTCTTCCGTATCGGTATACATCGATTCGAGATTGAATGCTCCGTCGTGCGCTATAAAGCATTTGAAACGCTTGTCGTGATGCCCTGCAAGATAATATACACTAAATCCGCCGAAGCTTGCTCCTACCGCTCCCATGTGCTCCTTATCCACAAACGGCAGGTTTTCTGCTGCATCGTCTATCGCCGACATGTAGTCTTTCATGCACTGTCCGGTCCAGTCGCCGCTGATTTGTTCGTTCCATTCGCTTCCAAATCCGGGCAGTCCGCGACGGTTTGGCGCGATAATGACATAGCCGTTGGCCGCCATTATCTGGAAATTCCACCTGTAACTCCAGAACTGGCTCACCGGACTTTGCGGTCCGCCCTCGCAGAAAAGCAATGTGGGATACTTCTTTTCGGGGTTGAAGTCGGCCGGCAGAACAATCCAATAAAGCATGTCCTTGCCGTCGGAAGTTTTCGTCCAGCGCTGCTGTACCTTGCCCAGCGCAAGTTGTTCGGTGATATGCTTGTTCTCGAAAGTAATTCTCTTTACGTCCGTTTTCTTTGCTTCCTTGTGCGGCTCCACCACATATATATCCGTGGGAGCCGACAGACTCTGCCTCAAAGCGAGCAGATTGTCACCGTCGTTGGCGGGAGATATCGATACGAAATCTGCCCATTCGTCGGTCACCTGATTTACTTCGCCGCTCAGATTGGTGCGGTAGATATTCACGCAACCATGCCATACACCGGTAAAGAACAGTGTCTTTGAGTCTTTATTCCAGCAGAACGCATCCACATTCGAGTCGAAATTCTCCGTGACGTATGTCTTTTCGCCGGTGGCGAGGTCATACACACAAAGGCGGTTACGGTCTGATTCGTATCCGTCGCGCGCCATACTATGCCATGCCACATACTTGCCGTCGGGCGAGAATTGCGGGTTTGTATCATATCCGGGATTGTTTTTCAGGTTTTCCGCACTGTTCACGCTTTGGTCTTTCATCGTCCGTGTAGCGTCGACGGCAACAGGTTCATAACCGTCTTCCTTGCAGATATTCCTTGTCTTGCCCGTCTCGGTATCATATAAGTATATGTCGGAGTCGGTTGATATGGCATAGTCGCGCCCCGTTTTCTTGCGACAGGTGTATGCTATTGTCTTTGAATCAACGCTCCATGCGAGCTGCTCCATGCCTCCGAACGGTTCCATCGGGCACTCGAAAGGTTCGCCTTTCAGTATGTCGGTGCCCGCGGTTATCCCGCTTGCCGTCACCTCGGCGACAAAAGGATGCTGTATGCTCTCCACGTAATGGTCCCAATGACGGTACATAAGGTCTGTGACACGCCGGCCGGAAGCCTTTGGCAGGTCGTCGGGATTTTTCTTTATTATCTCGTTAAACGGCATCGACTTCACGAGAATTACTTTCTTCCCGTCCGGCGAGAACTTATATCCTTCAATATCACCGCCGGTTGTCAGCTGTGTGCGGGCGGTGCCGTCGGCGTTCATTGCCCAGATGTTTCCACCCGAGAGATACGCGATGCGCCTGCCTCCGTCGATCCATGCGGCATCCGTTTCGTTTTCGCTTCCCGTTGTCAGCTGTTTGTTTTTCTTTCCGTTGGCGTCTGTCACGCAGAGCACCTGATGTCCTTTGTTCTCCGTGACGTTGTAATATCCTACCTGATATACTATTTTCTTTCCGTCGGGCGAGGCTTCGGCTGCGCCTATGCGCCCCATGGCCCAGAGTGCTTCCGGAGTCATCTTGTTGCTTTTCAGCACGATATTGTTCTTACCTATATTCACAGTGTTTTGCGCTTTTACGCTGCCTGCCGATATTACATACAGGCCGACAAAGACAAATAATGTTGATAATACTTTCATTATACGTTGTTATAATAATGTGTTCCCCTCCGCATATGGATACAGAAAGGGAACACATTGTGTCGTTTTATCGTTTGTTACGCTGTTGCTGCTGCATCTTTTGTATTTCCGCTGCCTGTCGTTGCATTGCTTCAAGGCGTGCCGCCAGTCCGCTTGTTTTCTTCGGGTTGTTCTGGTTTTCCTTGTATTTCCTCTCCAAGATCTCCAGCAATTTCGCGTCATCGGTTGTCTTTCTCAACGCCCACATGATGGCTGCGCTGAAGAACAACGATATGAAATAGTAGAAGTTAAGACCTGCGGAGTAGTCGTTGAACATGAAGAAGAACATCACCGGCATGAGATACATCATCCATTGCATCATCTTCATCTGCTCCGCTTGCTGGCCCACCATCTGGTCGCGCTGCTGCCGCATTGTCATTATTGAGTACAGAATGTTTGCCACGCAGAACAATATACATGTGAGACTGAGATGGTCTCCTATGAGCCAGATGTTCGTGTTCCACTCTATTATCGGGTCGTATGTAGACAGGTCGTCTATCCACAGGAAGCTGTGTCCGCGCAACTGTATGGCGTTCGGCACGAAGTTGAACATCGCAATCCAGATAGGCATCTGTATAAGCATCGGCAAACAGCCCGAAAGCGGGCTTACTCCGTATTTGGAGTAAAGTGCCATCATTGCCTGTTGCTTCATCATCTGGTCTTCCGGCTTGTCATATTGCTTTGTCGCCTCGTCGAGTTTCGGTTTGAGCACGCGCATCTTTGCCGAGTTCAGATATGTTTTCTTGACCATCGGATAGGTTATGAATTTTAGCAGCATGGTTATCAGTATGAGCACTATACCCATGTTAAATCCGAAGCCCGTGAGCCAGTCGAAGACATAAAGTGTGAACCAGCGGTTGATAATCCGGAACAGAGGCCAGCCGAGGTATACGAGCTGTTGCAGTTCGAGGTCTTTTCCGAACGTGCTCTCCTCCTCCACATTCTGCAACAGTCGGAAGTCGTTCGGGCCGATATACATTTCAAATTCGGATGGTCTTGCTCCCGTAGGGTCGAATGCGGTCTTCAATTTCGCGTTGTACTGTTTCAGGTATCCCGAGCCTTTCTCCTGCGGAATGCTTGTCATCAGCGAGTTGGCGGCGATGTCGTCGCGCGATATCAGCACGGCACTGAAGAACTGGTTTTTAAACGCCACCCAGTCGAGTGGTTCCTCGATTTTCTCGTCCACTTTCTCGGAAGTCTCGCTCAGATAGTCTGTTCCGCCGTTTTTCTCTTTATAGGTGAGTGTGGCATAACGGTTCTCAAACATGAAACCTTTTTCCTGCTGACGGCATTTCTCGCCCCACTCTATATCCATCTCTCTGTAATTGGGTGCGAAAACGCCTGCCAGTCCCTTTGCCTGCACATACATGTGGAGCATATAGTCGGCTCCGAGAGTGTAGTTTATTATCACCGCTCCGCCGTTTGAAGCCTGCGCTGTCATGGTGACGGTGCTGTCGGTGACATTCGACGGGGTGAAATACAGGTCGCCCGTTATGATGTTCGTCGTCTTGCCGGCCATCATGAAGTTCATGCTTTGGTCGCCGTTGTCGAACAATGTCACGTCTTTTGCTCCGTTACGGTCTTTGAAGTTCAGTATTTTGGCTCTGCCGATGGTGCCGCCTTTGGTGTTGAGAGTAAGCTCTATCTTACTGTTTTTGAGCGTCACCTGCTCGTTCTTTCCGCTCAGTGCCGGGTAGAACAGCGATGTGGTGTCGCTCTGCGCCGCGGCGAGTGCCTGCGCCTTACCTGTCACTTCGGCTATCTTGCGGTCGTTCTCCGCCTTTGCTTTCATTGCTGCCGCAATAGAGTCTTGCTTACGTTGTGCGTCTATCTGCTCTTGTGAGGGTTGGTTATACCAGCTGAAACCTATCAGCACCAATCCCATGAGCACAAATCCTATTATATTATTCTTATTCATTATTTTTCTTTATTTGTTGGCTGCGGTTTTAATAAAATCGAGGAACAACGGATGCGGCTTGAGCACCGTGCTTTGATATTCTGGGTGGAATTGTGTTCCTATATACCATTTCAAGCCGGGTATCTCCACAATCTCCACGAGGTTGCTCTCCGGGTTGCGTCCCACACACTGCATGCCGTTACGCTCGTATTCCGCCATATAGCTGTTGTTGAACTCATAACGGTGGCGGTGACGCTCCTGAATATGCTCTGCCTTGTAGATGTCAAACACCCTTGAACCTTGGCGGAGCACGCACTCGTATGCTCCGAGACGCATCGTGCCGCCCATGTCGGTGATGTTCTTCTGTTCTTCCATGATGTCGATGACATTGTGGGCGGTCTTGCCGTCCATCTCACGACTGTTGGCATCGGCATATCCGAGCACGTTGCGGGCGAACTCGATTACAATCATCTGCATGCCGAGACATATTCCGAACGTGGGGATGTTGTGCGTGCGGGTGTATTTGGCGGCCACGATTTTTCCTTCTATGCCGCGCTGTCCGAAGCCCGGGCATATCACGATGCCGTCCTGCCCGGCCAGTTTCTCGGCCACGTTCTCCTCGGTGAGTGTCTCCGAGTTGATGAATGTGAGCACCGTCTTGAGGTCGTTGTACGTTCCGGCCTGCGACAGGCTCTCGCGTATGCTCTTGTATGCGTCTTGCAGGTCGTACTTGCCCACGAGTCCGATATGCACTTCCTCGGTGGCGTTGTTGCGGCGCTCGAGAAAGTTGCGCCACGGTCCGAGTGTGGGTGCCTCTCCTATCTCCATGCCGAGCTTGCACAGTATGGCCGTGTCGAGTCCCTGCTTCTGCATGTTCACGGGCACTTCGTATATCGAGGGCAGGTCTTCGCTCTGCACCACGCAGTCCTTGTCTACGTTACAGAACGATGCAACTTTCTTGAGAATGTCATCGTCGAGGTGCTTCTCTGTGCGGAGCACAAGCACGTCGGGCTGTATTCCGGCGCTCTGCAATTCCTTGACAGAGTGCTGCGTGGGCTTTGTCTTCAGTTCGCCGGCGGCTCTCAGATAGGGCACGTAAGTAAGGTGTACGTTAACGGCGTTGCGGCCCAGTTCCCACTTCATCTGGCGGATGGCTTCGAGAAACGGCGCACTCTCAATGTCGCCTATCGTTCCGCCAATCTCGGTGATGACAAAATCGTAGTGATACTTCTCGCCGAGCAGCTTGATGTTACGCTTTATCTCGTTGGTGATATGGGGCACCACCTGTATCGTCTTGCCGAGATAGTCTCCGCGGCGTTCCTTGTCTATCACGGCCTTGTATATGCGGCCCGTGGTGAGCGAGTTGGCCTTTGTCGTCTGTATGCCGGTGAAGCGCTCATAGTGTCCGAGGTCGAGGTCGGTCTCCATTCCGTCCACGGTGACGTAGCACTCGCCGTGCTCGTATGGGTTCAGCGTACCGGGGTCGATGTTTATATACGGGTCAAACTTCTGGATGGTGATGTTGTATCCCCTTGACTGAAGCAACTTGCCTATCGACGAAGATATGATGCCTTTGCCAAGCGATGAAACAACACCTCCGGTGACGAAAATATACTTTGTTTCTGCCACAATGTTTATATTTTATTGTTTCAAAATTTGATTAATCGAATTATACAAGGTGCAAAATTAATAAAATTTATCGAAAAGACAAGGATTAGGTATTATTTTAATCCAAATTATTGCCGTACGGTGAAAAGTGGGAGGGACCAAAAAAAGCGGCTATCCTCACGGACAGCCGCTTTTCACATTTACTTTTCTATTAACCGTAACTGGTGCTACGGATTTTTGCTATACTCTTTTTATTGCGTTCAATATTATTCGTCGTCGCCCCAAAGGTCGATATGGCCTTTTGAGTATGCGTCGCCGGTGGCGTTTCCCTCACCGAATATAGCCGAGCCGGTGTTGCCGCCCTCGTCGAATGCGATGCCGCCGGGGCTTGCTTCATTCAATAGTGTTTCTACTTCCACATTGAGGATTTCGGTATTTGGTTTTATATACTTTTTCATGTCTTTTATAATTTATAATTTATAGTTTATAATTTATAATTACTTTATCACCACTTTCTTGCCGTTCATGATGTAGAGGCCCTTTGCGGGAGCTGCCACACGCTGACCGTTGAGATTATATATCGTGTTGTCTTTTACTGTGTTGTCTTTCACAGTGCTGATGCCTGTTGTCTCGC
>JAGAPR010000104.1 GCA_017623155.1 Prevotella sp. | reverse complement strand
GTGCCTTTTCTTTCTCCTTTCAGACAATTATCCCGGTCATGATTTACCAATCCACTAAATTCCAAAGTAATGAACAACAAGAAGAAAAACGAGGGGCAAACCGACTTTTCCTACTACGGTCTGTACCTGCTGGACTATCTCAGAACGAACAAATTTGAACAAGCGACCGACGAAGCCTTCATCCGTGAACGCGCCGACCGTGCCGCCGAAACGTATGAATGGGCAAGGCTTGAAGGCTATCCCGCCGATGGTGCGCAGGAACTGGCGATGCGCACGCTGCTGGAGGGGCTTCACTACTCCAAGTACGCCATCCTCCGCGAAGTCGTAGAGAACGAGTTTTCCGATGACGTGCCGGAAGCGAAGCATGAATCCTTTACCCGAAAACTGCTGCCGCTTGTCGGGAATGTATTCTCCATTTATGACCTCTCGGACGACAATTTCGCCCTGTCGCCCGATTACGACCTGCTCTACACGGAGCTGACAGGGGCTGTCGTCCTTTATATAGAGGAATATGGCGTTTAACCGCAAACAAAGGTTGCGGGACAACATCGAGGCGATACGGACTGCATTCGTCCTTGACAGGGAACAACGCACCCCCACCGCACGCGAAAGGCTCTTGTTGGAGCGTTATTGCGGTTTCGGCGGTCTGAAATGTATTCTGAACCCTGCAAGGGAACTGACGGATGCCGTCCACTGGGCGAAATCCGACCTCGAACTGTTTGCCCCTACCGTGGAACTACACAAGTTACTACGGGAGAATACAAAAGACGATACGGAGTATAAACGGTACATGGATGCCATGAAGCAATCCGTCCTGACCGCTTTCTATACTCCACCGGAGATAACAGGCACTATTGCGGATGTGCTACATAAACACGGCATACGTCCCGACCGGGTACTGGAACCGTCGGCAGGCGTTGGCGCATTTGTGGATGCCGTATTAGAGAACAAGCCGGACGCGGACATCATGGCTTTTGAGAAAGACCTGATGACGGGCAAGATATTGAGACACCTGCATTCCGACCAGAAAGTAAGGATACAGGGGTACGAGAAAATTGAAAAGCCGTTCATGAACCATTTTGATCTGGCTATCTCCAATATCCCGTTTGGCGATGTGGCGGTGTTCGACCCGGAATTTACCAACAGCCATGACGTGGCAAGACGGTCGGCATCCAAGACGATACACAACTATTTCTTTCTGAAAAGCCTTGATGCGGTGCGTGAAGGCGGAATCGTGGCGTTCATTACCTCGCAGGGGGTGTTGGATGCCCCGACCAATGCGCCCATACGCGAGTATATGATGAACCACGCCAATCTGGTTGGTGTTGCCCGTCTGCCGAACAACCTCTTTACGGAAAATGCGGGTACGGAGGTGGGCAGTGATTTGATTATTCTGCAAAAGAACAGCGGAAAGAACGGGGAACTGTATTATAATGAGAAACTTTTTGTGCAAACAGAACAGACCCCTATCGGCACTTCCGTAAATGGGTATGTATGGAGCATCGGTTCGCTTTCCCACACGGATTTAACCAAAAGTACCGACCCTTACGGAAAGCCTGCCTATAAGCTCATGCACAGAGGCGATACCGTACAACTGGCGGAAGACTTACGGGAACATCTGAAAATAGAACTGCACCAACTCAACAGGGAACTCTACGAAAGACATAGCCTGCATCCGACGCAAACGGAAAGTACGGATAAAAGTATGAATGTGGAAGTACAGCCGTCTCCGAAAGTAGAAGCGGTGACTTCTACCGCTAATGTTTTTATCACAGAAGCGGAGAAACCGAAAGTTCAACCCATAGCCGAAAAACCGGAGATTGAGCCACGCCAAACGAATCATTCAAATGCCGTTCAGCTCACTCTACTTGACCTTTGGGGGATGCCCATAGAAGAACCTGCCAAAAAGAAAAAGGCAACCAAAAAGGAAAACAAG
>JAGAPR010000007.1 GCA_017623155.1 Prevotella sp. | reverse complement strand
CTCTCGCTGCTGCCTTCGCGGCGGATACGGTCGTTGTAATAGGCGATATTCATGCCTACCTCCGTATTTGTGGAGAGTTTCTCCAAGTGATTCAGGGTCAGGATATGGGAGTGGTTGTCGAAGGTACGCTTCTGCGGAAGTCCCGAACCGCCGGGCATGACGGCTCCCGTAGGACAGAAGGGATAGAGGCCGACGCTGTTGATGCCGGAATAATGCTGCGTGAGTTCCGCCGACACGTCGTCTCCCGTGTTGTTGCCCTTATACAGGGTCATGTTCTGGCGGCTCTTGGCGAAGTACATGCCCACCACTTCGGCTGTCCAAAGCGGGTTCCGGCCGATGGTGGCCTGCCCGCCGGACAAGGATTGCGAGCCGATGCCCCAGCCGCCGGACTGCTGGCCTCCACCGCCCAGCATTGTGTTGATGGCTACGGTACCTTTGGCCGAGTCCTTTAACTTCAGGTTGATGGCCACATCGTCGGTCAGCGTCTTTCCCTGCAGGGCTTTCACGGGCTGGTGGTGCTCCAATACTTGTACGGTGGCCACGTCCTGTGCGTTAATGTTGTTGGTGGCCAGTCCGTAGCGTCCCTGCAGCAAGTCCATGTCCTCCACGTAGAACTTGCTGATGCTCTTTCCGTTGAACTTGATTCTACCGTTGTCGGCCACTTCGATGCCCGGCATGCGTTTCAGCACGTCGGCGATGACACGGTCACCCTGTTGCTGATAGGCGCCGACAAGATAGTTCAGCGTGTCGCCGCGTTGCTGAATCTTCTGTGCCCGGACGGAGACTTCCTTCAACTGTACGTCCTGTTCACTGACGCGGAAGTTGAGCTGTTGCGAACGGTTCTCCACAGTCTTCATCTGTTTGCCTATGGACAATCCCGCGGCCGTGACGGTCACGGAGTCCGCCGTGCAGCTGAACTGCAATTTGTAATGTCCCTTGCCGTCGATGTCGGCAAACCCGAGGATATTGTTCGCGCCTTTCTGTGCCGCAGTGATGTAGCCGTCCACGGCTTTTCCTTGCTCATTGAGCACCGTGCCCTCAATGATTGTTTGGGCATGGATTCTCAAAACGACAAAGGTCAAAAGAAGAAAGAGCTGGATGGCACGATGATTCATAAGCTATTCTAATTCCAACGGTTCATAAGGAAATTGCTTTGATTTCAGCTGTCCGGTCATGCGGTCTCTCGCCCCACTGGTCTTTAGGTAATCGCGGTTGGCGGCTACTTGCAGTTTATAAACATGACTACGGGTATCCTGTTTGAAACCTTCATATTTCTTCTTGGTAATGGGAAAGTCACCCAAACGCAGGCTAACGGCTTCCCAGGTATAGAGCTTCTGCGTATCGCAAAGTTTAAGTATCAGTCCCGGCAATCCGCCAAACATCCACGGGCCGTGGCGCACCGGAATATCAGCAGCAAACCACGCCTCAAAGTCGCGTCCCCGCCAATGACAAGTGGCCCGCTGGCAGTGATAGCCAAGAATGGTCTGACTTTCCTCGTGTAGCATCCATTGTTGGTGTTGGGCCGGCTCAGTATAGCAGGCATTGTATCGTTCCAAATACCGGGGCATCCAGGCATAGCATGTATGTTGGCCGTTCTCCGTATAGATGTCGGTAAATTGGTATTCACTCCAATAAAGATAGTTACGGCCAACAGAATAGAAAACCCATGGACGACTATCGGCATTCGTTTTGCGCTTGTTGAAATCGTCAGCCAGCGAATCGTTTAATTCTATGAAGCGGCTGTAATGCTTGCTGATACCTTTCCCTGCGCGGAGCACATGGAGGTCGATATAAGTGTGTTCATCACAAATATCTTCT
>JAGAPR010000103.1 GCA_017623155.1 Prevotella sp. | reverse complement strand
CTTTGCGGGAGCTGCCACACGCTGACCGTTGAGATTATATATCGTGTTGTCTTTTACTGTGTTGTCTTTCACAGTGCTGATGCCTGTTGTCTCGCCGTCGAACACAACCTTTATTCCCTTGGCCGCGTCGCTTGTGAGCACAGGCAGATAAGCCTTGCCTGCCGCAACATTTGTTCCTGTGACAGCTGCTTTGTAGAAGCCCATCGCGTCGTTTTCTTTTGAGAGCACGTAGTTGGTATTGTCACCGTCTGTCTCATTTACGGTTATATCTTCAAGCGTGCCAACGAATGCGTTGCTTTCGTCCTTTGTCTCATTTACAGTCATATCAATGTTTTCTTCTGCTGCACCGCCGTTGATAGAGCGGAGCAACACACCTTCGCCTTTGGCCACTGTCGTAACCTTGGTGAGTGTCACTTCGTTGCCGCTTACACTTGCCTTATATGCTGCGATCTTCTCTGCGTTCGTGAAGTCGAGGCCGTAGCTCGGGCAATAGGTAGCGAGACCGGCATCGGTAACGGAAACGGTTTCGGTAGCGTCGCCTGTCTTGATGATGTAAATGAAGTCGATACCACGGCTTCCATCTGTTGTAGCTCCAAGAGTGATGTCTGTTTCAGACAAGAGTGTTATTTCTTCACTCTCATAATCAATGATATATCCTTTACTTGTGAATAAACCGTCTGAGTTAGGTACGGGGTCGGTCTTATTTTCGTCCGTCCATTTGTATGTGGATGCTATTTTATTTTCACCGGCTTTGAAAACGAATTCAGTACCGGCAGCGCCCCAAGCAGAGGTATATAGCTTATATTTACCGGCAGGCAGATTTGTTATAACAACATCATTTTCACCGGCATTGTAAGCACAACTACCGTTTGAGCAACGGATGGCTGAGTTTGCGGCGGTAGAAACGGTCAGAGTCTCAATGTTTTCAGCTTCTGCAAGATATACTACACCTTTACTGCCGGCTGTATAATTAATTGTTTCTTCCTGATTATCTTGAGTAAGAGTGAACGTTTTTTGGAACCATCCGCCTGATGAGTTCTTATTTATATAATAGAGAGTGCCGTCCTGTGCGAGATAACGCGGATAGTTTACATACATAGTCTGACCTTCCCAGTCGGAGCCTGTTACAAGTGTAGTACCGAGGCTGCTCTTTACTGTATAGTTAAACTTATCTGCTTCACGGAATACAAGAGTGATAACGTTGCTCTCTGCGTTTTCGGTAGCTGTGATTGTCTCATTACCGGAAGCGTAGATGTACTTCTTTGTGTAGTCAGTGTTGAAGAATGATGCCATGTCGGCAGCACTTGCCGTAGCCTGCTCACCTTTGAGTATGTCGTATGTTACGGCTTCTTTCAGTTCGTTGCCTGCACCATCGGTGAATTTTACAGTGTATGAAGTCTGTTGAGAAGCATCTGTTGTTGTGATAAGTAGCACAGGAGTATTTGAAGAAGCTCCTTTACCAACTAAATCTCCTGAACCACTATTTGCGGTCCATTGGAAGATAATAAAATTTTGGTTGTTATTAGCGATATTTTTAACCGCATCTGTGACATCAGTTGTTATACCGGTATGGAGTTTTCCTGTGTTTTTTGCACCTTGATATGCACTCGTTGTTGTTATAAATGTTTTTTGACCGGTATATTGTACTGCGTCAGTACTATTTGCAAAGTTTGTATAATCAATCTGAACATCTTTGTTTAGATAATATATCCCCGAGGTATATGTCTTACTATTATATTGATAATAGGACCATGTTAATGTTGCTGATGTTATAGTTTGACCTTCCGGAATGCTGAAAGAAAATTCGGCGAATGCAGCTCCAGCCCAACCAGTAGCAGCATCAGTATTGAAATATTCTTTTTCACTATCTACGGTATGGCCTCTTCCTGCCGCCGATCCCCAACCGGATCCTGCCGTATGTACCAATGTAGCTGTAATGTCCGCAGCCCACACATTCACACCCATGACCAATCCGACAGCCACGAGCAATGTTTTAAGTAAATTCCTTTTCATATTGATTAAGTTATTAGTTATTGAATAAATTTCGTGCATAAGTTGTCGGTCGTGTCTGCTGTTGGCATGCGGACACGACGAGGTGGCGGAGCCTTTGGCTTCGCTTTGTGTGGTGTATTGTTGTTTGTTTGTGTGCGGGAGAGTGCAGTTTGCTATGTTCCCGCCGAGATGGTCGCTACTGACGTTACGGCAATAACTATTGTCGTGAATTTTTACCCCCCCCATACGGGTTTTGGAGGTAGTACGCTCAATGGCCGTACAGCCGCTGTATGAATACAAATTGTTCATTGGCTATTGCTTTGTCAGCAGTTAAAATCGTTTTTATTGGTTTTCAGTCGGCAAATATAGTAAATATTTTCCAAACTAAAAAAAATTAAGTGTACTTTTTCACCTTTTTACTTTTAAACCGCCTTTTAACCTTTAAATATTGTAAAAACTGAGAAGTAATTGTTAAACGCAAAAAGTGCGACTTGAAGTCACCGTTTAGAAAAAGCTGAGAATTTTAATTGACATTTCGGTATCATTATTTGATGCTTGGGATGCAATAATTCGGGTTCGGGCATGCTTTTCGGGTGTTTTTGCTTTGCAATAAGGCCGTAATTGCATTGCATTTACGGCCTTATTGCGTTCCAATTACGGCCTAATTGGAATGCAATTACGGCCTAATTGGAAAACGGTAGGGGTTGTAGAGTGTGTAGAGAAGGTAGATTTTGCAGGTAAGTGGCTGACAGACAGTATTTTACGCTAAACGTTCTGAGAATGCGTTTTTTTCGCCGTGGAAACTTTTTTTTGAAAAGAACGCAAATATGAGGCCTTATTTTGTAAATATAATGTCAGAGATGTTAACGGCGTTAAGATATATTAAGAATTAAGAAGTTAAGAAATTAAGGAGTTAAGCCAATACCTTTCAAGGCTTGATGGTTATCATAACTCTGCACTCATCACTCTGCACTCATCACTCTGCACTCATCACTCTGCACTCTGCACTTCTCTTCCCCTCGGGGAGGTTGGGTGGGGCTCCCCTTGGGGAGATTAAGAGGGGCTCTTACTTTTTTTACCTTTAAAACCGCATCTTTTCGATTTAAATCAGTATCTTTGCCGTGTGACTGCATTGTCAGGCGAGATATTATAATATATAATAATGTGAAAATGAAAAGAATTCTTGTCTTTTGTCTTGCGGCCCTGTGCGCCTTTCCGTTGTCGGCCGGCGACGGGAACACGTGGTGGTTGCGCGATGCCGATGGCAATTATCTTGCCGAGGTGGGCGACATCAGTTTCCTCATCGCTTCGGACACCGACGCCTCTTTCACCATCGTTTGCACCGACGGTACACTCATTCCGGGTATCACCGATGTATATCCCGTATATACCGTAAATCCCGGCGTTGGCAGTATGCCGGCCTCCGGCACTCGCCCTGTGATTACTGTCCGTGCCGACCGCACGCTGACGATATCGGGCTGCGCCCCCGGCACTCCGGTGGCAGTGGTCGATGCCTCCGGTCGTCGCGTTCTCGGTGCCGTGTTGCCGGGCGGCACGTCAGAGATAAATGTAAGCATGTTGCCCTCCGGCATGTATATCCTCCGGGCTGGCGCGACGGCCGTCAAGTTCATAAAGAAATAACAAAGACACACTCGTATATGAATGCAAAAGCAATGATATTCGCGATGCTGCTTGCCGTATGCGCGTCGGCGAGAGCACAGTTTGCGGTGGAAAACTCCGCCGGTGACACCGACAGTATATGGGGGCGCGACGGCATCTCGTTTGCCGGCACGCCGACAGGCGGATACACCTTTGCCGGTAAATCCCTCGGCGAGGTTAAAAGAATTGGCGGCATCTCGCCCGAGAAGCGGCTCGCCCACTATGCCGCCCCCGGATATTCCGACTACTACAGGAGTTTCTCGGGATGGAACGACCGCGGCAAATGGAACTTGGCCAACGTGCACGACCCCACCGTGATGCGTGCCGACGACGGATACTTCTATATGTACACCACCGACGCGAGCTTCGGAAACGTGCACCACGGCCACGGGCATTTTATGTGCCGGCGCTCGCGCAATCTCGTGGATTGGGAATTTTTGGGCACCACCATGCCCCGGCTTCCGGAATGGGTGAAGCCCAAACTCAACGAGATACGCGCGGCAATGGGCCTTGGCGAGAGCACGGCCGACTTCGGCGACGACCGTCAGTTCGGTTTCTGGGCACCCTGCGTGCGCCGTGTGGAGAGCGGTCTTTACCGCATGTACTACGCCATCACCTGTCCCGGCACCATCGACGGAGCCGACACATGGAGCGAAAGGGCATTTATCGGCTTGATGGAAACGAGCGACCCGGCAGACGTCTCGTCGTGGAAAGACCGCGGTTTTGTGATTACCAACGCCTCCGACCGCGGCCTTAACTTCGGCGTGCGTCCCGACGACTGGGCCAACTGCTATTTCCGCTGGAACGCCATCGACCCCTCATACATAATCACCCCCGAGGGCGAGCACTGGCTCGTGTACGGCTCGTGGCACTCGGGATTTCCCGCCGTGCGGCTCAACCCCGTCACCGGCATGCCGCTCGAAGAACTCGGGCAACCGTGGGGCAGCGACATATCGGCATACGGCAAACTGATATACACCCGCAAGTCGGGCGACCGCTGGCAGGCCTCCGAAGCTCCGGAGGTGATATATCGCGACGGATATTACTATCTGTTCATGGCCTACGACGAGCTTTCCGTGGCCTACAACACCCGTGTGGCGCGCTCGCGGAGCATCGACGGCCCTTACTTCGGCATCGACGGCCGCAACCTCACAGCCTCGGGCGGCGAGGCCTATCCCATGCTCACGCATCCGTATAAATTCTCGGAAGGCTACGGCTGGGTGGGCATCAGCCACTGCGCCGTGTTCGACGACGGACTGGGCAACTGGTATTACGCCTCTCAGGGCCGTCTCCCCGCCAACGCGTATGGCGACGCTTACAGCAATGCCATCATGCAGGGACAGGTGCGCCGCATGCTCTGGACAGCCGACGGGTGGCCCGTGGTGATGCCCGAGTGCTACGGAGCCGTGCCGCAAGCGGCTATTACCGAGAGCGAACTGGCGGGAGAATGGGAGAACATCACGCTTGCCTACGCCTACCAAAAGCAATGCGAGGCGGTGACGATAACACTCGGCGCCGACCATAAGGTGAGCGGCGCGCCGTTCGACGGTCGCCAATGGAGCTTCGACGCCGCGACGAATACGCTCACGATAGGTTCCGTGTCGCTGTTGCTGAGCCGTGAGGCCGATTGGGAATCCACGCCCCGCAGGGCAACGATAGTATATGCCGGATACTCGGCCGACGGCCGGACAACATACAATGGTAAAAAGGTAAAAAAGTAAAAAGGTAAAAAAGTAAAAAGGTAGAAACGCATACTGACAATGAAAGTACTGACAGTGAACACGAGTGAGAGCACCGGCGGTGCGGCCGTGGCAGCCAAACGGTTGACGGAAGCACTGAACAACAACGGTGTGAAAGCGCGCATGCTGGTGGCCGACAAGCATTCCGACACGCTGTATGTGAGTTCTTGCGGCAGCCGTATGCGGTATAAGGCGGCGTTTGTCGTCGAGCGCGCGGCCATCTGGATAAACAATTTGTTCAGCCGGAAAAATCTCTTTGCTGTGTCAACGGCATGCGCCGGAGTGGACATCACGCAAACGCCGGAATTCAAAGAAGCCGATATCATACACCTGCACTGGATAAACCAAGGCCTGCTATCGCTGAAAGGCATACGCAAGATTATCAATTCGGGCAAGCCGATAGTATGGACCATGCACGACATGTGGGAGTGTACGGCCATCTGTCACCATGCCCACACCTGCGACAAGTACACCGAAGAGTGCCGCGAGTGCCCCATGTTGCGCTTTCCCGGCAGGCACGATCTGGCCCATCGGACATTCGTCCGCAAGCGCGCGATGCTCGACGGGGCGCACATACATTTCGTGGCCGTGAGCCGGTGGCTGGCCGACAGGGCCCGGTCGGGCGCACTGCTGCAAGGCATGCCGGTGCATGTAATCCCCAACTCGCTGTCCGTGGGCAAGTTTGCCGTGCTCGACCGACAAGAATGCCGTGCCGCGCTCGGAATAAAAAACAAATATGTCGTGGCTTCCGGAGCGGCACGAATAGACACCCCCATCAAAGGATTTCATTTTCTGAAAGAAGCACTGGCGCGTCTCGTCGGCCGCCACGGATATGCGAAGAGCGACATCTGCCTGTTGCTGTTCGGAGCGATAAGAGACAGAAGCATCCTCGACGACATGCCCACAGAGTATCTTCATGTGGGCTCCGTGAGCGGAGAGCGCGCGCTGTCGCGGATATATTCGGCCGCCGACGCCCTCGTGTCGTCATCACTATACGAGACATTCGGACAGACACTGATAGAAGCCCAAGCCTGCGGCTGCCTGCCGGTATCGTTCAACAACAGCGGCCAGACGGATATAATAAGACACAAGGAAAACGGATTTTTGGCCGAATATCAATCTGCCGACGATCTCGCCGCAGGCATTGACTGGAGTTTCAAGGCCGACATACCGCGAGAACGACTGCGCGACGAGGCACACAGGCGGTTCTCGGAAAGTGCCGTGGCGGGCAAATACATCGACATCTACAACGAGCTAATCAACGAAAAAGCCTGAAAAACCATGATAAAGCTAAGCATCATCACCGTCACCTACAACGCGCAAGACACGCTCCCGCGCACCGTAAAGAGCGTGCTCACACAGAATTATGACAACATCGAGCATATCATCGTGGACGGAGCGTCGACAGACGGCACGATGAAAATCGCCGAAAAATACCGTAAAAACAGTGAAGACCTCACCGGCATTCGCCGCATCGTCATCGTGTCGGAGCCCGACAAAGGACTGTACGACGCGATGAACAAAGGTCTCGCGATGGCCACGGGCGACTATCTCGTGTTTCTGAATGCCGGCGACTTCTATCCCGACGCATCGACAGTATCGACGATAATGGCCTGCGCGACGGCCGGTATCACACGCGACGGCCGTCTGCCGGCCGTGATATACGGCGACACCGACATCGTGGACGACAACGGAGTGTTCGTGCGTCGGCGGCGACTCACGCCTCCCGAACGCCTCACGTGGCGGTCGTTCAGGCACGGAATGCTCGTGTGCCACCAATCGTTTTATGCGAGAACAGACATTGCCCGAGGTATCGCATACGACATGAAATATCGCTATTCGGCCGATGTAGACTGGTGCATAAGAGTGATGAAAGAAGCCGAACGACAGCATTTGCCGCTCGTAAACACGCACGCAACGCTGACAAACTACACTCTCGAAGGCCAGACGACCATGCACCACGGCGACTCTCTGAAAGAACGCTACCGCATAATGGAAACACACTACGGCCGGATAACCACATTCTTCATGCACTGCTGGTTCGCGATAAGGGCGGTGTTTTGAATGGTGAGTTGTCGGCATTCACCATTCAAAAATCACCATTCAAAATTCGTAATTATGAATATTATTCATTATCTTTGCAGATTGCAGCGGTGATATTACAAACATCGCCGCAACAGAATAATTTAATCTATAAATAAAAGGACTACAGATATGAAAAAATTGTTTATGACACTGTCGTTTGTCGTTGCAACGACACTCGCCATGGCCGTTCCTGCACAACGCGGAATATGGAAAACCGTGAGGTTGGCCGACGGCAGCGAAGTGAGAGTGGAGCTGCGAGGCGACGAATACGGACACTACTGGCAGGCAGCCGACGGTAGAGCATACATGAAAAAGCAAGGAACGGACATCTACGAAATCGCAAACAAGACGGCAATAGCCGAAAAAGCCGCAAGTCTGAGAACGGAAGCAAACGCCCTGCGCATGAAAAGAAGAGCGGCGCAAGGACCCATGAAAGTGACCATCGGCGGCGACCACATGGAATACACCGGAACAAAGAAAGGGCTTATCATTCTCGTGGAGTTTGCCGACACAAAGTTTAAAGAGGGCCACGACCAAGCACTTTTCAACAAGATAGCCAACGAAAAGAATTTCAAGAGCGACAAAGGGTTCGTGGGTAGCGTGCAAGACTACTTCCGCGAGCAAAGCGATGGACAGTTTACAATAGATTTCGACGTGGTGGGCCCGGTGGAAATGCCTTACGGCTACGCCTATTACGGAGCAAACGGCAGCGACGGCTCCATCGACCTGAACGTGCGCAGCATGATTACCAACGCATGCCGGCAGGTTGACGAGCAGGTGGACTTCGCCAACTACGACTGGGACGGTGACGGTGCCGTGGACCAAGTGTTCATTCTCTATGCCGGACGAGGCGAGGCAACGGGCGGCGAAGACGACACGATATGGCCTCACGAGTCGATACTCGGCTACGGCATAAGACTTGACGGAGTCATCGTGAATACATACGCTTGCAGCAACGAGATGCGCAACGACACGCAAATGGAAGGAATAGGCGTTATCTGTCATGAATTCTCGCACTGCATGGGACTGGCAGATATGTACGACACTCAGTATGGCGGCAACTTCGGAATGGGACCGTGGGACGTCATGGACGCAGGAAGCCACCTCAACGGAGCGTTCACCCCGTGCTCATACACAAGCTACGAGCGCATGTACTGCGGCTGGAAAAAGCCGACAGTGCTTACCGGCGACACGGTGATAACCGACATGAAAGCACTCAGCGAGGGCGGCGAGACATATATAATGTATAACGACGCCAACAGCAACGAGTATTATCTGTTTGAAAACAGGCAGCGCACAGGATGGGACAGTGAGCTGTACGGCTCGGGACTGCTTGTGCTGCACGTGGACTTCAACAAGGCTGTATGGGCGAACAACATGGTGAACTGCACCACAAACTCATATTTTAACGACCATCAGAGGTGCACAATCATTCACGCGGACAACAGAGACGGCAGCGCGTCGGTAGCAGATCTTGCGGGCGACCCGTTCCCGTACGGCTCGGTAAACTGCATCACAACAAGCACGACACCGAACACATCGCTGTATACGGCGAACACGGACGGCACGTATTTCATGAACAAATCCATACTCAACATCACCAAGCACGACGATGGGACAGTGTCGTTTGAGGTGAAGAAGAACGAAAACCTCGTTCCCGAAAAACCGGAAGGAGCATTGTTCTATGAGTCGTTCAACCTCTGTTTCGGCAAGGGCGGCAACGATGATATATGGTCGGGAAGCGGTGTCGGCGCAGGCTCTTTCGTGTCGGACAACACCGGATGGACCGGAGGAAACAAGTATGGAGCCAACCAATGCGCGAAATTTGGCTCGAACTTGCAAAACGGAAACACCACGACACCGGAGATAGCCATCGACGGCAGTGCCAAACTGACATTCAAAGCCGCGCCGTGGACAGGTGACGGAGTGAACCTCGCGGTGACTGTAATTGGCGAAGAGGCAACGATAGACCAATCGGTTTTCACCATGGCTCCCAACCAATGGACCGAGTGTAGCGCCACTATATCGGGCAAGGGCAACATAAAACTGACGTTCAGGGCAGCCAAAAACCGCTTCTTCCTCGATGAAGTGCTCGTCGTTCCTGTCAATACCGACGGAATAGAAGACATAAAAGCCGAAACGACAGACATAGCCGACAAGCGCATCTATACCCTCGACGGGCGTTATATAGGCACAGACATTGATAAGGCAGGCAAGGGAATATACATCATCGGCGGGCGTAAATACATAAAATAAGCCCGCACGGCATTATATAAAGAAAGCCGGCGCATTGAGTTTTGATTTTCGAACTCAATGCGCCGGCATCTTTTTTATATGTCATGCATACCTCCGACAGCCGATATTATCGCCGCGCGCCCGGCAACATGGCCGGCAACTCGGCAATGTGCGACAGCTTTATTATCCGCTCATGGTCATACTCTTCGGCATGTTCCAACTGCCAAGTGACGTGAAAAGGAATATAAGCCGCCCATGCGCCGACAGTCACCGCCGGAGCAATATCGCTGCGAAACGAGTTGCCAACCATGAGAACATGCTCAGGCACGACCCCCATTCGTTCACATAACGCGGCATGTTCGCGTTCGGTCTTGCACGAAACAATCTCCACATGCTCGAAAAAACCGGCAAGCCCCGACCGCCGCAACTTGCCCTCCTGCTCGAGAAGCTCGCCTTTTGTGAACATCGCCATGCGATAAGACGACAACCGCTCCAATGTGTCGCGCACCCCGTCGAGCGGCTCGGCCGACATGGAAAGCAACGATTTACCCATCCGTACAATCTCGCCGACTACATCACCGGACACCCGGCCGCCGCTGACACGCACGGCATTCTCCACGAGCGACAGGGTGAATGCTTTTGTGCCATAGCCCAAAAGTTCCATGTTTGCCCGCTCGGTGTCAAACAGACCGGATGCCACCGTGGCCGCATCGCCATATTGTGAGAGCATCTCGTAATAGCGCCGTTGCACATCTTCGAAATGCGATTGACAGTCCCAAAGAGTGTCATCGGCATCAAACACTATCAGTTCTATATCCTCAGGAAACATACTATTCTTCATTAGTCATTACTATTTCATAAACAGACAAAATTACTCAAAATATCAATAAAGAACAAAAAAAAGCCTCTTTATACGGCATTTTGTCTTCATCACACCGCTTTTTTTTGGTATTTAAAGAAAAAACAAGTAAATTTGTACGATTGATTGCATGTCAAATTACAGACTATAAATATTACTAACAACCAAAACCATTTATCGGATCATGATCAAAAAAGTATTTGGATTGATTGCTACAGCCATGACGGCATGGTATGGAAATACATGTGCCGCACCACTGACAGTATGCGATTTTGAAGACTATCCGGTTGGTACCGAATGGGTGTTATGGCAGACAGACGGTGCCGCCATAACCTCGACGGCCACAGTGGTGGCCGACCCCACCAACCCGAACAACAAGGTGTTGCACATAGTATTGAGAAACTGGGGATGCCATCCGGAGTTTACTTTGCCGACAGAACTGAGGGGCAAGGCACTCACAGACCGCTATCCCACAGTGAGATACAATCTGTATCGTAGTGCCGGAGAGGCCGACGACTGGAAACAATTTGCAGTGTTCATCGGAACACAGGAGGTTTATCGCGACGAGGGCTATCCGTATCAGGGAGACAAAGAGGTATGGCAGACAAAGTCGTATGTCATGAAAGCCGCTTCCGAAGACAACCAATCGGACAAAATCCGCTTGGGAATACACCACGGCGACTCCGATTTCTACATCGACAACATACAGCTGGTGGGTGAGTATGATGACTACATCACTCCGGAAGACGGAGAGACGCTCGACTATTGCGTGGACAACACGTCAAGCTCTTACAAGAACATTTCGGACAATATATATATACCGACAGGGCAAACGGCAAACGTGCGCACTTCAAGATACACGGAATGGACGGGCAAAGTGGTCGGCGGCGGAACGCTGAACATATACTCCGGCGGCGAACGTTCGTACATGGGAACACAGCAGAGCAAAGGTTCCACATATCCGGATTGGAGCGGAATGACGGGCGACATACATGTTTTCCCGTACAAGGAAATAAAGAACAATTGCGGATTTTACGGTCTGCTGATGAGCAGCGGTACTTTCCAACCCGACAATCTCGAAGCATCCCGGATGAACGAAATGTTGGCAAACAGTAATGTCACGCTGCACGATGGAGCCACAATAGCTGTGGAATCGGGCACGAGAGGACTCAGAATTGGCGGACTGAACACGGAAGCGGGCAGCGTGCTTGATGGTTACTACAAGAATAGTTCTGCCAACTCTTACTATATTGTGGGAGGAAACAACTCCGACGCCGTGCTCGCGGGAAAGATAAACGCATCGAGCGAAGGCAACAAAGTAGGATTGATAAAGGAAGGAAAAGGTACATACGCCATTACCGGAAACGACAATAACATCAGTGCCGGCATACGTCTGCTCGACGGAAAGCTGCTCGTCGACAACGATGCCGCGGCGGCACGAGAGGGTAAAAAGAGCGGAGCAACAGGAGCAAGCGGCACAGTTCTCGTATTCAAGGGTGCCACACTGGCCGGAAACGGTAACGTGGCCGCAAATACGGAAGTATACGGAAACGTGTGCCCGGGCAGCACTTCGCCCGGCACATTGCACTTCGCCAACTATACCGCGACCGCTTCCAATGTAAACATCACGCTGCATCCCGAAGCAAATATCATTTGCAGAGTGAAGAACGCCGGAGAGCACGACAAACTCGAAGTGGCAGGCACGCTGGCATATAACAACAAAACACAGGACTTTGAAGACTCGGACAAGACACCGCGACTGACAATCGCGCTCACGGAAGATGCCGAATTGGCGGTGAATGACGAGGTGACACTGCTCGTGACAACGAAGAAAGACAACAATGAATGGAGCTTCCGCTACCGTTATCCCAAGGCATACACTTGGGTTGTGGAGCAACGTGAGGGCGCAGACGGCTCTTACAGCATCGTGGCAAAAGTAACATCGCTCGATTACAGCGGACAGGGCGATGTGGAAGACGATGATGACGACACGGGCAACAAGGGAGAATATCCCGATGATGACTGGACAGCAGACATGACAGACAATACTCCGCTGCGCACATACGCTGACAAACTGGGCAAAAATATCGGTGTGGCCGTGGCAAGCTATCGCTATGATTGCAGTCGTGACGACAACGAAGCCGGACTGGCCGGACGAGAGTTTAACATTGTCGTGGGCGAGAACGAAATGAAGTTCGACGCCACCGAACCGAGTCAGGGCAACTTCAACTATGGCGGCGCGGATGCCGTGATGTGGGTGGCCGACAGATATCAGCAGGAAGTGCGCGGACATACCCTCGCTTGGCACTCGCAAGTTCCGACATGGGTAAGCAAGGACGGCAAGAAGAACGACAACAATTTCACCAAGCGCGAGTTGCTCGACATATTGAAAAATCATATCTTCAACGTTGTGGGCAACTACAAAGGAAAAATCCGTGAATGGGATGTTTGCAACGAAGTTCTCGACGACGACCAGAGCATCGTGCGCACAAATCCCGACGCTTACAAGCTGAGGCCGTCGATATGGGCAACATACATCGGAGAGGAATTTATCGACTCGGCGTTCGTATGGGCACATCAGGCCGACCCGGAAGCCAAATTGTACATTAACGAATATGGCGCGGAATTCATGGGCGCGACAAAAACCGAGGCCTACTTCAACCTCGTCAAGAGACTGAAAGCATCGAAATTGCCTATTGACGGAGTGGGATTGCAATGCCACCTGACAACGGGAGAACTTGACACTCTCAAACTGGAAAAGAACATAATGCGCTATGCCGGGATAGACATGAACTGCATTATCACTGAGCTTGACATCGCTTTGGCCAATCCTTACGCGTCGGATGCGCTCGACATGCAGGCAAAAGAATACGGAGCCATCACGCGTGTATTCCTCAGAAACGATAATTGCCCGTCGATGTTGGTATGGGGAATTTCCGACAATCACTCATGGAGACAAAACCAACCGCTACTGTTTGACAGTAATCTGAAACCGAAACCGGCATACTATAACGTGCACGCACAACTCAGACTCGCTGCCGAAAAGAAACAGGAAGACGGAATAAGCAACCCTGCCTGCAGCAAAGATTATACCGCACCAATATCCGTTATCCGCATGAATGCAAACGGTCAAAAGGTGAATGCAGCCAAAGGATTCGTCATAGAGAAGCGAATTTACTCAGACGGAAGTTGCAAAGTGGATAAGAGAATATACAAATAGAATTGCATAGCAACGCAAAAGCGGGCACGCCAAGATACAGTGGCGTGCCCGCTTTTGCGTTGTTATAATGAATTGGTAACAGGAACAAGCCTGTTAGCGGCCGTATTAAAGAGTGGTCAGTTCGCCCGTGGTGGAGTCCATTATGTATCCTGCCACACGCACGTCGGCGGCCATCAGTGGGTGATTAGATATGAGGTCTACCGTTTCGAGCACCGCGTCCGTGCTGTCCTCAAATCCGTGGAGCCAACTGTCGAGGTCTATTCCGCAATGGCGCATCAGCGTGATATGTTCTTCGCTGATACCGCGCTCCCGCATGAGGTGCAGCATCTCGGCGGCATTCATGCCCTGCACTCCGCATCCGGTATGCCCGATAACCAT
This sequence comes from Prevotella sp., assembly GCA_017623155.1. Taxonomy (GTDB): domain Bacteria; phylum Bacteroidota; class Bacteroidia; order Bacteroidales; family Bacteroidaceae; genus Prevotella. Next base: position 17,402 of record JAGAPR010000103.1, on the reverse strand, counting down.
TATCTCATTGACTCCGAGCTCGTAAACAGCCACGAGAAGCGACCGCATTGTGGAGTCAAACGGGTTGGTGATGGTGCCTCCGGCGTTCTTTATTATCTTCACGTCGCCGTTGCGAAGTCCCAAAGCGGCAGGCAAAAGTTGCACAAGCCGCGTATCCATGCAAGTGACAATGGCAATACGCTTGTCGGGGAATTTCGATGTTACGAATTTCTCATATTCTTTTGAGGCGACAAAATCCTTGTTGTACTTTAAAATCTCATCTATCATAATATGAATTAAACATTGGTTTATCGATATTAAAACATCATACTCCTCTCTCGGCCCAGTCGCCGCGATCGAGATTACGGTAGCCGATGGCCTCGGCGAGATGATGAGACTGCACATTCGCGGAGCCTTCAAGATCGGCAATAGTGCGGGCCACTTTCAGTATTCTGCTGTATGCACGGGCTGATAGCGATAGGCGTTCCATGGCCATGCGGAGCATATCGAGCGATGAAGCGTCGGGCTCGGCATACCGGTGCAGCATCCGTTCGGTCATCTGGGCATTGCAATGTATTCCTTTACAGTCCTTAAACCGCTGCTCCTGAATATGGCGCGCCGCGATAACACGCTCGCGTATTGCCGCACTCGGCTCGCCCGGCGCGCCCTTTGAGATATCGTTGAACGGCACGGGAGTAATCTCGGTCTGTATGTCGATGCGGTCGAGCAGCGGGCCGCTTATCTTGTTCATGTACCGTTGTATCTGCCCGGGAGAGCACACACAGCGATGCGTCGGGTCGCCGTAATAGCCGCACGGGCAGGGATTCATGGAGGCGACAAACATGAACGAGCATGGATATTCGACGGTATATTTGGCTCGCGATATGGTGATGCGCCTGTCTTCGAGCGGTTGGCGCATCACTTCGAGCACCGTGCGGTTAAATTCCGGCAACTCGTCGCAGAAGAGTACGCCGTTGTGCGCGAGCGATATCTCTCCCGGTTGGGGATTTTGTCCGCCGCCGACAAGTGCCACCTGCGATATTGTATGGTGTGGAGCGCGAAACGGCCGCTGCGTTATCAGCGACGTGTCGCGGCTGAGTTTGCCGGCAACGCTGTGAATTTGCGTCGTTTCCAGACTTTCGGAGAGCGACAATGGTGGGAGAATAGACGGCAACCGTTTGGCCATCATTGACTTTCCGCTGCCCGGCGGGCCAATCATTATAAGGTTGTGACCACCGGCGGCTGCCACTTCGAGTGCCCGTTTGACGCTTTCCTGCCCGCGGACATCGGCAAAATCAAGTTCAAAAGAGCTCTGACGCTCGTAAAACTCCTTTCGGGTGTCTGTCACCGTGGGGCTTATCGAGGTGTCACCGTTGAAGAACGCTATCACTTCGGCGATGTTCTCCATGCCGTATACGTCGATATTGTTCACCACGGCGGCCTCGCGTATGTTTTGTTTCGGCACTATAAGTCCCTTAAACCTGTCGGCTCTTGCCTTGATGGCGATAGGCAACGCCCCGCGCACGGGTTGCAGTCGCCCGTCGAGTCCGAGCTCGCCTATCATCATATAGTCGCCGAGTCGTTCCGCATCGATTTTTCCGTTGGCGGCCAGTATGCCTATCGCCAACGGCAGGTCGTATCCGCTTCCCTCCTTGCGGATATCGGCCGGAGCCATGTTTACCGTGATATCCGCTACGGGAAACTTATATCCGTTGTTTTGAAGAGCCGCGACAATGCGGTCGTGACTCTCTCTCACGGCGACATCCGCAAGCCCGGTGAGATGATACATCACTCCACGCGACATGCAGACTTCTATCGTCACGGTTATGGCGTCAAGCCCGGGCACGGCCGCACAGTATGTTTTTACGAGCATCGTCTTGTTTTATTTCAGTGTGAATTCTGTTTTCTCTTCAATTTCCTTGGATGTAAGGTTACGGGCTATTATCTTGCCTTTGGCGTCAAACATGATGTTTCCCGGCACGGTGGAAAGTCCCAGACGGGCTGCCACAGGCGTGTCCCACATCCTGCCGTCGCACACGTTAGGCCAGTCGATGGAGTCGCGTCGCAACGCGTTGTCACAGGATTCTGCCCGGGCGTCTACGCTGATGCTCATCACGGAGATGTCTTTCCCGTGTTTCTTTTTCAGCTCTTTGACGCGCCGCAGCATGGTCTGACTGTCGTAATTCCATGATGCCCACAGGCAAACGATGTTCACCTTGCTCTTCATGTCGGCTTTGCTTACTTTTATACCGTTTGTACCCGTGACCGAGAAGTCGGCAACCGTATTCCCTTTTTGCGATGATTGGAGACTTTTCAGCTGTTTGCAAAGTTCCGGCAGACGCCGGTCGGCATTGTTCGCCTTGCGCATCAGGGTCGCAAGCTCGTATGCTTTCCTGTAATCGGGGTTTCCGTTCATGATGAGATAACGCTCGACGGCATACACTCCGGCCGGCGATGCGGGGTTCTCCCGTACAAACTCATCTACGGCAGTGCCTATTTCCGGCGGCGATAACTTGTTTATCCGCATTCGCAAATCGGTCATCAACTCGTTGTCGTCCGTGCCTTCGATCTCTATCTCTTTCAAGTTCGACACGTCGCCACTTATTGTCACCGTGGCTCCCGGCTCTCCGAACACGGCTTGTTCCGAAAAATTGGGAAACAAGATAACGAATGTGGCGGGGCGGTCAAGACTTGTCTCATACGCGAAACGGCCGTCGGCAACCTTTATTGTGTCCATTCCGTCGGCCGCTCCGTATCTGCTATATACATAAAACTCACCCTGATTAAGGTTTCTGAAGCGTCCTTCGAAACGGAAACGACCGCTCTCGGTGCCACAAGATGCCAATATCAGGGTGAGCAATAAAAATCCGGTAAACCGCATCTGCCTTATTTGCTGACGTTCATTAGTTCAAGGTCTGCGGCTGCATATTTGGCCAGCGACGCGTCTTTGGCCACGGCATCGCGCAAAGCGTTGGCTGCTGCGGCGTTGTTTCCTTGACGAGCGTTAAGCACGGCTTTGAGGTATGAGGTCATGCCGTCGGCGTTTTTCACGTTGTTCAGCGTGTTGCCGGCAGCGGCATAGTTCTTGTTCAGTATTTGCGCCAGTGCGGCACTGTTGGAGTTTACATTGCCGAAGTCGCGCTCGGCCTGTGCGTAATTGCCCTGTGCGAGGTGCAGATTGCCCAGTGCCTCGGCATATCCTGCCGCGCCGATACCTTTTGCTATATGGCTTTCGGCTGCTGCGAGGTTACCCTCTTTAAGTGCTATGAGACCGAGGTTTACGTTTGCTTCGGCGCTGTTTGCGTTGATGGCTGTCGCCTTTGCTATGTAGCTCTTGGCCTCGGCATAGTTGCCTTTTGCCATTTCCAATGCTGCTATGTTGTTGTAAGCGCGGCAGTCGTTGGGATATACCTCGGTGGTTTTCTTGTAGATGGCCTCCTGCTCGGCCGCTGTTTCGGGCAGAGTGGCTGCATAGAGCATCTCTTCCACGCTCAGCTGCTTGGCGTCTGCGGCGAGTTGTGTCATTATCTGCTCGTCATCGCGGCCCACAACCTCGTAGTTGATTGTCAGTCGGGCGCGGCGCAACTCGGGCAGAATACCGTCGGCAAGCTCGCGGAATGCCTGACTGATGTTCTTTATCTGCTGCTCTCTTTCTTCCGGGTCTTTATACATCGAAAGCACCCGCAGTATCACGTCCTTGTCCTGAATGTCCGATGCTTTGACGAGCTCTTGGAAGCCTTCCCAGTCTTGTGCCGTGTAGCCGCCGTCTACCGGAGCGTCGAGTTTGGCTCCTTTCAGCTGCTGCTGCACGTATTTCTCTGATGTCTGTCGACGCTGGTCGGCCAGTTTCTCGTTCAGCTTAAATCCTCCGTCGGGCGATGCGTAGGCCGATACCTCAACATTGTTTAATATCAGTCCCTCCTGATTTGCGTTGATGTCTTTGAGTAATTTCACGAATTCCGTCACCGAGTTGTTTTTCAACTCGCTCTTGCGCAGCGTGGCCTGCTGGATGAGGAATTTGATGTTCGCTTCCTGTTTCTGCTGAGTGACGCGCTGGAATGCGTCGGGGGCGATACTGCTTTCAGCCGTAGACACTGTGGTTTTGTAAAGCTCCGATGTGGCTACAACGCCGTTTGCCACCTTGACGGCCGGCAATTCCACTTCTTTCTTGCCCACGCGGGCATCGAAAGTGAGATACATCTCGCTCTTCTGCATCTCGGGCACATACTTGAAGTTGGTCTTCATCGTATAGTTTCCGCCCACGAGATAGGATATTGTCTGGTCGTTACCTTCCACTTTCTCGCCTTGGAATGTGGCACTTGTGCCGCGAGCCACCTGTCCGTTGGCGTAGCGCAACTCGGGTGTTACTGTCACCACGGCCTTTTTCTTCATGTACTTCTCGGGGAACATGCCGTTTATCGTTGCCGGCACCTGTCCGGAGTGAGCTTCCAGCGGATCGGGCACTACCTTGAAATTATCAGACGACAGAGCTCCGAGTTTCGATGAGCACGATGTCGACAGCAACATTAGTGATGCTGCGGAGAGTAATAATAGATTGTTCTTCTGCATATTGTTATTTTTTATAAGTTATTCCTAACTATTATGCAAAGATAAGCATCTGCAACGACTATACACCTATTTTCATCGTTTATTTCACTTCTTTTAAAGGTAAAAAGGACTTTTAAAGGTAAAAAGGTAAAAAAGTAAAAAGGTAAAAAGGTAAAAAGGTAAAAAGGTAAAAAGGTAAAAAAGTAAAAAGGTAAAACCGTGCGGCATGTTTCTAAGCGCAGCTTTTTTACCTTTTTACTTTTTTACCTTTAACCATGGTGCCGCGAGCGGGACTCGAACCCGCACAGCCATCACTGGCCAAGGGATTTTAAGTCCCTCGTGTCTACCAATTCCACCATTGCGGCATCCATTGCGTATGGAGCGGAAAACGGGACTCGAACCCGCGACCCCGACCTTGGCAAGGTCGTGCTCTACCAACTGAGCTATTTCCGCATTGCTTTTGCGCATGCAAAGTTAGTGCTATTTATCGTAACGGCCAAACGTTTTTACAAAAAAATCAATTATGCACGGTTATCTCACTGCCGTTAAACCCTACCCGGTAGCGCATCAGCGGTCGGCCGTCGGTGGGTCGGCCGTCGTAGTTCAGTTCATAATTGCGCTTGCATTTGCCGCAGGTCACGGCCTGTCCGCCGTTCGTCCACGTCAGCATGATGCTTGTGCCGGTGCCGCCGCCCGTAACGATGCAGTTGGGGCATTGGCTGTCGTAAGCGCACGGGCCGTTAAACACCGAGCAGCCCACGATGATACTGTTTGCCGCGCCCACATTGCCAATTCTGTAATTCTCCCTGTCGGTGGTGATTGGTATCTCTTCTTTGTCCGTCCCGTTGTTCGATGATATTGTGAGCCGGTGTATGCCTTGCGTCATGCGCACATCCACGCGCACAAACGACCCGGGATTGTCCAGCACCCGTGCCAGCATGCTCGTGGCGTGCAACTGCGTGTTGAAAGCGAACGCGCACGGGTAATCGCGCGAATACTCTTCCTCCGCCTTGTCGCATGCGCATAGCGACAACACCGCCGTCACCGCCACTAACCACATCTTTCGTATCATAGACGCCTCTTTATTCATTCCTTTTTTATAATCGGCTTAACGCCGAACATCGTTTCAAAATTTTCCTTTCTGCCTCTTCCACTTTCCCGAAATCAAAGTCGTTCATTATTCCGGCCATCATCGCTTTGATGCTGTCGTTCATCAGGTTGCCGATGCTGCCCTCGTGAGTGTGGCGGATGTTGCGGTTGGGCACAAACGTGCCGGCCTCGATGTCGAGACCCACTTTCTTGTAAGCGTCGCGGAAAGGCATGCCCGCGGCCGCCAGACGGTTTACCTCCTCGACGGAGAACATCGGGTCGTACATCTTGTTGTCGAGCACGTCGCGGTTCACCTCGATGCGGCTGATGATATATGTCGCCATGCGCAGACAGTCTTTCAACTCGTCGAACGCCGGCAGGAAAACCTCCTTTATTATCTGCAAATCGCGGAAATAGCCCGTGGGCAGATTGTTCATTATCAGCGTTATCTGCTGCGGCAGTGCCTGCAACTTGTTGCTCTTGGCCCGTATCAGTTCAAACACGTCGGGGTTTTTCTTATGGGGCATTATCGAGCTGCCCGTGGTGCACTCTTTCGGCAGGCGCACGAAACTGAAATTCTGACTGTTGAACATGCAGGCATCGTAGGCCAATTTCGACAGCGTGCCCGCTATCGAGGCCATGGCGAAAGCCACGTTGCGCTCGGTCTTGCCGCGCCCCATCTGGGCATACACCACGTTATAGTCCATCGAGTCAAACCCGAGAAGCTCGGTGGTCATCGTACGGTTCAGGGGAAACGAGCTGCCATATCCGGCTGCCGACCCGAGCGGATTGCGGTTGGCCATGCGATAAGCGGCTTGGAGAAACAGCATGTCGTCGACGAGACTCTCCGCGTGCGCGCCAAACCACAGGCCGAACGAGCTGGGCATCGCCACTTGCAAATGGGTGTAGCCCGGCATGAGCACATCTTTGGTCTCATCGCTCTTGGCCGTCAGCTCGGCAAAAAGGTCGTTAACGGCCAAGGCTATCTCTTTCAATTCGTGGCGGATGAACAGTTTGAGGTCTACGAGCACCTGATCGTTGCGCGACCGACCGCTGTGTATCTTCTTGCCCATGTCGCCGAGTTTGCGGGTGAGCATCAGCTCCACCTGAGAGTGAACATCCTCCACGCCGTCTTCTATCTCAAACTCGCCGCGCACGCACACGTCGTATATACGACGCAACTCGGCAAGCAACGCCTTTAGCTCGTCCGCATTGAGCAGCCCGATGCTTTCGAGCATCGTGATGTGTGCCATTGACCCGAGCACGTCGTAACGCGCCAGATACAGGTCCATCTCGCGGTCGCGCCCCACCGTGAAGCGCTCTATCTCACTGTTTACCTCAAAATTCTTTTCCCAGAGTTTGTTTGCCATCGCTATATGATAATTAAAGGATTCTTATTGTATTATTGCGTTTTACCGTGCAAAGATAACAATTTATTCTAAATCCAAATCAGACAATATTCGAAAAAGTCTTTTGCGTTGAAAGTAAAGCGGAATATACGGGCAAAAAAGATGCCGCCGCTTTCACAAGCGGCGGCATCAGACCTAAACTAAAAGTGGTATTTACCACATTAATTAAAACTAAACGTTCTAATCAATATCGTCATTTTAATCTTCTTCGTTCATTCCCCAGATGTCGAAGCCGGCGAAAGTGTGGCCTTTGGATGTGTTCTCAATGTTGTCTTCGCCGGGTTCTGCCGGTAACGGGCTGGCATTATCCAACAGTGTCTCTACTTCCACATCGAGAATTTCCGTATTCGGTTTGATATACTTTTTCATGTCTTTTTCTTTTTATTCGTTAATTGATATTTTTGTTATTTCACGATGAATTTCTTGCCGTTGCGTATGAGCAGGCCTTTTGCGCCGGCGTTTACGCGGCGGCCGGTGAGGTCGTATGTTGCTGCGTTGTTGTCGGCGTTTTCGGTGTTAACCTCGCTGATGCCTGTTGTCTCGTCGTCGAACGACATGCTTATACCTTTTGCTGCGGCAGCCTCGGATACGAGCAGGTATATCTTGTTTGCGCCAATCTTGCCGCCGGCGGGCTTGCGGAAACCAAAAGTTCCCTCACTGTTGATACCGAGGGTGAGCACAACCTTGCTTTCTTGTGCAAGCTCTGTTGCCACTGTCTCTGCTAATACACCTTTCAGACTTCCTGCATCCACGGTAGCAGTTTCGCTTGTTTCTTCAAACACTTTGTCGCCTGCTGCATCGGCCTTTACCACAACGCCGGTGTTTGCCGGAATTATATTGCCGTCGATTTTTGTCAGGTTGATAGTTGTCTCTTCGCTGTTCAGTGTTCCCGTATATGCCGTTACGCCCTCAGGAATAACAGCGTTGTAGTCGAGGTACAGGCTGTGATAGTAACCGGCTTTGGCTGCGAGGGTATAGGATTTGGGAGCGGGATATTTTACAGACAACATGCTCGGATATTGATTTTTGCCCATGTCCATTATCGTAAGGGTGCTCACAGTTCCTGTGTATGTATATGTAATGGTCTTTGCTTTTGTATCAACAGCATCGGCGTTATTGCCATTGAAAGAGAACGCATCTGTAGCCGGAGTGCCGGTGCATGTAATTGTAACAACCATACCTGTGCAAGCCGGGATTGTAAATACAGTTCCACTGTTTACTTGTGCGCGGGTCACATCTGAGCTATTGTCGAATTTTCCGCTTGATGCATCGATGTGCATTACAGCGTCAATGGCTGTACCATTGATTGTAGCTCTCTGTACGTAATACATCTTGGCTTTCTCACATTTAATAGACGGAGCACCGTTGTTTTGTGACAATGGCCAATTGACTGTTGCATCTGCATCTCCGAAAGCGACGGTGTTTGCTGTGAATACCGGAGTCAGTGTGATGTCGCCGGTGATATTTATTTGTTCTCCTACGGCATAATCCTTTGTACCGTCATTCCATGCGGTCAATGTGTGTCCGCCCTTTGTCAGATGATAAGCCACGGGAAGAGTGTAGGATTGTCCTTTTTCTACGTAATCTGTAGCAGGTAAATCTCCGATTATTTCTGCATCTGAGCCTTTTGCAAAAGATATTTTGGGTAGAGCTTCAAAGTTTGCTACTGCTGTGTGGTTGGCAGATATACTTGATATTGTATAGGGGTTATCAGAATATTCTGTACCGTCTATTGTCCAATTGATAAATTTATAGCCTGTATTGCTTTGTGCTGTAAGTGCTACATCGCTACCTTCTACGAAAGAAGTTTCCCCGCTTGGAGTAACAGTTCCTCCGTTTTCGGGATTGCAACTTGTTGTAACTGTATATGAAGTACGTTCGTCTACAGTAACTTGTGCTTGAACAGTTAGCTTGTCTGCAACGAAATACTTTGTCGAACCTCCTTGTTTTACATATAGGCGAACTTTGGCTGTTCCTGTTATACCGGTTAAAGTAACAGTCTCAGATAAAGATTGGGTCGAAGCTTTTTTTGTTGTTTTTTCTTTTGATTTATATAATTGCTTGTTTGTTGCATCAAGGATTTCCACATACCAATTATAAGTATCGTCTGCAACTAATATTCTTGCGTCTACCTTTGATATGGACAAAGAATATCCATTGGCTATAGATAAAGTATATCCTAAATATTGATTATCGTAAGAACCATTCACGGTTTTCCTCCAACATCCGTTTGGCGTGCTGTATGCGACACCGTTAAGTTGTACGCTTTTATTATCGGTTCTGTCATTTATTGCTGAACCAAGATCTTTTGTGATGGTCACATTATCCATTCCGGTCCAAGTTTTTTCACCGACAGTTTTCGCAGTCTCGTCAAGAGGTTGCGTGAGTCCGATTGTCGTTTGTGCCCATCCCATGCCTATTCCGCATGTTACGAGCATTAAAAGAATAATTAACTTTTTCATGTTTTTGGTTTTTAATTATTTAATAGATTTGTTGTTTCGATTCGTTTAATTCTGTGAACAAAGGTAGTTAATAAAATTCAAAAAAAAAAAAACGGATGTGAAAATCTTTTGACAAGCACGTTTTTTAACTTTTGTTTACGGTTTTTTACCTTTAAAAATCTTGGCGTTCGTGAAAATGAATATTTATGCAAAATCGGATGTGTCGCGGTTTGAAATATGTAATGAAACAAGAAAATCGACTTTGATTTTTGATATATTTTTGATTGCTGTAAGGCCGATATTGCACTGATTTGCAACGGGATATTAACTCCACTGTAACGGGATATTAACTGCAAGGCAATTAAATATTAACTGCGGGATAATTAAGTATTAACTGCCGTGGAGTTAATATCCCGTTATGGCGGAGTTAATATCTCGTTGTCGGGTAATTAATACCTCGTTGCAGGGTGAAATGATGCGCATAAAAAAGCGGCGAGGCTCCCGACAACGTGTGTCGGAAGCCTCGCCGCAAGCCCGCAAGAAGCCCCTCCCGGCCTCCCCGAGGGGCGGAGAAGTTGCATATATTATATGTGTGTCGTCATCGTCGTCGGCACTTTTTTATCTGCGTATCAAAAATTCGGGGTGTGTCATATTGCATAAATATACGGTTTTGAGAGTTGGAAATCATAAATTTTGTCGTATTTTTGTTTGTTCTTTTCATGGCTTTGTATTTAGTATTATACAAAGATACAAAATTCTTAAGCGGATTGCAAGAGTTTTAAGGGTAAAAAGATATTTCTCCACCAAGTTGGTGTAGTTTTTTCATTCATATCCGGTAATAATGTTAAAATGAGGATTAGCGGGCTTTCAATTGCGGCCATCCATCTGCTGTCCATTCCATATTGCGCCGCACGAGTATCGAAGCGCCGTTGTCGGCGATGCTGTATCCGTGGCATATAAATATGTCTTGGTCTCCGAAATTATATGCGGCGCTGTGTCCCGCGGCTTCAAACTGCCGCTTGTCGCCTTCAAAGAATACTGTGCCGCCGCCGTCGCGCATGTCTCGCCCGTCTCGGTCGATATACGGGCCTGTCACTGTGCGGCTGCGTCCCACCGCCACTTTGTATGTGCTTTCCATTCCGCGGCAGCAATAGTCCCATGACACGAAGAGATAGTAGTAGTCTCCGTGGCGGAAAATGAACGGTGCTTCAATCGGGTTTGCCCGTCCGGTTGTTTTGCGTCGGGCTATCGTGCGTATGCTGTCGCGGCAGGCGATGTGCATCGTTGAGTCGAGTGGCGCGAGCTGTATGCCGTCCCAGAACGAGCCGAATGTGAGCCACGGGTTGCCGTTTTCGTCGATTATGAAGTTCGGGTCGATGGCATTCCAGTTGTCGCGGCCGCCCTTTGAGCACACTAATGTGCCTTCGTCTCTCCACTGTGTGCCCTTGCCGCCGTTTTTGTCGGGCACTGTGAGCTTGTCTGTCGAGGCGAGTCCTATTGCCGACGTGTTTTTTCCGAACGTCGAACAACTGTATGCCAGCCACCATCTGTTTCTGAATCGTATGATGTCCGGTGCCCATACGTGGCTTTTAAATCCGGGCACCGAGTCGTGGGTCCATTCGGGAATGTGGCTGAGCACCGGGGTATGGCTCCACACAGTCCATGTGTTCATGTCTTCCGATGTGGCCAGTTGTAGGCCGTGCCCTGTGCTCATCATGTAAAAAGTGCCGTCTTGCATGGCGATAACTGGGTCGTGCACCATCGGTTTGTCGGTGTTTTTTACGGTTTGCCCGGCAGCCGTGACGGCGATAACGGCGAGGATGGATGAAATTGTTTGTCTCATATACAGATGTTTTCAATACAGCAGTACGATACCGGCCACGGCGCTGCACGCTATCATGTGTATGGGGTTTATCTTGATGTACATTGTTCCCGCGAATGTGGCGGCGAAGAGTGCCACGCTGACGAAGAACTGCCACGGGTTTTGCCACGGCGTGGAGAAGTTGTCGGCCGTGAGAAGCATCAGCGCGGCGGCACCGAGAAGTCCGACGACGGCGGGGCGCAGCGCGGCGAAAACGGTGCGCACCATCGGCGTGTTCATGTATTTGAGGAACATTCGGCTGATGATTATCATGAGTATCAGCGATGGCAGCATGAGGGCGACGGTGGCCGTTAGGCTGCCAAGAACGGCGAGCGGCTCGGATAGTCCGGCGTTGTGCACGGCTGTGTATCCGCAGTATGTGGCGCTGTTGATGCCTATCGGACCGGGTGTCATCTGGCTCACGGCCACTATGTCGGTAAATTCGGAAGTCGTCATCCAGCCGTGGTTGTGCACCACTTCCGTCTGTATGAGCGACAGCATGCCGTATCCTCCGCCGAAACCGAAGAGCCCTATTATAAAGAATGTGGTAAAAAGTTGTATGAAAATCATAGCTCGGTGTTTTTGGGTGTTATCTGTTCTTCCGTATCTTGCGATGTTTGGTGGGAGGCATGGTCAGTTTGCCGTAGGCCCAGCCGCACACTCCTGCCGCTATGATTATCGCTATTGGCGATACGCCGAGTGCCGCTATCGCCAATGCCGAGCCGACGGGTATCCAGCAGTTGGCGGGGGTGATGCGTGCGCTGCGCGCCATGTTGAACGTTGGCACGGCGATAAGTGCCACGACGGCGGGCCGTATGCCGCGAAAGGCGGCCGCCACGACGGCATTGTCTTGGAAACGGCGGAAGAACATTGCTATCAGCAGGATGATGATAAACGAGGGCAGGGCGGTGCCGAGCGTGGCGCAGAGTGCTCCGCGCAGTTTGTGCAGCTTGTAGCCCACGAATGTGCTCACGTTGATGGCAAACACCCCGGGACAGCTTTGTGCTATGGCTATCACGTCGAGGAGTTCCTCGCGCGTCATCCACTTGTGTTTCTCGGCCACTTCTTTCTCTATCAGCGGTATCATGGCGTATCCGCCGCCGAGAGTGAACAGTCCTATTTTGAAAAAGACTTTGAACGATTTGAAGAGCATTTTTATTAGGATATTTTGTTTTGGAGTTAGAGAAGTTAAAGGAATTAAAGGAGTTATGCAGGCATCGCCTGCATAACTCCTTTTAACTCCTTAACATCTAAAAGCAAAAGGCTTACCTTTTTGCATCTATCACCCACTCCCTCGCGTTCACGAATGCTTCTATCCACGGAGTGACGTCATCGTTGCGGCGGTCGGCCGGGTACCATGCGTTCTGCCAAGGGAATATGGCGCGCTCCAAATGGGGCATCATGGCCAGATGACGGCCGTCGGCGCTGCATATTCCCGCCACGGCGAAGTCGCTGCCGTTCGGGTTTCCGGGATATTCGGAGTAGTTGTATTTGGCTACCACGTTGTATTGTGTCTCATCGCCGGGCAGAGAGAACCTGCCCTCGCCGTGAGCGACCCATATACCGAGCTTGCTGCCGGCGAGCGAACGGAACATGACGCTGTCGTTCTCGGGGATGGCAAGACTCACGAAGCTGCTCTCAAACTTGTGCGAATTGTTGTGTTTCATCTGTATCTGCTTGATGTCGGCGGTCGGTTTGCCGTTGAGCAATCCGAGTTCGACCATGAGCTGACAGCCGTTGCAGATGCCGAGCGAGAGGGTGTCCTTGCGTGCATAGAACTTCTCGAGCGTCTCTTTCGCCTTCGGGTTGAAGAGGAACGCGCCCGCCCATCCTTTCGCCGAGCCGAGCACGTCGCTATTTGAAAAGCCTCCGCAGAACACGATCATGTTGATGTCTTCGAGCGTCTCGCGGCCGCTGATGAGGTCGGTCATTGTCACGTCTTTCACATCGAAGCCTGCGAGATACAGCGAATATGCCATCTCGCGCTCGCCGTTTGTTCCTTTCTCGCGGATGATGGCGGCCTTGATGCCCGTCGGAGTGCGGCGGTCGGGGTCGATGCCGTACTGAGCAAGACGGCCTGTGAAACTCCTGTCGAACTTCATTTCGAGCGGCTGACGCTTGTAGTTGGCGTATCTCTCGGCCGCGCAACCGTTCATGCTCTGCTTGCGGTCGAGCAGATATGAGGTCTTGTACCATGTATCGCGGAGCGCGTCGATATCGAAATCATGCTCGAAGTCGCCGAGCTTCACGGTGATGTTTCGGTTGTCCGGTGTGGGGAAACCGATTTTCGCGAAGCCAATACCGTTCTCTTCCATGAACGTGCGGAAGTCGTCCTTGTGCTCGTCCGACACCTCGACAATCACTCCCGGGTTTTCGGCGAAGAGTGTCTTTACGATGTCTCCGTTGGCACAAAGGTTGTGCAGGTTTATCCGCATGCCGCCTTTCGTGTTGGCGAAGCACATCTCAAGCAGTGCGGTAATCAGTCCGCCGGCACTTATGTCGTGGCCTGCCATGATCCATCCCTTGTCTATCATCTTCTGAACGGCGAGGAAAGCATCGCGGAAATACTCGGGATTTTTCACCGTGGGAACATCGTCGCCCACGATGCCGAGACTCTGCGCGAACGCGCTTCCGCCCAGTCTTTGCTCGTCGAACGAGAAGTCTATGTGGTAGAGAGAGGCGTTCTTGTCGTTCACCAATACCGGCGATACCACTTTGCGCACGTCGCTCACTTCACCGCCCGCGCTCACGATAACCGTTCCCGGGGCTATTATTTTGTCGCCGTTGGGATATTGCTGTGTCATGGACAGCGAGTCCTTGCCTGTCGGCACGTTCACCTGAATTGCGCAACAGAAGTCGGAAAGAGCCTTGACCGCACTGTAAAGGCGCGCGTCTTCACCCTTTTGTGAGCGGCAGGGCCACATCCAGTTGGCCGAAAGGCTCACACTGTCGAGTCCTTCCGATAGCGGTGCCCACACGATGTTTGTCAGCGCTTCGGCCACGGAAAGCATGCTGCCGGCTTCCGGCGAGGCCAATCCGGCCTGCGGAGCGTGGCCGAGTGCGGTGGCGATACCCTTGCGGCCACGGTAGTCGAGAGCCACCACGCCGCAGTCGCTCAACGGCAACTGTATCTCGCCCTGACACTGTTGGCGTGCTATCTTTCCCGTCACCGAGCGGTCGACCTTGTTGGTAAGCCAGTCTTTGCAAGCCACGGCTTCGATCCTGAGCACACCGTCGAGATATTTGTCTAATGAAGATTTCTCGTTCAAGTACTCCACGTTTGCGTAATGGCGCTCCACGGTGGAGTCTGTCATGACGGTTTTCGGCGAGTGACCGAACATCTGTGCCACATCGAGATCGAACGGTTTGATGCCGTCGCCCTGCACGAATGAGAAGTGAGCGTCGCCCGTTGTCTCTCCGACAACATACATCGGGGCGCGTTCGCGCTCTGCAATCTTGCGCACTTCCTCTATATGTTTCTCGTCGATGAGCAGTCCCATGCGCTCCTGACTCTCGTTGGCGATAATCTCTTTCGACGACAAGGTCTTGTCGCCGATGGGCAGTTTGGTCATGTCTATGCGCCCGCCGCACTCCTCGACAAGCTCGCTGAGGCAGTTGAGGTGTCCGGCTGAGCCGTGGTCGTGGATGCTTACCACCGGATTTACGTCGCCTTCGCACAATGCTCTGACGAGATTGTAGGCGCGTTTCTGCATCTCCGGGTTGGCACGTTGTACGGCGTTAAGCTCGATGCCGTTTGAGTATCGGCCCGTATCTACCGACGATACCGAGCCGCCGCCCAGTCCGATGCGGTAGTTGTCGCCGCCGACGACCACTACTTTATTGCCCGTCTGCGGCTCTTTTTTGAGGCAGTCGCGCTTCGTTCCGTAGCCAACGCCGCCTGCAAGCATTATCACTTTGTCGTAAGCATACTTTTCGTTGTCCTCGCTATGTTCGAAAGTGAGCAGTGAACCGCATATCAGCGGTTGGCCGAACTTGTTGCCGAAGTCGCTCGCTCCGTTGGAAGCTTTTATCAAAATCTGCTCCGGTGTCTGGTAGAGCCACTTGCGTACGGGCAGTATCTTTTCCCAATCGTTGTCACATTTGCCGGACAATTCGTCTTCCGCGAGTCTCGGATACGATGTCATGTATACGGCCGTGCCGGCGATGGGCCATGAGCCTGTGCCGCCGCCCATACGGTCGCGGATTTCGCCTCCCGTACCGGTGGCCGCTCCGTTGAACGGCTCTACGGTGGTGGGGAAGTTGTGTGTCTCGGCTTTCAGCGAGATAACGCTCTCCACATCCTTGATGATGAAGTAGTCGCTTGTGGTCTGGTCGGCGGGGGCAAACTGCTCTACGACCGGTCCTTGGGCGAATGCCACATTGTCTTTGTATGCTGATAATATCTTGTTGGGATTTTCCTTGGTTGTCTTTTTTATCATCGCGAAGAGGCTCGACTCCATTTCTTTGCCGTCGATGATAAACGTTCCGCCGAATATTTTGTGGCGGCAGTGCTCGGAGTTTATCTGTGCGAAGCCGAAAATTTCGGAGTCGGTGAGCGGTCGTCCCAGCTCTTTCTCTATCTTGTGAAGGTACTCTATCTCTTCTTTCGAGAGCGCGAGACCCTCTTGCTCGTTGTATTCTTCGAGGTTGTCGACATGCTTTATCGGTTGCGGGGCGAGGTCGACGGAGAACACATTTTGGTCAAGTCCGTCGTACATTCGTTGTAACATCGGGTCGTGTTCGGCCTCTTTCGAGTCTACGGGGAAGAATTCCTCTATACGAGAAATGCCGTTGAGATTCATGTTTTGTGTAATCTCTACGGCATTTGTACTCCATGGTGTTATCATTTCGCGGCGCGGGCCTATGAAAAAACCGTTCATACTGTCGGCATTTACCGGCTCGGCGTTGCCGTAAAGCCAGCAAAGTTCGCTGATTTCATCATTGTTCAACCGATGATTTGCCTCGGTTGCGATTATGCTCTTCTGCGGAGTCTTGAAAAAAAGAATCATGCCTTATACTTTAAAAGTTAGGTGAAAAATACGTATTTGCCCGCAAAGTTACATCAAAATACGGAGAGAGCAAAATATTAGTATGCCTTTTTTGACTTGTGTCTGCCTGCAAAACGGTATGTTTTGAGCAGGTCTATGCCTATCGTTATCGTGCATATCGACGGTTTGAAACCGTCGGTAGTCTTGAATAGTGGTGTCATACCGATTGTTCCTCCCACGGTTATCATGCCAAATTCCATTCCGGTCTCAAAGTTGATACCGAACCTTTTGAGGCGCAGATAATCCGGAACACCGGTCATGTTGTCGGTCGAAGCGAAGTTGTATTTGGCGTTTGTGCGTGCCTCGAACGACAGACCCACCGACACCGCGCCGGCATCTCCGGCTCCTGTATACTCAGAAGCAATGGCACTCGGAGTGCTCCGAAAAACATATTGTTTGCCGTCACGGCCGAATTTTCGACGCGTCCACGAGTCCGTCGCTCATTCTCATGCCGAAATTCTTGTCGAAGCAATAGCGTGAGAATACGAGTTGTGCGCCGGATATTATACCGAAAGTCTTGGCTTTGTCGAGAGGTATAGCCATTCTCAGCGGTGTGATGCCAGCCTCAAACGAGCCTCCGAATTTGGCACCGGTCTTGTCGCCACTCTTAAAAAGTCCGCCTTTGAGGATGTTTGAACCGAGCCAGAATGTAGGTAACATGGGCTTGAATTTCATTGACTGTAATTCGTCATTGCCTGCAAAGGGTGAACTTACGTATGTACGTCCTATCTTGTTGCCGTCGGCAAACATGCTCTCTTTTATCTTTACGGAGTCTTTTTCGTATACGGTAATCTTGGTCTCGGTGTCGTTTGTGCCGATAACATACTTTCGTCCCTGATAGTTTACCGTGGTGTCGTTCGCTTCGGCAGCTGTTACTGTGCATGGCCAATATTGTCCTAAATAAATTGTGATAAAAAGAAAAAGGAAGTAGACACTTTGGCAAAAAAAGCCTACATTAGTAGAGTGAGCGACCAACTCTTCTACCAAATCTACTTCCAATGGCAAATTTAACTCTTTTCGCTCAGAT
>JAGAPR010000102.1 GCA_017623155.1 Prevotella sp. | reverse complement strand
TCCAATTAGGCCGTAATTGCATTCCAATTAGGCCGTAATTGGAACGCAATAAGGCCGTAAATGCAATGCAATTACGGCCTTATTGCAGGGCAAAAACACCCGAAAATCATGTCCGACCCCGAATAATTGCAGCCCAACCCCGAAATAATGACACAGAAATGTCAATTTAAATTCTCGGCTTTTTCTAAACGGTGACTTCAAGTCGCACTTTTTGCGTTTAACAATTGCCTCCCGATTTTTATATTTTTTAAATGTAAGGTTGCAAAACTTTGCGTCTTTGCAACCTTTGCGTTTAAAATTTACTCCGCGGTTTTTACACTTTTTAAGGAAAGCACGAACCGTGCGTTCCTGCTACCCGTGAACATACTTTTGACACATTTTTAATTTAGAATTCATAATTTAAGCTCTTAGCTTAGAATTCATAATTTAATTATTGGAGCAATAATTTTAATTTTGTAATTTTGCATGGTAATATCATCATACAACAGCAACAAAGGAAATGGCACAAGGTCAGGTTCAAGAGACAAGGCAGGAACAGACACTCAAACAACTGCAAACAATCTCGCAGCAGCAACTGTTGCAATCGCAGCTCGTGGAGTTGCCGCTAAACCAGTTGTTGGAGCGCATCGGCACGGAAATGGACGACAACCCCGCCCTCGAAGCCGACAGCGACGAACATGACGACAGCCTTGTGCACGACGATTTCGCATACGGCGACGACACGACTGACGGCGATGACGATTTCAACGCAAGCAAAGAACGCGAAGACAGGCAGACGGCTCTCGACGAGGCTCTCAACGGAATAGGACGCGACGACGAGGAACTGCCAGTATACCACGGCGGCGGGATGACTGCCGACGAAGAGCATGAGGAGATGATATACGGCGACAGCATGTCGTTCTACGACACGCTCAAAGAGCAGATGGGCGAGATAGAACTCACCGGGCGGCAGGCCGAAATAATGGAATATCTCATCGGCTCGCTCGACGACGACGGATTGCTGCGCAAAAGTGCCGACTCCATCGCCGACGAACTGGCGATATACCACGGCATGGACGTATCCACGGAAGAGATAGACAAGGTGACGGCAATGTTGCAGGATTTTGACCCGCCGGGCATCGGAGCGCGCACATTGCAGGAATGTCTGCTGCTGCAAATCGACCGGCGCGACAGCTCGCGGCTCACGACTCTCATGCGCACGGTTATAGAAAAGCATTTCGATGAGTTCACGAAAAAACACTGGGACAAGATAAGCACGGCACTGAACCTGAGTGACGAGCAGGCCGAAGCACTCGAACGGGAACTGCGGCGGCTGAACCCGAAACCCGGAGCGGCAATGAGCGAGACCGTGGGCAAGAGCATACACCGGATAACGCCCGACTTCATCATAGACACACAAGACGACGGCACGGTGACTTTCGCGCTCAACAACGGCGACATTCCCGAGCTGCATGTGTCGCAGTCGTTTGCCGACATGCTCAAAGAGTATCAGGAAAACAAGGCCGGCATGAGCCGCCAGATGAAAGAAGCACTGCTGTATACAAAGAAAAAAGTGGCCGCCGCACAGGGATTTATCGAGGCGGTAAAGATGCGCCACCGCACGCTGACACTCACAATGCGGGCCATCATCAAATGGCAACACCGATTTTTCGAGGAGGGCGACGAGGCTACGCTGCGCCCGATGATACTCAAAGACATAGCCGAAAAGACAGGACTCGACCTGTCGACAATATCGAGAGTGAGCAACAGCAAATACGCCCAGACACGATGGGGCACGTTCCCGCTGCGATATTTCTTCAGCGACGGATATGTGACAGAAAGCGGCGAAGAACTTTCCACGCGCGAGATAAAGGCCGCGCTGAGAGACATAATAGACGAGGAAGACAAGAAAAAACCACTCAGCGACGACGCTCTGAAAGAGATACTCAACAATAAAGGATACCCCATAGCACGCCGCACGGTGGCAAAATACCGCGAACAAATGGGAATACCGATAGCAAGACTAAGGAAATGAAGAACAAAAACATAATCACCGCCGCAAGAATGATGAGCTCGGCATTCACACCTTTCTATCTCCCGATAGTGGGATTGATGGCTCTTTTCACGTTCAGCTACCTCAGTCTGCTGCCCATTGCCTACAAGATGATAGTGCTCTCGATAGTGGCTTTCTTCACCATATTGCTGCCATCGATACTTATCCACCTCTATCGCCGGGTGCAGGGATGGACACCAATCGAACTGGGACACAAGGAACGGCGCATGGTGCCGTACGTCATCTCAATAGCATGCTACATCACATGCATATACATAATGAAAGAGATGCACATACCATACTTCATGTGCAGCATACTGAGAGTGGCCCTCTGCATCCAGATTGTGTGCGCACTGACAAACGCGTGGTGGAAAATCAGCACCCACACGGCGGCAATAGGCGGCGTGGCCGGGGCGCTGCTCGCTTTCGCCGAGATATTCGGCTTTAACCCGTTGGTGTGGTTCTGCATCGTGATGATACTCGGCGGACTCGTGGGGTCGAGCCGCATGATACTGCGGCAACACTCTTTGTCGCAGGTTGTAGGCGGATTCGGAGTGGGCTTCGTGTGTTCGTTTGTCACCATACTTATATGATAATGTGACGGCAAGAAATTTAAGAAACAAAACAATATATGCGATATGAACAAACCATTGGTAAGCATCATCATGGGCAGCACAAGCGATATGCCCGTAATGGAGAAAGCCTGCAAGTTTCTCGACGACATGCAGGTGCCTTTTGAAGTGAACGCGTTGTCGGCCCACCGCACGCCCGACGCAGTGGAACAATTTGCCCGCGGAGCGAAAGAGCGCGGCATAAAGGTAATCATAGCGGGTGCCGGCATGGCCGCGGCACTGCCCGGAGTGATTGCCGCATCGACCACACTGCCGGTAATCGGAGTGCCCATCAAAGGCATGCTCGACGGACTCGACGCCATGCTGAGTATCATACAGATGCCTCCCGGCATACCTGTTGCCACCGTGGGAGTGAACGGAGCGCAGAACGCAGCGATACTCGCCGTGGAGATTATGGCACTCGCCAATGAAGAACTGGCCGCACGACTCGCAGAGTTCAAAAACGGACTGAAAGCAAAGATAGAGAAAGCAAATGCCGACCTCGCAGAGATAAAATTCAAATACAAGACAAATTGAGGAAAATGAAGAGTGATGATTACCTTTATATTTAGAATTTAAGCTCTTAACTCTTAACTTATAATTTATAAAAATGGATATATTCAACTACTCCCGCCGCCACTCGTCGGTGGTTGAGATAGGCAACACCCCGATGGGAGGAGACAACCCCGTGCGGGTGCAATCGATGACAACGACGTCGACAAACGACACCGAAGGCTCCGCGGCACAGGCCGAACGGATAGCAGACGCGGGCGGAGAGTATGTCAGACTGACCACGCAGGGAGTGAAAGAAGCCGAAAACCTAAAAAATATATGCGCCGTATTGCGCGCCGACGGCTACACGGTGCCGCTCGTGGCCGACGTACATTTCAACCCGAACGTGGCCGATGTGGCGGCGTTGCACGCCGAAAAGGTGCGCATCAACCCGGGAAACTATGTCGATCCGGCACGCACTTTCAAGCAATTGGAGTATACCGACGACGAATATGCGGCTGAACTGCGAAAGATTGAGGAGCGTTTCGTGCCCTTTCTGCGCATCTGTCGGGAACACGGCACGGCAATACGCATCGGTGTAAACCACGGCTCGCTGTCCGATCGCATCATGTCGCGCTACGGCGACACGCCCGAAGGCATCGTGGAGAGCTGCATGGAATTTCTCAGGATATGCAAACGCGAGCGGTTTGACAACGTGGTGATATCCATAAAGGCCAGCAACACGGTGGTGATGGTGCGCTCCGTGCGACTGTTGGTGAGCACGATGGAACGCGAAAGCATGAACTATCCGTTGCATCTCGGCGTCACCGAGGCCGGAGAAGGCGAGGACGGACGCATCAAGAGTGCTGTGGGCATCGGCGCATTGCTTGCCGACGGCATCGGCGACACCATACGAGTGTCGCTCAGCGAAGAGCCGGAGGCCGAAATTCCCGTGGCACGTCATCTCACGGAATATATCGGCAGGCGGGCCGGACACGCTTTCATCCCCGGCACGGCATACGCCGGCTTCGACTTCATACGCCCCGAACGGCGGGCCACAAAGGCCGTGGCAGGTATCGGCGGGGATAATGTTCCGACGGTAATCGTAAGCGAAACAAACGGCAGCACCGCCGCAGCTAACAAAGACTTGACTCCCGACTATGTATATACCGGCAGCAAACTGCCCGGGAACACCGACGGCACGACAAGATACATCGTGGATTTCGATGTATATAGCGCTTGGGAAAAAGACGGCAAAAACGATTTTCAAGACCGGATATTCCCCATCTTCCCGCACACGGCAATGCCGTTCATCGGCATGACAGACGCACCGCTGAAATTCCTTACGCTGCAATTCGGAGTTCCGGCCGACGAATATATCGCCTGTCTGAAAGCACATCCCGAAGTGGTGGCGGTGTGCGTGAGCAACCATGACAACCGCCTCGGCGAGCAGCGCGCGCTGATACACGAGATGATGAACGCCGGAGTGACAAACCCCGTGGTCGTTTGCCAGATGTACAGGCACACAAAAGAGGAGAAAGAAGACTTCCAACTCGAAGCCGCCGCAGACATGGGCGCGCTGATGTTCGACGGTCTTTGCGACGGTATATGGCTCATGAACGACGGCGACATCGACACAAACGACATCGCCGCAACGGCATTCGGCATACTGCAAGCCGCACGGTTGCGCATCTCGAAAACCGAATATATCAGCTGCCCGGGATGCGGACGCACGCTATACGACCTGCGCTCGACAATAGCCCGCATCAAGGAAGCGACACAAGACATGAAAGGACTGAAGATAGGAATAATGGGATGTATAGTCAACGGGCCGGGAGAGATGGCCGATGCCGACTACGGATACGTCGGTGCGGGGCGCGGAAAAATATCCCTTTACCACCGGAAAGAGTGCGTGGCAAAGAACATCCCCGAGGAAGAAGCCGTGGAACGGCTGCTCGAACTGATAAACTCGGACAGGAAATAGCAGCTAAAAAGTAACTCTCGCCTGTACTTCCAAGTCGGTCATTGACGAGGATTTTATCTCCTGATAGCCGCTGCCTATGACTGAACGGTCGAAATATGAGGTGTGTGCCACGCGGGCATTCAGTACAATATGTGATGAGACGGCGGCCGAGGCAAACAGCGAGCAGTGCATGCCGTTGCCATAGAACGAGGGGAACGAGAACGTGTGCAGCATGCCGCTCTCATGCAGATACAGGCGGCTGTCGTAGTCGTCGGTGTCGAAATATGCGGCCGAAGCGTTTATCCTGAAATGCCGGCAGCTGTGTCCCACGGTGCCGGAGAGCATCCCGCCGCGACTGGTTTTCTCGCCGTCTGAAAGCGAGAAGTCGGTTCTCACGGCGCAATTCCAGTGCCCTGCCGGCCCGGAGTATGCCGCCCCGATCCTCGCCCGATGTGATTTTATTGCGACGAGCGATGTCTTCTTTTCGTTGTCGCGCTCGCGAATACGCAGCCGATAGCGGCCTGTCACCGTCCACGCCCCGGCTTTGTATGTGGCCGAAAACATGTTGTCGGAAGCCTTTGACGAGTTCGACACGCGGTATCTCGCCCACGGGAATGCGGCGAAATCGGTGTATGCCGACATGCTCAGACGGCGGTTGGCGTTCCATTCCGCCCCTACATACATTCCGCTTTCGTTTCTGATGTCTCCGCATTCGCTGAAACCGCCGGCATGTAGCGATGTATACTTGTATGAGTAAAAGCGCTGTACGGCCGTGAAAGCGAGTCCTCCGCCGAGCGAAAGGCTGGCGGTGTTGGCCGTGGCTATGGCTCCGTGGCGGTCGACGGCGGTCTCGCCGCGCAGCGTAAGGGCATATCCGGTGTATCCGTAATCGAGCGAAAGATTTGCGAAATCGTTTCCGGCGGCGTAATAACGGCGGAAGATGCTGCTTGTTTTCGGCCTCAGTTCCCTGTCGAGCCGTGTGTATACGGCCGTGGCTCCGACGGTAATGCCGCCCGATGAGTAGCTTGCGTTCAGTCCTGCGGCCGCGGCGTGCGTGTTGTTTTTCTTCGCCATCTCGCCCGGCCGGCGGTGATAGCCCGACGTTATGATTGTTGTTGCCGTGCCATCGGCGTTCAGCGTGGCGTCAATGGGGCGGTAAGATGCGAACGCTCCCACTTTGATACGGCTCGAAAGGCGCGCCACGGCAGCCACTCCTTGGAAGTATCCGGCCTCGGAACGTGACGAATGCGCCCGCACGGCTACTCCGGAGCGCGCCAATCCGAAGCGTCCCACGGTCTTACCGATGCCGAACGACGTGCCGAGCACGAGCCCCATGCCTGTCTGAAAGCGGTATTTGCCCACGGCAACAGTCTCAAACCGCCCGATATCATGCATCAATACATAATACGAATAGTAGTCGTATCCGGCATTGTTACCGGCCGAAAAGAACGGTTCTCCGGCATCCTGAGAGGCCACTATGCCCGCACGCAGACGGTCGCCGCAATCGAAATCGTAGCGCGCCCAGTGCTTCACGGGGTATCCGAGATAGCCGTTGATGTCGCCCTTGCGCTTGTAAAACGGTATTTTGACAGTGGCGGTGAGTCGGTGGCGGCCGTGTTTGATAACGTCGGTGAGCGATTTCCGCCCCGTATCCGCAGCCTCACCAGCATACACCAAGCATTCGAGAAGCCGCCGCCGGGTGTTGTCGAGCGATGCAATCATCTGTAACTCGCCTGTTGTGCGCATTGCTCCGTGAGTGTCGATATACTCGCAGAGGTCTTCTATCTGGCGGTCGGTGAGAAACGACAGGCGTTCCAAACCGTCACGCCCGGCCGTGTTTATGTTCACCGGGCGGCCGGCGATATCCGACAAAGCCGAGTGTATCTCTTCGTAAAGAGCCTCGGGGTCGTCTTCCATGGCTGCCATCTCGGCCACTATCGACTCCCATTCTTCAACGGCTTGGGCTATCGATGTCATCGGCATAAACAAGAAAAGAAGGCACAAGGCCTTCTTTCTCATATCTCTTTTCTTCATAAAACGGTATTTCATAGTATCGATAATGCAGGTCGGTCGCTTGCCTTGTGTATCGTTCAATTCAGCTTTGAGGTCATCGGTCCGCGCACTCCCTTATATCCTTTAAGGAACGCTTTGGCCGAGCCGAAGCTCAAAAACATGTCCAACCGCACGGGAATGTGATTGCTGTCGTCTGTGACATAAAACCTGATAAGCTCATGGTTTTTGCCGTCTTCGCGTTCGATGAACGAGAAAACGAGACATCTGTACTTGTCGTTCGTACCATCCATCTTGAATGTTTCCTTGCCGCGATACTTCAACCACGAGTTGGCCAGATGTTTCGCGTCGCTTATCGGCATGGGAATGTTTTGCCCTTTCTTCAAGTTTTTGGTGTTGAAGTTGCGCGCTCTGAGGAATATGCTCATCATGTCGTACACGCATTTCTTGTACACCGACTCCTTACGGACATGCTGTCCGGTGTGTTCGATGCGATGTTGCCGCAGATGACAGTTGCCGTTGGGATAGCTGTACCACAGCTCGTCGACGTAATATCGCTTGCCTTCGAACGCTCCTTTGCGGAAATACAGCGGCGAGAGGTTCATGTCGCAGTAGGAAAGGAGAGTGTCGCGCATTACGAAAACCTTGTCGAGCTTGTTGTTTCCGCGCGTTATAAGGCTGGCGCGATATGCTTTCTTACCGTCGTATACCGACTGCACGGTGCTCATCGAGGCCGTGCCCACCTTCATCCAGATGAATTTCCAGTTGAAAAACAAGTCGTAATATAGAAATTCTCCCGACTTGAACGCCTTGTTCTCTATGCCGCATTGTGCCGATGCCGTGCTGCCGGTCCACCGCTGTCCGGCGATGAAAAACAAGGCCGTGACCATCACCAATGCCGCTTTTGTTTTCAAATGAGTTTTCATGTTGCCTGTTTTTTTCATGTTTTTTTGTTTTTATTTGGCAGTGTTCGCTCCGGGGTAAGGCCGTCCGAGCTTGGCTGCTCTGTCGGCGTTTCGGTTGCGAAGTTTCTTTTCTTTGTCTGCTTTCTGTTTCACTATGGCGCGCGGCTTCTGGCTCACGAGCGGCACCGAGCCGATGTTCCAGTCGCGGGTGATGTCCCATTTGGCCTTGCATTCTATCTCTTTCGGGTTGTAATATACCGCTTCCGGCTGTCGGTCGGCGTGATAGTCGCCCGTGTCCCACACTCCGTTGCCGTTGTCATCGGCAAAAGCGCGCAGGTAGTATTTCCCTTCGGCGATGTAATAGAACTCTGCCGTGCCGTCGATTACGCGCGCCTGCTTCACCACATTTCCCGAACTGTTGAGCAATTCCACCGTCAGCGTGGTGTCGGAAGTGCCCGACACGTTGACGAGCAGAGTACCGAAATCGTCGTTCGAGAGCACTCTGATACCTTTTTTTATAGGTACCGACACCGTGCCGTATATGTCTTCGAATGCCGCCGAGTCTATTTCGAGACTGTACTCCGTGCCCGGCCGCCACTCGGCAATCAGCTCGTAAGAGCGCAGCCGGCCATTTACCGGCCTCAACTCGAAGCGCGAGCGATACCACAGCGTGTCTATCTTCGAATACAGATGCACCGCGGCCGTGTCGCAACGTGCCAGCGGTACGGGCATTTCGAACGTGATTTTCTTGTCGGGTGCCATGCCCGGCGGTATCTGTATCGCGGGTATCAGCGTGGGAACGGGCATCACCGAGTCGTACGGCTCACCTTTTTTCTTGGCTTTCTCCTGTTCTTTCTGCCATTTCTCGAATTCGCGTTCATACTCTTTTTGTCGCTTCTCATACGACATTTTCGGTATCGCCCTGATTGTATCCACGTTGTTCACGAGCAGCCCTGTGCTGTCGGTCATCATGTAGGTCAGTTCCATTTCCAGTGTGTCGCGGTTGATGAGTGCGGTGTCGCGGAGCCAGTAATATAGCGTGTCGCGCTTCTCGGATGTTTCCACCACAAATGCGTTGGACGAGTCGAAGTTCAGTCCCCGCACTCCGGGCAGTGTGTCGCTGCCGGCGGTGAAGAACATTCCTATCTTGCGATGGTCGGCGCGTTCGGTCTTGAGCAGATACCTGTCGGTCTGCGGGGCGGTGAAAGCCATCAGCGTGATGTTGTCGGGATAGTAGTGTGTATACGGCACGCGGATTATCGAGTCGATGCGCAATGAGTCGCGCCACACGGTGTCTTGTCTTATGTCTGGCTTGCAGCTCGGCTCGAATGTTGTGTGACTGAAAGCCAGCATCTCGCTTTTCTGACTGTAAACATAATCTCCGTCGGCATCTTGCAGGGCGTAAATGCGGTATGTTCCCGGTGCCACTCCCTTTATCACGAAGCGTCCGCTGCCGTCCGTGCGGCTCACTCGTATCATCGGGCGGGTGGTGAACGCCGTGTCGGAGAGGTCGTCGTAGAGTCCCACGAGCATGCCTTTCACCGGCTCGTGGTCGGCGGCGTTGAGCACGTTGCCCGCCACTTCGAACGTGTCGATGCGCTCTCCGGTGGAGAAACTGTACGTGTAGCTGCCCATCGGGTTGCCCTCGTTGTTGTCGCTGATGGCGTCGGAGAAGTCTATCGTGTATGTGGTGTTGTCTTTCAGCGTGTCTTTCAGCGTCACGATGATGCGCTTGCCTGCGGCCTTTATGTCGGGCGGCTCAATCTGCGGGGGCGATATTATCACCTTGTTGTAGGCATCTTCGAGCTTTATGAACTCATCGAACGCGATGATTACTTTGTTGCCCCGCGCCCCGGTCGACTTGTCGGCGGGCGATGTGTATATCACTCTCGGCGGCGTGTCGTCATACCATCCGCCGTCGGGCTGTCCCATCCGGGCGCACGACATGATTGCGGCCACGAGTGCAAACGCGAGTATATTGAGATGCTTGGTGCTCATAACGCCTTTTTATATCCTGCCTTTCTCGTTGAGGATCATCATCTGCTCGATGATTTCGCGGCTGTTGTTCAGTCGCGGTATCTTGTGTTGTCCGCCGAGTTTGCCTTTCAGTTTGAGCCAGTCGTTAAACAGGTTCGGCCGCGCCTCCACTATTTCGAGATGTTGCAGGGTGATGTCTTTGTATCGCTTGGCCTCGTAGTCGCTGTTGATTTCCTGCAAACGCTTGTCGAGCAGGGCGGCGAACGCGCTCATGTCGGCCGGCTTGCGGGAGAACTCGATGAGCCATTGGTGACGGCATTTGGCCTTGTCGTCCATGAACACCGGTGCGGCGGTGTACTCGCTCACCTCGGCTCCCGTCTCGGCGCAGGCGTAGGCGAGTCCTTTCTCGGCGTTGTCGACGATGAGCTCCTCGCCGAAAGCGTTGATGAAACTCTTCGTGCGGCCGGTGATTATGAACTTGTATGGGTTTAACGATGTGAAACATACCGTGTCGCCGAGCACGTAACGCCACAGTCCGCACGATGTGGATATCACCATGGCATAGTTCTTTCCCTTCTCCACGCCCCACAGAGGAACGACCGTGGGATGCTCCGTTCCGAACTCGTCCATGGGGATGAACTCGTAGAACACTCCGTAGTCGAGCATCAGCAGCATCGACTTGTCGGCCGGGTCGTCTTGCAACCCGAAGAAGCCTTCGCTCGCGTTGTAGGTCTCCATGTAGTGCATCCGCGGCGAGGTGATGAGTTGTTCATATTGGCTGCGGTACGGGGTGAACGCCACTCCGCCGTGGAAGAACACCTCGATATCGGGCCACACCTCCTCGAGATGCGTCTTGCCGCTGATTTCCATCACGCGTGTGAGCACCGAGAGCATCCACGATGGCACGCCGCTCAGGTTGGTGATGTTCTTGCCGATGGTCTCCCGTGCTATGCGGTCGCGCTTCACCTCGAAGTCGGAGAGCAGCGCGGTCTGCTTGCGCGGCACCCGTACGAGGTTTACAAGCGGTGTGATGTTCTCTATCAGTATGGCGCTCAGGTCGCCCACGAGACTGTCTCTCAGATTGTAATTCGGCGAGTGGCTGCCGCCGAGAATGAGCCCCTTGCCGTCAAACATGCGGCTCTTCGGATTGTTGCGCAGATACATCGCCACGGCGTCTTTGCCGCCCTTGTAGTGCAGGTTGCGCAGTCCGTCGGCACTTACGGGTATGAATTTGCTCTTGTCGTTGGTTGTTCCCGACGACTTGGCATACCATTTCACCTTGCCCGGCCACAGTATGTCGTCCTCTCCGTGGCGCATTCTGTCGATGTCGCCTTTGAGCTCTTCGTAAGTGTTCACAGGGGTGTTGCGCACGAAATCGTCATATCCTTTCGTGGTTCCAAACAGGTGATTGCGCCCGTACTCGGTGTCTTTGGCACGTTCAACGAGCCACCGCAGCGCATCGCGTTGCAGCGTCTCTCCGTTGTTTATGTGCTTTTCCAGTTCTTTCTGCCTGTGCAGGAAGACGTTTCGCACTATTGATGTTATGCTCATAATGATTGCAAAGATACGGCAAACTTTTATATTCAAGCCGCTTTTTACTATTTTTAAGTATTGATGTGGCTCATCGGAAAATCCGTATGGAACGAATTGACACAGTCACAATGCACAAGAACCTTATTTTGACACACCCTCATGCACCCCTGTTTTGTCTTTTTTCAAAACTCTCGCAGTTCAAAGCATTATTGCGGCCGGTGTCCGCGTGAGATGGAGACAATGGCTTGGAGGGTGTTTTTTGTAGAGATAGGCGCAAAGTTTAATATCTCTTAAAAATGTTAATATTTTGATGTTATATTTACAAAATAAGGCCTCGTAATTGCGTTCTTTTTAAAAAATAATTTCCTCGGGGGAAAAAACGCATTTTTAGAGCATTTTGCGTAAAATACTGTCTGTCAGTCTGTTACCTGCAAAACCTACCATCCCTACGCCCCCTACACACCCTCTTCATTTCCAATTAGGCCGTAATTGCATTCCAATTAGGCCGTAATTGGAACGCAATAAGGCCGTAAATGCAATGCAATTACGGCCTTATTGCAG
>JAGAPR010000101.1 GCA_017623155.1 Prevotella sp. | reverse complement strand
TCTTCGGGGGCAAACCGTCCAGATAGCCTTTGAGCCTTGCCACCAGCATTTTCTTTTTGTCGTGTAGTTTCCAATATGTACCCCACAACGATTTTCTGATACTTTTTCTTTTCATGTCCGTTTACCTTTTAATGGTTTGTAAATCCTTGTTCTCAATGATGGTGAATCCCTCGATGGTGAAACCGTTGGGATTGTCGTCCGACCGGGATGCGTTGAGCAGGCGGCACGTGGTCACGAGACTGCGCTCCGTGACATTGCTCTGCCGGATGATCTTCTGCGTGGCGTAGGTCGTGGCGCGGTACGGGTAGCCGTTGAAGTCGCACACCACGCTGTCCACCTTCAGCACTTGGTTGATGTTCCCGGCGATGATACGGTTGTAATACCCCTTCTCGGCAAAGTCCGAGTAGTAGTTGTACACGCTTTTGTCCGCCAGCAGCAGGGCACGTTTCACGTTATGTTCTATCGCGCTCTTTTCGGGCGAGAGCGTGAAGAACAATTCATGGAAGCGGCGCACATGTTCCCTCGCCTCCGCCGGACGGTTCTGCGAAAGGTCCTGCGAGAGGGCCAGCATCAGCGACTTGCCGTTGTCCAGCACGTAAATCTTCTCCCGTTGTTTCTCCGCGAAACGGTAGGAACTCCACACGCTCCATACCGTTATCACGGCGCACAGCGAGAGAAAGACGATACCGAACAGGCGTATCTGCCTGAACGATGATTCGATGTTCTTGAGTGATTTGAATTCCATTGTTAGTTATTCGTTTTTAATTGTCAGTTGATTATTTAAGCAGCTTCCCAGCACGCCCGATTACGTTGCCTGCGGTAGCACCCGCCACGCTTCCGGCGAATCCGCCCGCCTTGCCAGCCGTCTGGTTCACGTTGCGCCCGTAGCTTCCCATGCCTCCGGCTTGGATGATCCAGCCCGCCACCGTCGGGATGGTGAAGTAGCCGATGATGCCGATAATCATGAAGACGATATACACCCCATCGCTTGAATCCAGCGAGAAATTCGGGTCAGCCTGCATACGCTCGATGTCGCTCTGGAGCATCAGCACCTGTATCTTCGCCAGTATCGTGCTGAACATATCCGACACGGGCAGCCACAGATAGACCTGTATGTAGCGGCATATCCACTGCGTGAGCGTGCTTTGGAAGCCGTCCCACACCGATATGGCAAAGGCTATC
Organism: Prevotella sp.; assembly: GCA_017623155.1. Classification (GTDB taxonomy): domain Bacteria; phylum Bacteroidota; class Bacteroidia; order Bacteroidales; family Bacteroidaceae; genus Prevotella. Next base: position 1,038 of record JAGAPR010000101.1, on the reverse strand, counting down.
GGGCCGAGTATCGCCAGCACCACGAGAAAGAAGGTGCGGATGGTATCTATCACGAGTGCGGCGGCTTGGAACATCAGTTCCAGTATCTCGCGGAAGAAGTCGCGGATGCCCTTTTTCATGTTGTACATCCCACGCTCGATGTACATCCCCGCCATCGTCACCATGTCACCGGGCGACCAGCCCAGTTCCTCCAGCTGTTTGTCAAACTCCTCGTTGGACACAAGGTAGGCGGTTTCGGGGTTGCGCATCATCGCCTCATATTCCAGCTTGTCCTTCTGCGCCCGGTACTGGTTCATGTCCAGCGTTTCCGCCTCCAGCATCTTCGCCGTACCCTGCACCACGGGCGACATGACGCTGTTTATCGTGCCCAACACCACGGTCGGGAAGAACATGATGCACAAGCCTATCGCAAAGGGGCGCAGCATGGGGAACACGTCTATCGGTTCGGCTCTCGCCAGCGACTGCCATACCCGGTAGGCTACATAAAAGAGTGCGCCCAGTCCGGCGATGCCTTTCGCCACGCCCGCCATGTCCTCGCACAGCGGCATCATCTGTTCGTAGAGCGAGCGCAGAATCTGGTGAAGGTTGTCGAAATTCATAGGCTACCAGTATCTTTCGTTCATATTCCCGTACAGCCCCATGATGCGGTCAAGGTCGTTCTTCTTCTTTGCCCGCAGGTAGCTCACGCTGATATTCTTGTTGGTGTAGTAGCTCACGAGGTTGCGGTAACGCTTCATCTTGGAGTAGCAGCGTTCCACCACATCCATGCGCTCCTTGTCGGTCATGGAGAGCGTGGTGATGTTCACCACATTCTTCAGTTCCGTCAGCACATCGTTGGATTCCTCCAACAGCTTGGTGTAGCCGAAGGCGATGGCTCCCAGTTCCTCCACCGTGAAGTTGTCGTCACGCATCATCCTCTGGAAGCTGGTCACATAGGTGTCGGTGATGTCACCCACCATCAGGATGGTTTGCTGCACTTTCCGGGCGTCTTTTACCAGATTGTTCACGGATTTCAGTGCATCGTAATACTTCTTGCCC
>JAGAPR010000100.1 GCA_017623155.1 Prevotella sp. | reverse complement strand
CACCGTTTTTCATTGCCTCAAAAACGGTCTTGTTTTCCAATTAGGCCGTAATTGCATTCCAATTACGGCCTAATTGCACTCCCGTTAGGCCGTAAATGCAGTGCAATTACGGCCTTATTGCAAGGCAAAAATGTACGAAAAGGAAAAAAGAGTGGCATTCGATTGTTTACAAATATTAAACAACCGTCTTTTAAGTTAAATATTTTAAGTTAACAAAACCTACTTCACGAAAATATTTTGTGCCGATTTTTTACTTTTCGTTTACATATTTTTAGTTAACCGGGAAATTGGAGTGTTAAAAAGAAAGACAAAGTCTCTCCCGACCTCCTCAAGGGGAGGAGAAATGCAGAGCGAAGAGCTATGATTACCTTTGACACACCATCTCTTCTTTATTCTCTTCGTTCATCAACACGTATTCACTATTCATTTATTCTTTCCCAGCAATCCGCGCAATGAGAAATACAACCACTCCTGCATGCGAAACATAAGCCACGACCACATCGGGCGATAACCGAATTTTGCCGCCACAGCCCTACCCCTCATATTGTCGGCCATATCTTGCCATACCCTATGTATCTCAGCAAGTCCGTATTGTCTGTTGCTCTTCGCAAGCTCCGCACCATGACAGTGGTAGAACATATATGTATCTATAAGGTTCAGCCACCGATGGTCGTCATATTCCGATATGGCATCCGCATCAACACATATGTTTTTTATATGACGCAGCATGCTCTCGTTGGCCCGCAGATAGTCGAAACGGCGCACGCTGACGGCATGTGTGGCCGACTGCTCGTGCTGCCTGTAATGATATACCCCCGCGCATCGGCGCACTTCGCGCGATGCTATATAATGTATGCGGGTGGTGTTGTCGTCGCTGTACAGGCGGCACGTCTCGTCGTAAGGATAGCGTCTGTGTATATCGGCACGCACCATATAAAGCCCGTGTATACGCCATGTGAGACTGAGTCTGAACGCTTCGTTGCCTGTCAGCGCGTCAAAATCGGGCATCGGATATGTCTCCGACCTGTCAGGCCATTCCATCATTACGTCAAACAGCACACAATCGGTAGCCGGACAACTGTCGAAGACTTCAACGGCACGCTCCAACGCATCTTCAGAAAAGCGGTCATCGGCATCAAGCATGCACACGAACTCACCGGAAGCGGCACGCAATCCCACATTACGGGCATGCGCCTGACCACTGTTTTCGGAAAGAGCCACAACGTAAATCCTACTGTCTTCGGCAGCATATTCTCTCAATATTTCCAATGAATTGTCCGTAGAACAATCATCCACACATATTATCTCTATATCGCACAAGGTTTGCCTTACAAGAGAATCAAGACACTCCGGCAAATAGCGGGCGGCATTATACACAGCCACGAGAACAGACACACGACTCATTTGCTCAAATACTTTTGTTTCAACTTATTCCAAAGGGATGTCTTCTTGTATAAAATACCCAGCGAAACTACGGCACTGACCGCAAAAACAAAAAATCCAAGTGCCCAATAAAGCCATTTGTCGGCGATAAAAGTAACGGCATAGGCCGCCATGCCGAGCGGCAACTGCAACAATACATAGCGGCAAACATGAGACGACACCACATAATGATAACGGATGCGGGCATATACAACAATCATGATCAAGTCGAGCAGATATGCCAAAGACAAGGCTATACCGGTACCGGTAAGCCCCCATTGATTATAACCGAACATGACAAGAAGCACCTGTGCCACGTCAAAAACGCCTTCGAGAATAAGATATGCGACAGAATCGCCTTTTGAAAGAGTAATGTATGCCACCGGCAACGACACGGCTTTCAGATACATCGAAAACACTGCCACTTGCGCCATAGCCACCACCGGAATAAAACGCCCGCTGTAAAGCAACGGCAAAAGAACCGGCAACGCGATTATGAAAAGGGCAAGCATCGGAGAAAGCAAAAGCACAGAAACCTCTATCTGCCTGTTGACTGTCGTGTTGACAGCCTCAACATCATGATTAACGGCCGAGAGACGAGGGAAATAATCAGTCTCCATGGCCGAGAACACCATGCCCGCATAGGTGATTGTCAACATGAAGCCGGCATTATACAGTCCGACGACATCAAGGTCGCCGCACACATTCAGGTATGAGCGTATCACGATTTCAGAGCCACTCCCCAATATACCGGCAAGCACAAAAGCCACTCCGAGCCGCACCATCTGCATCCCCTCGCCCAATATCCCGCGCGAGCCACGCAGGCGCAACGGAAAGAAACGATAGGAATACAGCACGGTGAAAACCATGTTGGCGAATGCCATCAACACAATAACAGGCACAATACCGGCCTGTCCGAACATCAAGAAAACAGGAACGGAAACGACAAGCGACGCAAACACGGAATAAATCTGTATCATGGCAAGCGGTCGCAGACGGCGCGCAGCCTTCAAAATAGCCGTTTCGCCTCCGGTGACGGCAAGCAACCCCACGGCCGGGGCAAGGAGAATAAAATGCAACGAATGGTCGCCCCAAGAGAATGTGTAGTCGCTAAACAGCGGACCGACAGCCATACAGACAAACATTCCGAATAAGGCGGTAAGCAGCGACCAAGCCCTTATCACCCGTATGAAATGCTCCATGCGCGCCATGTCGCCACTATCAAAAACCTCGGAAAGATGCTTCACCGCACTGAACGATATGCCGAGATTGGTGGCTTGTGAGATAAATGCTATCGTGGAATTGAACAACGCCATCAGTCCCATACCGGAGGGACCGAGAATAACGGCCACGAGCTTGTTGCGCACAAGTCCCATAAGAATATTCAGTCCCTGCACTCCGCCGAATATTCCCGTATATTTCAACACATGACCATAACTGTCTTTTGTCTCGGTGTCGCTCATCAAATAAATAAACGGGCATTATCCTGTTTTTATTACATCTTTTGGCATGACTTTATAAAAAAAGCCGTTTTTCGCAATGATATATTTAAATTAATATTGTATTTTTGCAGTACAAATATGGAAACAAAGCTCAGTATTATAGTTCCGGTATACAAAGTTGAAGACACTCTCGACAGATGTGTCGACAGCATAACAAGCCAACACTATGACCGAATGGAAATAATATTGGTGGACGACGGATCGCCCGACAACTGTCCGCGACTATGCGACAAGTGGGCAGGCAAAGATTGCCGGATAAAAGTTATCCATAAAACCAACGGCGGACTGAGCGATGCGCGCAATGCCGGCCTCGACATTGCTTGCGGAGAATATATCACTTTTGTCGATTCGGATGATTTCTTAGGCAAAGACACTTTCATACAAGTAATGGGAACAATGGAAGCCAACAGGGATTTCGACATATTGGAATATCCTGCCTACCTTTATTACGGCTCTCCGAAAGGAAAAGTTTTCAATCCCGGATGCATGACATATCACAATACCGCAAGCTATTGGATACATGGAGAAGCCTACTCCCATACATACGCATGGAACAAGATATACCGCCGCTCGCTTTTCGATGGCGTAAGGTTTCCCAAAGGCAAGATTTTTGAAGATGTTTACACACTGCCGAAAATCATGGCAAAAGCCAAAACAATCGCCACGACAGACCGCGGACTGTATATGTACTGCCATAATCCGAACGGAATAACAAACACTTCCGGCGCAAACGGACTCCAAATGCTGCTTCAGGCACATACCGGTATAATGTATTCGTTTGCCGACATCCCGGGGTTTGACAAATATTACATGCAAGTGGCAAACATACAACTGAGCCTGTGCGAGCTCACCGGATGCAAGCCCATACTCAGAGACGTAAAAATAAAGAATTTCAGAGATATGCCGACAAAAACAAAATACAAAGCGGCAGCAATAAATATATTGGGAATAAAGACACTATGCAAACTATTCAGAGTAATGAAAAAGATAAGCGTAAGCCGCTAATCAGTTTCGTAATCCCGTACTATAATCTCCCTGTCGAGATGCTCAAAGAGTGTATCGAGAGTGTTCTACTGTTGCCACTTGACAATTATGAGCGCGAGATTATCGTTATTGACGACGGCTCAAACAATTGCATTATGGACGATATAAGCGATTACGGCAACGACATAATATTCATAAGGAAAGCCAACGGAGGACTGAGCGATGCGCGAAATACGGGCATACGCATGGCCTCCGGCATATATATACAGTTTATTGATGGCGATGACTGTCTTATACCATCGGCATACGGACACTGCATTGAATTGGCAAAGCTCAAAGAACCGGACATGATAATGTTCGAATTTACACGCCAAAGACACGAGAACGCACACGTCAAAAATGATTTTAAAATCAAAAGAAAGGATAATGACGGATATTACGACACGTATGGTCCCATGACAGGTACCGAATTCATGCTGAAAAACAATATTAAGGCAACTGCGTGCGGATATCTTTTCAAAAAAAATGTGCTGATGACTCTCCGTTTTACAACGGGTATCGTACATGAAGACGAGGAGTTTACTCCACAGTTGATTGTCAGATGTGAGCAGATATACAGCCTTCCGGTCAAGGCTTACTTTTATCGTACGCGCCCGGAGTCTATCACAAGCAAGAAAAGTGCGGACTGGAAAGAACGCAGAACAAACGATATCCATACTGTAATACAACGCCTCAACACATTTGCGGATACACTGCCAAGTGTGGACAGGCTCGCGATGCAACGCCGCGTGGCCCAACTAACGATGGATTACATTTATAATATCATTGTACTCGGAATGAAACGTGAACAAATAAACGAGCGTATCGAGCAATTAAGGGCCGAAGGACTGTTCCCGTTACCGGACAGGGGATACACCCAAAAGTATCAATGGTTTCGCAAAATGACAGCCAATAAAATCGGATTAAATATCCTTATACATACACTTCCGCTACTGAGAAAAGAGAGTTAAAGTATATATAATATGATTTTATATAAGTATCTGATTATCTTTACATATACAAATATGAGTAATGCTTCACCAAAGCAAATAGAGACAATACTGTAAAGTTTTCATATTTCACTATAAAACAACAATTATGAAAATCCTATTATTAGGCGAATATAGTAATGTTCACGCCACATTGGCCGTCGGTCTTAGAATATTGGGACATGAAGTGACAGTTGTTTCCAATGGCGATTTTTGGAAAGATTATCCCCGTGATATCTCACTTGCACGCCGACCGGGAAAGCTCGGTGGCCTCTTGCTCATGGCAAAAATTTGTTCCATACTGCCGAAACTGCGCGGATATGATGTCGTTCAACTTATCAACCCAATGTTTGTGGAACTCAAAGCCGAACGGATTTTCAGCCTGTATAATTATCTCAGAAGACATAACGGCAAAATTTTTCTTGGTGGTTTTGGAATGGATTGGTATTGGGTAAACACATGTCGCACCCAAAAGCCGTTACGATACAGTGATTTCAATATCGGAAATGAATTGCGAACAAACCGTGACGCACTGAAAGAGGTGGCCGATTGGCATGGAACAGCAAAAGAACGGCTTAACAAATATATCGCCGAAGACTGTGACGGAATAATAACCGGACTGTATGAGTACTGGACTTGTTATAATATCGTTTTTCCCGAAAAGACTGTTTACATTCCTTTTCCCATCCGATTGCCCGATAAAACGCCGGCGATAAATGCCCGCAAACCATTAAATCTGTTCATCGGAATAAATAAAACCCGCAGTGAGTATAAGGGAACGGACATTATGCTGCAAGCCGCCAAGGATATAACAAAACGATATCCGGATATGGTCAAGCTGAATATTGCAGAGTCCATACCGTTTGCCCAATACGAAAAAATGATGAATAGCAGCGATGCGATACTCGATCAGTTGTATAGTTACACGCCATCCATGAACTCACTGCTTGCCATGTCGAAAGGAATTATATGTATTGGCGGCGGCGAAGAAGAAAACTATGAAATTATAAATGAAAAAGAATTGCGACCCATCATAAATGTTGAACCGACATACGAAAGTGTTTACAACGAATTGGAAAAACTCGTTTTACACCCTGAACATATTCCGGAACTGAAAAGACAAAGCATCGAGTATATCAAACGACACCATGAATACGTTGGTGTAGCACGTAAATATGAAGAATTCTACAAGAAATAATAACCGGTCATTTCATTCTATCTCTCCCCCACTCCATCATTATCTTTCAATCGTTCGGCCACGAGGTTTGTCAGTTCTACAAATCGTTCTATCGAGAGTTGCTCGGGGCGAAGAGTCATTATATCATGTTCGAAGAAATCGGGAGAGACGGTTCCTGACGGGAATACCTGCTTCAAACTGACACGGAGCATCTTTCTGCGTTGATTGAAAACCGTCTTCACGACACGCTTGAACAATTGCTCATCGCACCCAAGGCTTGTCACATTGTTTCGTGTCATGCGTATTACTGCACTCTTCACCTTTGGAGGAGGATTAAAAACATTCTCATCAACCGTAAAAAGATATTCCACATCATACCAAGCCTGCGTAAGAACGCTCAGAATTCCGTATGCCTTGCAGCCGGGAGCCGATGCCATTCGCAATGCGACTTCACGTTGTATCATACCTGTGCAACACGGTATAAGTTCTTTATTGTCGAGCATTTTAAAGAATATCTGCGACGAAATATCATACGGATAGTTACCTGTAAGTACAAAAGGATGCCCATCGAACAACTTGCCGAGATCCATTCGTAAAAAATCTTCACCTATTATATTGTCCTTCAGACGCGGGAATTTGGCATACAAATACTCCACCGACTCGGTATCTATCTCCACAACCTTCACCGTTCGCGGCTTTTCCATAAGGTATTGCGTGAGCACTCCCATACCCGGACCGACTTCGAGCACCGGGATTTCAGGGCATGCGTCTACCGTATCTGCTATACGCTTTGCAATGTTCAAGTCGGTCAGAAAGTGCTGACCGAGGTTTTTCTTTGGTCTTACTTGTTTCATATTCAACGGCAAAGGTAATGCTTAAAATCCAAATCAAACAGGTTTTCGGCGTTAAAGGGAGTTAAGGAACAGTATAACATTGCCGTCTTTACATGTTTTTTTCTTTGTTTTCCCACCAAAATAATGTATTTTTGCAGATGATATGGAAATCAGGAAGATTACAAATATTATAATCAAGGTATTGCTACCATTAATACTTGGTGGAGCCATACTATTTTGGATGTATCGTGATTTCGACTTCAAAAGTATCAGTCGGTTCATGGCAGAGGAAATGAATTGGACATGGATGCTACTTTCTTTCCCCTTTGGTATCTCCGCGCAAGCGTTTCGCGGATGGCGATGGCGGCAGACACTCAACCCCATCGGCGAGCATCCGAGAATGGGCACATGCGTAAACTCGGTATTCATATCATACGCAGCGAGCCTTCTCGTGCCGCGCGTGGGAGAGTTCACACGTTGCGGTATACTGAAAAGATACGACGGAGTGTCTTTTGCGAAAGCCCTTGGCACTGTTGTTACAGAACGTGCAATAGATTCACTTGTAGTGATGTGTGTATGCGGGATGACACTGCTTTTCCAATTAAATGTATTCAACACTTTTTTTGATGAAACCGGAACGAGTATAGATTCTGTACTGAGCCACTTCTCAGCCGCAGGCTATGCCGTGACAGCCGTTTGTGGCATAGCCGCCATTTGGTTGTTGCACGTATTATTGAAAAAGCTGTCTATCTATAACAAGGTAAAGACCACACTCGGCGGAATATGGCAAGGAGTACTGTCACTAAAAGATATTCGCAACATCCCCCTCTTCATCCTGCTTACCATCGGTATCTGGGCAAGCTATTTCCTGCACTACTATCTCACATTCTTCTGTTTCGACTTTACCAAAGACCTTGGCCTTGCCTGTGCCTTGGTAACATTCGTTGTGGGCAGCATAGCAGTGATAGTGCCGACACCCAACGGTGCCGGTCCTTGGCATTTTGCAGTAAAGACGATGCTGATACTATACGGAGTGGCCGAATCGGACGCCCTATATTTCGTGCTCATAGTACATACCGTGCAAACAATGCTGGTAATAGCACTCGGTGTTTGGGCATGGGCCGCACTCTCGTTTACAGGTAGCACAAGAAAAGAAACGCAACCTGACACACAAAGAAACGGCATAGATAACCAAAAACAACATTTCTAAAACAATACTATTATGACAACAGAGATTAAGAACCTAAATCCCGAATGTGTATGGCGCAACTTCGACGCACTCACAAAAGTGCCGCGCCCGTCGGGACATCTATCGCAAGTACAACAATTCCTGCTCGACTTTGCCCAAAAAGCAGGAGTGGAAGCATTCAAAGATCCGGCTCAAAACATTGTTATGCGCAAGCCTGCCACGGCCGGAATGGAAAACAAGAAAGGCGTAATACTGCAAGCACACATGGACATGGTGCCGCAGAAATCTCCCGAAAGCACACACAACTTTGAAACCGATCCCATCGAAACATACATCGAAGACGGTTGGGTGAAAGCCAAAGGAACGACACTCGGAGCCGACAACGGACTCGGCGTGGCTGCGATAATGGCAATTATGGAAGACAAGACGCTGACACACGGACCAATAGAAGCACTGATTACAGCCGACGAAGAAACCGGTATGTATGGTGCCAATGACCTGCCGGAAGGCGAGCTGAAAGGAGACATTCTCATAAACCTCGACTCCGAAACATGGGGTAAGTTTGTAATCGGAAGCGCTGGCGGCATCAATGTAACGGCAACACTCGACTACAAAGAAGCCGATACTGATGCTGACGACGCGGCTGTACGCATAACATTGAAAGGACTCAAAGGCGGACATTCCGGCCTTGAGATACATGAAGGCCGTGGAAATGCCAACAAACTGATGGTGCGCTTTGTAAGAGAAGCTATCGCCGAGTGCGAAGCAAGACTCGCGTCATGGCACGGCGGCAACATGCGCAACGCCATACCGTTCAAAGCAGAGGTCGTGCTCACACTGCCGAAAGAAAACGTTGAGGCATTGAAAGAACTTGTGGAAGACTGGAAAGAAGATTTCATCGACGAATACAAGGGTATCGAAAGCGGAATAGAATTCTATGCGGAAGATGTAGAGACCCCGAAAACGGAAGTACCGGTAGAGATACAAGATAACCTCGTGAACGCCATCTACGCATGTCACGATGGTGTAATCCGAATGATACCGGCCTATCCCGATGTCGTGGAAACATCGAGCAATCTCGCCATTATCGACATTGAGGACGGAAAAGCACTCATAAAAGCACTTCCGCGCAGTGCTCGCGAAGACATGAAAGACTATGTGACTACGATGCTTGAAAGTTGCTTCAACATGGCAGGAATGAAGGTTGAAACAGCCGGAAGTTACGGCGGCTGGGACCCGAACCCGAACAGTGAAATACTTAATCTGCTGCTGCGCACCTACAAGGAGCAGAACGGCACTGACGGAATTGTACAGGTCGACCACGCCGGATTGGAGTGCTCGATAATCCTCGGAAAGTATCCTCACCTTGATGTAGTATCTATGGGGCCGACAATGCGCTCTCCGCATACTACAAGCGAGCGCGCTCTCATTGAGACGGTGACACCGTTCTACGAACTGCTTAAAAAGGCTTTAAAAGAAATTCCGGCGAAATAAGCATCTTCGCCTATATATAAAAGCGTAGCTGAACTACACGGGATATCATCCGTTACAGTTTGCCACGCAATGACAAAACAAATAAACCGCCCCAACTTTTATGTCATCAATGACATCAAGCCGGGGCGGTTTTCGTTTATTTACCTAATTCTTTATACCGTTGTCTATATATCATCTCTTGACAATATTCACCTTGGCTCCCTTTGCCTCGAGAATAGTCTTGAAGTCTTCGGCTGCTTCATTGTCAAGTCCGCGGATGGCGATAGCCGGTGTATTGTTTATAACTTTCTTTGCCAACGACGAGTCGTAACCGGTGATATGAAGCATCTGTTCAAACAAAACATCGGGCGTAGTTCCCGCGTCGGCAATCTCTATACAGTAAGGTCCCTCCTTGAAATCGGGTATCGGCTTACCTCTGAATTTCATTATCAAATTGAACAAGAACTTCAGTACATAGTAAGCAACGATAAATCCAAAACATACCACCAAAATCGCAATACCCAACGCTCTTGCAGGTGTAGCTCCTAAACCGAACCCCGAGAGGCAAAAATTTACAAAACCATTGTTTGTTAAACTCATAATCTTTATTTATTTTAATTGTTAGTAATTTGTCTGTCACCATCTTTCCTCGTACACACGGCCGTCACTTCCGACAAAACGACGCCCCCTCATGCACACCGACAATATCAGTATCATGGCCGCAACCATTATCACTTGAATGATAAGACGGAAAAGAACCACCAAAACAGCGAAACCGGCAACAACACATCCCACGATATATACAAGTGTAAACGCGCTAATGAGAGAGCCCTGACGCACACCCATCATCTTGATATTACGATAAACGGTGAGTGCAATTCCGCTGACAAGCGTTATCAGGAAAAGCACGAGGCTTATTATTTCTGATGTATGTCCTTTCCAGCCGAAAATGCCGACAACTACAATATAGTATACCAGCATCACCGGAATACATCCGCCTATACCGAACATTGCCGGCCAAACACTTATATGCTTGTCACTGTATTCGGGCTCATTGGCGAACAACACACCCTCGTATAACTTGATACTGAATATCTGTAAAGCCACAACAGCGCCGAAAGGTATAACGCGAAGCAACGAGCCGAAAAAGCCGTAACGATCGTAATCACACCACCAAAAGGCGTCCGAGCCTAAATAATAGTAGGCTGTCAACTCCAAAAGCACCACCGCCAGCATTGCCGCGGGAATGGCAACGAGCGCAAAAAAACGGAACTGGCTCGACTCGGAGAGTGCCCTCGCAAGGAAAAACAGTGCAACCACGAAGAGCAACAACCCAATAACAATCCATGATGGAGTCATCGTAGCGAAAAAATGCCCTATCGCCGAGTGCTTACGTTGACTTTCAACACTCAGCGGATTTTCCATCTCTTCGGGATTTTCGTCGCTGAACCGCAAATCGCTTTTGTGTATTCGGTACATCTTTCCGTCGCGACTGAACACCACATAGTGCATGGCCGCACTCACTCCGCAACTGTCTACCGTGTCGCCCTTGGGCAACACTATTCCGGCCTTATCAAAATCAACGTGCCACGCAGTATCTTTCAACACTACGGCCTCACATTTCACGGAATCGCTAAACAGCGGATCCACATCATACTTCTGTGCCACGGCAATATCGGTAAAAATGGCAATAAAAGTAAAAAATAATAGAATTCTTTTCATCGATAATTTATGTATGTTATTATATTGTAATACAACTTCACAACTTTTATCGCTTACAAATTTAATGTTTAAACAGTATCTTACGATATCATGTTACACTTTTCTGACAAAATAGACGCAAAAATCACGGAATACCGTTAACTAACAAACAATAATATTTGCTTAAAGCAAAATAAAATCGTGTGAAACAAAATTCAAAATATCACATCAGAATTCTAAAATATTCATGCTTAACATAAATTTAGCATCATTAAAATTTTCGGAAATAAGTGCGTCATATTTCAAAAATTTCAAAATTATTTTTCGGAGGCCGCAAATACGCGAATTTTGAAGCATACCACGTAAATATCTGTATATAAGACATATATGCAAAATCAAGCCATATTTAAGTGTCTCAAAAATCGTATTGTTTTGCAATTAGGCCGTAATTGGAATGCAATTACGGCCTAATTGCACTCCCGTTAGGCCGTAAACGCAGTGCAATTACGGCCTTATTGCAAGGCAAAAATGTACGTAAAAGAGAAAAATCCGGCGTGTAATTGTTTACAAACATTAAACAACCACCTTTTAAGTTAAATATTTTAAGTTAACAAAACCTACTTTGAAGAAAAATAAAGTGTTAAATTTATGACTTTATTCTTACAATTTAAGTATTAACACGCAGCGTTTTCCTCTATTTTTTGAGCATAAATTTCTTTAAACGCTTAGCCTTGTGAAACCATAAAGCAGCAAAATAATAATCAATGAATAAATTTTCAAAACCTTTTATCACCGTTCTCAACTTTTTTACTTACCTTTGCACAGTAAAAAAACAATTATAAAACAACATCTATGGACGATTATCACGCGGAGAACTTACGTTTTAGGTGCCGTGGATAGCAACTGAAAGCTAATCCGCCGCGCCTGTTTCTTGTTCACTGGCAACAAAACGGAGGATTAGCAATTATGAAGACATACTGGAACACAATCAATGGATTGAACACCATTGACGAATGGCAGCCCAACTGCTGGATACAAGTAACATGTCCCACAGAAGACGATCAACAAGAACTGGAAGAACGGTTCAAAATCCCCGATTACTTCTTTTCCGACATAAGCGATACCGACGAGCGCGCGCGTTATGAATATGATGACGGGTGGATGCTCATCATTCTACGTATACCTTATGTAAAAGAGATACGCTCGCGCACGCCATACACTACGGTGCCATTGGGTATTATCCACAAGCGCGATGTTACCATTACTGTTTGTTACTACGAGACAAACATGATGATAGACTTCGTCAGCTTTCAACAAAAACGCGGCGAAGGTTTCACGGATTATGTCGACATGATATTCCGATTATTCCTATCATCGGCCGTGTGGTATCTGAAACGACTGAAACAGATAAGCAGCCTCATCGAAAAAGCCAAGCGTAATCTCGACCGCGAGGTGAACAACGAGTCACTTATAGGTCTCAGCAGACTGCAAGACTCGCTTACCTACTTCATAACATCCATTAGGGGAAACGAGACGCTACTATCGAAATTGAAGTTTAAACTACAAATCGACGAATTGGATGCCGACCTGATGGAAGACGTAAACATCGAGATGGCACAGGCACGAGAAACGACCAACATTTATTCCAACATCCTCGAGTCGACAATGGACACCTATTCGAGCATCATCAACAACAATATGAACACCGTGATGCGTACACTCACATCCGTTTCCATTATCCTGATGGTGCCGACGTTGGTATCAAGCCTTTTCGGAATGAACCTGAGAAACGGCATAGAGACAACAAAGTACGGATTTATCATCGCCTTAGTGCTTTCTTGCACAATATCAGGCGTATTCTGGTGGATTTTCCGTCACAAACGACTCATTTAGCATTTAAATTGAAAAAAACGGCGGAAATATTCCGAGTTTACAATATTTTTAAGTAAGTTTGCGCAGAAAATAATAAACATTTTGGGAATATCCCTGAATGATTTAACAAGAAACAACCAAGTCATAAACTAAAAAAGTTTAAATGATGGACTCTCAAGACAAGGCCCTTGAAATGGGCAAAACAGAAGAAACAGTAGCAGTTGAGCAACCCGTTGACACAGAACAGACAACGGAAAAGAAAGTGTATGCCACAAAAGCAGAAGTGCTCGACAGAGTAAAAGAACTGGCCCACGGTGACGAAACACCGTCGAAAGACGAAGTAGACTACCTGAAAACCATGTTCTATAAACTACATATCGCCGAACGCGAAGCAAAACTGAAAGCGTTTATCGACGGAGGAGGCGACCCCGAGAGCTATCAGATAACACCGGACGAGGTGGAAGAGGCTTACAAAGCCGAGATGGGCATAATCAAAGAAAAGCGCGCGCGCATATTTAAAGAGCAAGAGGCTGAGAAAGAAGCCAACCTGCAAAAGAAACTCGATATCATAGAGAAAATCAAAACAATGCTCACTTCGCCCGAGGAAGCGAACAAATCATATCAGGAATTCAAGACTCTGCAACAGGAATGGAAAGAAATAAAAAACATTCCAGCCGCAAAAGCCAATGAGGTATGGCGCAGCTATCAATTGTATGTGGAGCAATTCTACGACTTGTTGAAGCTAAACAGCGAGGCACGCGAATACGACTTCAAGAAAAATCTCGAAATAAAGACACACTTATGCGAAGCTGCCGAGAAATTGGCCGAAGAAGAAGACCTCATCAGCGCATTCCACCAACTACAGAAGTTGCATCAGGAATATCGCGAGACGGGACCCGTCGCAAAAGAACTGCGCGATGATATTTGGGCACGCTTCAAAGCGGCATCTACCGTGATAAACAAACGTCACCAACAGCATTTCGAAGATTTGCGAGCCAAAGAGGAAGAAAACCTCACGCGAAAGACGGCTCTTTGCGAGAAAGTAGAGGCAATCGCGGCCGAAGAGAACAAAGGTTCTGCCGACTGGGACAAGCACACGAAAGAGATTATCGAAATACAAACGGAATGGAAAACAATTGGTTTCGCTCCGCAAAAGATGAACGTCAAGATATTCGAACGCTTCCGTGCGGCATGCGACGACTTCTTCAGTCGCAAGGCTGAATACTTTAAAAACCTCAAAGACACATTCAAAGAAAATGCCGACAAGAAGCGTGCGCTTATAGAAAAAGCCAACGCCTTGAAAGACAGCACTGATTGGAAATCGGCCACAGACAAGTTTATTGCAATGCAAAAGGAATGGAAAACCATCGGCGTTGTATCCAAAAAGGTCAGCGACCAACTATGGGAAGAATTCCTTGGAGCATGCAACCATTTCTTTGAAGCGCGCAATGCGGCTACATCCGGACAGCACAAGGAAGAACACGACAACCTCGACAAGAAGCGCGGAGTGATAGGACGTCTCAAAGCATTGGCAGAAGAAGGTGCCGAACGCACACAAGAAGCGGTACAAAGCCTCATAGAAGAGTATAACTCGATAGGCCATGTGCCATACAAAGAGAAAGACAAGTTGTACGAAGAATTCCATTCTGTGGTGGACAAGCTCTACAAAGAACTCAACATCAGCAACGCCCGCAAACGGCTGTCAAACTTCAGGAACAAGATAAAAAGTGTGGCAGAGCAAGGCGAAAATGCCCTTGACAACGAACGTGCAAGACTCATGAGACAATACGAGACCATCAAAAGCGAGGTTCAGACATACGAGAACAACCTCGGTTTCCTTAATGCAAGCAGCAAGAAAGGCAACAGTCTGATTGACGAAATGAACCGTAAGGTACAGAAACTCAAAGACGACATGAACCTCGTTCGCGAGAAAATAAAAGCCATCGACGCTGAAAACAAAGCATAACACACGACTTCATATATCTGAAATCAGATAATCAAAGAAAACAATAATAACCATTATTCAAATAAAAAAGAGTTTATCAAATGTATTTTTTGATAAACTCTTTTTTTTATTTTTTCATCAACAGCCGACAAATATCAAGGCTGTTGGCGCACAATCGCACTTCGTGAGCAGTCTGTCTCACGACTATACGTCAAAATGTATAGCCAATGGTAAAGAGCAACTGATTACGTTTGTTGCTTACATCAACAGACTCCGCCACATTAGTGGCATCAAGAACATCGGTGAAAGGAGTGAATGTTCCGTTCGTCTGACTGTACTGATAAGCCAAATCAAGCGACAACTTGTCTATCCGATAGCCAAGTCCTGCCGTCACACGATAAGTATCTTTCCAGTTGGTACGGTCGGTGGCCGACTGATACATCACGCCATACGAATTCAATGTTCCGTCTTTAACGCCATCTTGCTCATACATCGGCGACACATAGTTAAATCCAAGACGCACCGCAATAGAGGGGTCGGGCTTAAATTCCGCGCCTAATTTCAGAGTGGAAACACCTTTAAGTGTGTTCTTCGTATGGTCGTTCATCCACTCATCAGCCTCGCTCGTTTCCCGCTCCCACATGTAGTCATATCCGTTGTTTACACGGCTGTCAAGACTCCCATAGTCTGCATATTCGTATGAAGCACCGAGAGCAAGAAAGTTTCCTACGGTATGTCCGAGACTCATTCCGAACTTCCAAGGCGTATAGAGCTTAAAGTCATAACTCTCCCACAGGTCAAGAGCTCCGAGACCGCGATACGTATCCGGATTGGCATTTGTATCGTCGATAAGCAGCGTAGTATAGTTGCTTGTTGTCAAATCGTACCATATCGGTGTGGCAACAGAAAGACCAATTCTGAAAGGAGACTCCTCTATCGGGCGGAATATCACACCAGCTTTAATGTCAAAACCAAAACCGGTAATCTCTCGTGTATCTTCAAGCAGAGCACCGCCGAGTCCCTCCTGATTGGGAAGAAACAGCTCGGCATACTCCGAATACGATCTATAATGAACATCATGAAGCCCTACCGTAAGTCCGAGATACACCCTGTCGTTTATATTTCCACTGATATTAAAATCATATTCGCCTATATATCCGGTGCTCGCACGGTCCATCATGTAGCGCTCGGAGCCATAATTATAATACTTGCTTTCTCCACTTGGATCTATCAGGGGATTATATAATATGGTGTTATAATACAAATAATCCGTCTGACTATAAGCAAGATCATTGGAAACAATCTCATCTTCCGTTCCGTTCGGAAATACAAAATCCCAGCCGTTTTCCGCCGCTGCCACACCTTTATTGTACGACATTCTGTTCTGTGATGCTCCATCCAATCGACCGGCGGCTTTCAATATGTGATTGAAATTGCGACTCTTGTGATAATTAAATCCGAAATTGACAAACGAGTTGCGCCCCAACCTGTTTGAATAAACGAAGCCAACTTGGTCGAAACTCAAATTAGTCTTGTTTCCGTTGGCAAAGTCTTGCGCATCGTTCTGAGAAATAAAGCCGAACGACATACTTGCCGTTGAATGTCTGAAAAGCCCTATTCCGGCAGGATTTGTTGACATTGTGGAAATATCGGCGCCCAATGCTTCCATTGCTCCACCCATTCCCACATAACGAGCCGTACCGTTCAAGTCACCCGTGGCAATGTTGGCGTTCTCATAAGTCTCTTGAGCCATTGCCGGTACGATGCCCAGCATCATGGCCATAACCATATAATATTTTACTTTCATATTCTTATCATTTAAATCTTACTGTATCTTTATTATCTGCGACCACCAAATCCGCCGGAGCGTCCACCACCCGATCGACTTCCTCCACCAAAACTGCCGCCTCCGGAACGACTGCCCCCAAAACTGCTTCCGCTGCTGAACGACGAGTTGTTGCTGCGCGGTGTCGTTGTCTGTCTAATGGTATTATAGCTGTCCCTGTTGTTCGTGTTTGTTCTGTTACCCGTGTTTGTCCTGCTCGTACCGAACCTTTCGGATGCGTTAAACTTACGATTTCCAAATCCGGAATTGCGCGAACGTCCCGTAGTAACGCGTCCCGTAGTTGTCGTAGAACCATTGCCATAACCGGCAAGCGGTCGGCGGCCCGTTCCGTTAAGATGATTCATCGTACCGGTATGACCACCGGTGCTACCAACAGATATTGAGCCTCCCCACCAAGGGCCGTGCCATCCGTGATACCACGGATCGTACCAGCCATGATACCACGGGTCATAAAACCATCCGGAATAATGCCACGGACTGTAATACCAACTTGAATAAAACCACGGATCATACCATCCCCAAGCATCGAAACGCCCGTCATGATATCCGGCCCAATACGGATCGTACCACGAATAGTCATCGAAACGGCTCATACGACGGGTATATTCATAATCATCAACATCTGTTTGTCCACCCGACGGATATACGCCCGTCATTCCGTCAAACTCTATAATATCATTACCGGCCGAGTCTATACGCTGCACATGGCTACCCTGCCTGTTATATTCATCCACATCCCGATTACTCCCCGAATAGTATGTACCGCTCGGCATACCGAAATCGGCTGTGCTTGCAGCCACGTTCTTCTTCGTTGGAACAAAGTACATGTCGTCTTGTGCAATCATGTTTACAGGTATTGACAATACCATCATTGACATTAAAACAAACTTTCTCATAATCGCTCCTTTTATATTGTTTACTACTTTCATATTACAAAAATAATCATATTAAACAGATTATCACATGGAAAAGCCCTAAAACATCATAGGAATTTCCCTATTTTTATTATTTTTGTATCAAATTTGAATTATCATGAGATATTACGAGGTTGATTTTAAGATAAACATCGGCACTTCCGGAGCCAACATTCAGGATGTGCGCGACTTGATAGCGGCATTTGCAGGAGAGGTGGGTTTTGAAACTTTCGAAGATACCGATACCGGAATCAGGGGCTATGTACAAACCGACATATATGATGATGCAGCACTGAAACAGGCTGTCAATGACATCCCGATAACGGGAATAGACATTATATATAATGTAAAAGAAGCTGAATACAAAGATTGGAACGAACAATGGGAAAACGAAGGTTTTGAACCTATTGTCATAGGAAACGATTGCGTGGTACACGATGGGCGCCACTTACCCGGTGACGAGTTTGACATTGCAATTGAAATAGATGCGCACATGGCCTTCGGCACCGGCACTCACGAGACAACACGAATGATGATTAGCACTATACTCGACGAAAAGACCGATGGAAAGACTGTGCTCGACTGCGGCTGTGGAACAGGAATACTCGGCATAGCGGCACTGAAAAAAGGTGCGGCCAGCGTTGTGGGATACG
Source organism: Prevotella sp. (assembly GCA_017623155.1). Lineage (GTDB taxonomy): Bacteria > Bacteroidota > Bacteroidia > Bacteroidales > Bacteroidaceae > Prevotella. The sequence continues at coordinate 74,930 of JAGAPR010000100.1, read as the reverse complement.
ATATCGATGAGTGGAGTGTAGACAACGCGCGACACAATGCCATTATAAACAATGTCGACGAACGGTTTAATTCCATCCTCGGCGATGCCACCGTGCTCGACAACCTGACAAAGAATTTCGATATTGTCGTTGCCAATATCAACCGCAACATACTGCTAAACGACATGCCTCGCTTCAGAAAGAAGATGAAAGATAACAGTATATTGATAATAAGCGGGTTCTACAAAAATGATACAGCGACACTTAAAGCAAAGGGCGAGAGTCTCGGACTCACATTAAAACAAGAAAAAAACGACGGTGACTGGGCTTGCATGACATTCATGCCATGCGGCAAACAATAAATAATTACGTAATGCAGCAGTAATTAAGAAATCAACTGAAAAACTTGTTTATAAGGATTACGAGATTATCAAATTCATGTACTCGGAGTACAAGGCCTTTGTAATGCGATTACAAAGGCCTTGTAACATGATTACAAGACGCTTGTAATACGAGTACAAGACGCTTGTAACACAAGTACAAAAATCTTGTTGCACGCCAAGAAAACAATAACAAAGCATTATCAATCACTGTCATCGCCTCCGATTGTGAGTCGGCGCAGGTCATAGTAACTGCCATTGTATATATTGAAATCTACATATCCTTTTATTCCCGGCAACTTACCGCAATCCGTGTGCTGCCAAAATTTCCAAGGTCCTTTATACTCCACACTATCGACATAGTAGTGAGCAATCCAATACGGATAGCTGTCGAATATGGAATCGCTGAGGTAAGCGGTTTTAAATTTATAATAAGTATAGATTATAGGCTTCACATTGTAATGCTTTTCAACTATGTCAAGCCATGTAAGAACGCTTTTCCTAAACTCCTCCGGAGTCTGTTCTTTCGCCTTGTGCTCCACATCGAGCACCGGAGGCAGGTCGCCCTCTTCCAACTTAACATTACGAATGAAATGCTCCGCCTGAGCCCTGCCCGTGGAGCGAGTGCTCCAAAAATGATATGCCCCGCGAATAAAACCATATTCGCGAGCCTGATAAAAATTATCTTTAAAACGATTGTCAATACGGCTTGCACCTTCTGTCGCCTTAATCATCACAAACCGAACGGGGCATTTCTCTATCATTCCATTATTGCGAAGGTCGCTCCAATCTATCGTACCTTGATAGTGACTGATGTCTATACCGTGTATCTCATAGCCTTCGGGATAAGAAACATCGCCATACAAAGCACGCCAACGAAAGCCGAACGGGCCGACGAAAAAATAATAAAAAGCCCAAACATAGCCCAATACCACAAGCGCGCCGCCTATCCACCATGCCCAACCCGGCATTTTTTGAAGCATACGCGTCAGCACTCCCGGCTTTTTTCTGCGCACGGGACTGTGATATTTCCTTTTCGTTGATTTCCTTTCAAGACGGCGCTTAACAGTATTCGGCATATCAAAAACATAAACCGCAAGCACCATTGACAACACGTGGAGCAATTCCCTCATGACTGTCAATGATACTTGCGGCAACAAACATTATCTGTTCTGCTCCAAAGCCAATGTCATTGTCGGCTTGTCGCAAACTTCTGTCGGCCCCCAATACTGAATAGGGCCGGGATATACATAGCTGGTATTTACAGCCCACTCATCGCGCACGGCGGCAAAAGCCTTGAAAGGAGCACCGTCAAGTTCAACAAGTGCTTTTCTAATTACAGGCTTCATCTTGCCGTTGCGACGTTCCATATTCATCATCATCGTTATAGGCACACCTCCCGCTATCCATTCGTCTGCGGGCGCAGTAGTATTCTTGACGATGGCCATGTAACCGGTCTTGCCGTTGGCAATGAGCTGCACAGCACTCGCGCCAAGTGCATAACAATAATCGGCATCGAAGTTTGACGGTGTAGCACAACGACCCTCATAACCGAAGAAGTGATGAAGAGCTGCGAAATGACCTATATACTTGCCTTCTTCTTTCCATTGAGCGAGTTTTGCCTCACACATATCTGAGAGCAACTTCTCTGTTTCGATAAGCGAAACCTGCACATTTCCGTGCGGGTCACGATCGAGCGAAAGCTGTGTTGCCACACCTTCCGGCAGAGTGGCGAACGTGGCGGCATTCTCGGCAGAGAGATGCGCCATTATATACTCACGCTGAGCCGCTTTGTCCAAATCTTTATATTCAGCACCGTGAGCGGCAAGCAAATCGTTCAATTCCTGTATGAGACGACCTATTGCCGGAATAAACTCAATGAGACCTTCCGGCACAATCACCGTTCCGAAATTGTTACCATCGGCCGCACGCTTGGCGATAACTCCACAAAGGTTTTCCACAATCTGGTTGAGCGTGAGATCCTTGCTCTCAACTTCTTCCGATATAAGACAAACGTTGGGCTGGCATTGCAAAGCACACTCCAAAGCAATATGGCTCGCCGAGCGTCCCATGACCTTGATAAAATGCCAATACTTACGAGCGGAATTGCAGTCACGCTCGATATTTCCTATCAGCTCTGAATAAGTTTTTGTTGCTGTGTCGAAACCGAAACTTGTTTCTATCTGGGTGTTTTTTAAGTCTCCGTCAATGGTTTTCGGACATCCGATAACCTGCACGCCGTAGTTCTTTGAGGCATAATATTCGGCCAACACACAAGCGTTCGTATTGGAATCGTCGCCTCCGATAATTACAATTGCCTTTATGTCAAGCTCGCGAATGATTTCGAGTCCTTTTTCAAACTGTTCTACCTCTTCGAGTTTTGTACGTCCGGAACCAATCATGTCGAAACCGCCGGTATTGCGATATTCGTCTATCACCTCTTTGGTAAGCTCCTTGTAGTTATGGTCTACAAGACCGCCGGGACCAAGAATAAAACCAAACAGACGGTTTTCCGGATTTAATTTTTTAAGTTGATCAAACAAGCCGGTAATAACATTATGACCTCCGGGAGCCTGTCCACCACTCAATATAACACCGACGTTAATTCTTTTCTTGTTTAATTCTTCGCTCGGAACAAACTCAACGACCGGCATACCGTAGGTGTTAGGGAACAATTCTTTAATCTCATTCTGATTGTCCACGCTCTGTGTTGGAGCACCTTCTTTTACTTTCACTGCGCCTTGAAGGGCTTTCGGCAACTTCGGCTGATAAGCACCTCTTGCAATTTGCAACGCACTCTTTTCCATAAATGACTTCTATTTTTATATATAATAAACTAAAATGCTTATTTTATGAATGCAAAAATAACCATTTTAATATAGAAATAAGAACGAAACGAGATAAAATCAAATATTTAATTAATTTTTATAACAAAAATAATCGCATTTGCTTTTTTTTCCGTATCTTTGACGATGTATTGCAACTAAAAAAGAATAAGGAGGGTTTAATATGACAAACAAAAGAGAACTGAAAAAATATATCAATGTAAGTTGTGCCGATTTACTCGCCGAATGTGTAGCCGTATCGCTTTACAGCACAAAAGCAAGCGACGAGAACGTGAAAGCGTTGATGTATTCCATCTTGAAATTGGAGAACCAATTTGTAAGAAGAATATCTCATCCCGAGCCGGGAATGAAAGCAAAAACATATTTCAAAGATGTTTTAGACAAATTCCATTCGGGCGCGAATGAAATCATAGATCAAATAAACAACTTTCATTGACAACGGTAAAAACAGAACAAGAAGTATGTGGAAAGCATTTTGTAGGTGGTTGTTATACAAGCGAATGGGATGGGTTGCCGATATAACAGAACCTCATCCCGACAAGTACATTATATGTCTCGCCCCACACACAAGTAATTGGGATTTTATAATAGGCCAATTATACAGCGGTGCCGAAAGCCTGAAAAGCAACTTCCTGATGAAGAAAGAATGGTTCTTTTGGCCTTTGGGAGTTTTTTTCAGACATATTGGCGGTATTCCGGTATGGCGTTCCAAAAGAACAAGTATGACCGACAATCTGGCTGAAACAGCCAAAAGCCTCAGCAGTTTTCGCTTATGCGTAACCCCGGAAGGTACCCGCTCGCTTAATCCGGAATGGAAAAAAGGATTTTATTTCATTGCGTTAAAAGCCGGTATTCCAATACTTCTTTACGGGGTAGATTATGAAAAGCGCGTGATAAAATGCAATAAAACAATAATTCCCAATGGTGATTTGGACAGTCAGATGAAAGAAATCAAACTGTATTTCAAAGACTTCAAGGGGAAAAAACCGAAGAATTTTTCTGTCGGGGAGATATAAACCAATGAGAATAAGATTTGTTTTCATATTGCTATCGCTCGTATATTCAATCGTCATCTGTGCACAATCGACACGGATTGACGCAAAAGACATGGAGAAAACTGAAAAGTTTCTCAATAAATACACGACCGGAAGTAATCGCAAAAAACACGCCCCTGTCATTCGCGACTACAAGATTGACAATAAGAAAAGAACCATCAGAATAACTGTCGGCGAGAGTTTTGCACTTCAAGAGCTTTCCCCTAAGACCATAAATAAAATATACAAGGGAATACATAAAAGAATAGGGAGAGAATATCGCAATCATAAAATAACAATTTTCGCCAACGGGTTGTCTATTGACAACCTTGCTCCCAACATCAAATCCGATGCAAAAAAACGACTGTACGGAAAGAATTATATCGACTATAAAGGTAATCCTTGGGTTAAAAATGTATCTGAACCTATTACCATAACCCACGGATTACAAAACCGCCACATTTCCATTTGGGCAAGCCACGGGCGATATTACGACAACAATAAGGCGCTATGGAAATGGCAACGCCCAAAACTCTTCGGCACTACAGAGGATTTATTCACTCAAACTATCGTTGTTCCATATCTCATTCCCATGCTCGAAAATGCCGGAGCAGTGGTATTCACGCCACGCGAACGCGACTGGCAGAAAAACGAAATCATTGTGGATAATGATGATTTCGCACGAGGTACAAACTATATAGAAATCAATTCGCAATATTCTTGGCAAGATGCCAATGTGAAAGGATTTGCCCAACACACCGGACATTACACCGACGGAGAAAATCCGTTCACTGCCGGTACCGTGCGAAAGGTAAAGACCACGAAGAAATCAAGCAGCTACAGCCTCATCTCTTACCAACCCAAACTGCCGCAAGAAGGCCGATATGCCGTTTACGTAAGCTACCAAACACTATCAAACAGCGTAGACGACGCATGCTATATTGTATGGCATAAGGGAGAGAAAACGGTGTTTCGTGTCAATCAAAGAATGGGCGGAGGCACTTGGGTATATCTCGGCACATTCGATTTTGACAAAGGAAGCAACGAGTTTAACAGGGTTGTAGTGACCAATCAGAGTACAACCAAAGGTGTTGTGACATCTGATGCCGTGCGTTTTGGTGGCGGCATGGGTAACATAATGCGCGGCACTGCAACCAGTGGGCTGCCGCGCTGTCTCGAAGGTGCCAGATATTACGCCCAATGGGCAGGTATGCCATACTCCGTATACAGCACAAAATGCGGCACAGACGACTATCGTGACGACATAAACACCCGCTCGCTAATGACAAATTACCTCGGTGGCGGGTCGTGCTATATACCGGATAGCGACGGACTAAACGTTCCATTGGAACTTTCTCTTGCCGTTCACAGCGATGCCGGATACGCTAAAAACGGCACAGACCTTATCGGCTCTCTGTCAATCTGCACCACCGGATCTAACAACGGCATGCTGAAATCCGGCATATCGCGCTTGTCTTCTTTCGATTTCGCGAAGTCGTTACTTACAAACATCACCCGTGACATAAGATACAAGCACGGGAAATGGGTAGAAAGAGAAGTTTACGACAGGAATTATTCAGAGACTCGCATACCCGAAATTCCCAGTGCCATCATCGAAACGATGTCGCATCAGAGTTTTCCCGACATGCGTTACGGTCAAGACCCAAACTTCAAATTCACATTGGCACGTTCATTATATAAGAGCGTTTTACGTCAAATATGCAATTCGCACGACCGTCCTTACATCGTAACGCCCATGACACCAAACAATTTCCGTATAGAGTTTACACGTGCAAATGAGGTCAAACTGACATGGGATCCTGTGGAAGACCCGCAAGAAGCGACTTCACAGCCTACCGGATACATTATATATACAAGTGTGGGAACGGCCGGTTTCGATAATGGAACATATATAAAAGGAGCCAATCACCACTCTATCGAATTAGAACCGGGCATACTTTACAGTTTTAAAGTTGCCGCAACAAACAGAGGCGGTAAAAGTTTTACCACCGAAACCCTATGCGCTTTATATAACACAGACAGCGAGCATGCCGACAATATACTCATTGTAGACGGATTTCACCGCCTTTCCTCACCCGCAATACGCGACAACATCTCCGAACAAGGCTTTGATTTTGATGAAGATCCGGGCGTGTCTCTCGGTCCGACAGCAGGCTGGGTAGGCAGACAGATTTGCTATAACCGCGACAAGATGGGCATAGAAGATGAAAGCGGATTAGGTTGGTCGGGAGACGAATTTGCGGGTGTTTTCATTGCCGGTAATAACAGAGACCATGTTCGTACGCATGCCGAGGCTATACAGAAAGCGGGACGTTACAACATTGTAAGCTGTTCAAGTGAGGCCATTGAGGCCGGTAAAGTTGACTTGTCGTCATATAAATTGATTGACATTATACTCGGTCTTGAACGTAATGACGGGCACAGTCTGAAATATTATAAGACATTTCCCCAGCCTATACGCGACCAGTTGCAAGCGTTTACCAAACGCGGCGGTGCGCTATTTGTATCCGGAGCATATATCGGAAGCGACATGACATCTCCCGCCGAGCAATCGTTTCTAAGGGAAACATTGAAATGCAACTATGCGGGATACAGCACGAGCCAAAACGATTTCATGTATGGCATGGGCTCCTCTTTTCCTTATTACAATTCAATCAACGAGGAACACTACGCCGCAACAAGACACGATACATTCACCCCCTACGGCAATGCCTACGCCGCGCTATGCTACAACAACGGCGGTTATGCAGCCATCGCGTATAAAGGAAGCGACTACCGAACGTTCACAATGGGTGTTCCGTTTGAATGTATCATGGACGACAGCAAGAAATTTTCCATCATGAAAGGAATAATGAACTTTTTGATAAAATAAATTTAATAATAACAAACAATATACAGAGATTATGTTTAAAATTCAAGCAAACCTATCCGGCACACGGAGCATAAACATAAGTGAAGAGCATTTGCAAACAATTGATAAATATCTGCTGTTCAAAGACTTGATAGACAGCAATGGATATGTGGACGAACAGGTACTCGACAAACTGAGATTGAATACCCGCTCCATACTTGAATCAAGCGGAAGCAATGACAAGGATTTGCTCGATTTGTGCCTTGATGTCATATATCATCCGAACATGAAAGCGTTCGGACTTCAAAAGCTGGTATTGCTTTTCATAGAATGGAAAGACAAACAGCTCGCTGCCGAGTAATAATTTAATTCTAACGATAACTTCTTATACCCAATAGGCAGGTCGAGCATAAAGCCATTAAAACATCCTTTTGACCTGCTGCTGTATTGCACGAGAGCGAACAATCATGGAATATAAACTATCGGATTTCCTGCCAACGACAAAAAAGGAAATGGATATTCGCGGATGGCAAGAGACTGACGTCATCTTGTTTTCCGCCGATGCTTATGTTGATCATCCGTCGTTCGGAGCTGCTGTGATAGGCCGCACGCTCGAAGCGGCAGGATACAAGGTCGCCATTGTTCCACAACCCGATTGGCACGGTGACTTCCGCGACTTCAAAAAACTTGGTCGTCCGCGACTCTTTTTCGGCATCTCGCCCGGCTGTATGGACTCAATGGTCAACAAATACACGGCCAACAAACGTCTGCGTTCGGAAGACGCATACAGTCCCGACGGCCGACACGACATGCGACCCGAATATCCCACTATCGTATATTCAAAGATTTTGAGACAACTTTACCCCGATGTGCCTATTGTTTTGGGGGGCATCGAGGCATCATTACGACGACTCACCCACTACGACTATTGGCAAAACTCACTGCGCAGATGTATTCTTTGCGACAGCGGAGCCGACATGATAATATACGGTATGGGCGAAAAGCCTATCTTGGAGTTATGCAAACAACTCGAAAACGGAATGCCGATAAAGCAGATTACAAACATTCCGCAGACAGTATATCTCACGAGCAAAAACGATTTGCCGGGCGGACTGTCAAATGATGATATCGTGTTGCACAGTCATGAAAAATGTCTGAAAGACAAAAAAGCACAAGCCGAGAATTTCAGACATATCGAAGAAGAGTCCAACAAGATACACGCGAGCCGCCTCATACAGGAAGTAGACGGAAGAATAGCCGTTGTAAATCCGCCGTATCCTCCCATGACAACAAGCGAACTGGACGCATCGTTTGACTTGCCTTATACACGTGTCCCTCATCCAAAATACAAGAACAAGCGCATTCCGGCCTACGAGATGATAAAATTCTCGGTAAACATTCACCGAGGATGTTTCGGAGGATGCGCTTTCTGCACAATATCGGCACATCAGGGCAAGTTTATCAGCTGCCGCTCAAAGGAAAGCATAATAAGAGAAGTGAAGCAAGTAATGAATATGTCCGATTTCAAGGGCTATCTGTCAGACCTCGGCGGGCCGTCGGCAAACATGTACGGAATGAAAGGACGTAACACCAATATTTGCGAGAAGTGTAAACGTCCGAGCTGCATAAATCCGCAAATATGCCCGAATTTGAGCACAGACCACAGCGCTCTCATTGACATTTACCGCACGGTGGACAAGTTGCCGGGCATCAAAAAAAGTTTTATCGGCAGCGGAGTACGCTATGATTTGCTGCTGCACAGGAGTAACGACGAAAAAACAAACAAGGCTGCAGCCGAATATACGCGCGAACTTATTTGCAGGCATGTCAGCGGCCGACTGAAAGTCGCGCCCGAGCACACATCCGACAACGTGCTACGACTGATGCGCAAGCCACCGTTTAAACAGTTTGACGAGTTCAAACGCATATTTGACAGGATAAACCGTGAGGAAAATCTCAACCAGCAAATAATCCCATACTTCATCAGCAGCCACCCCGGATGCAGCGAAGCCGACATGGCCGAGCTTGCCGTGAATACAAAAAAACTCGATTTTCATCTCGAACAGATACAGGACTTCACTCCTACCCCCATGACAGTAAGCACGGAAACATGGTATACCGGTTACGACCCATACACCATGGAACCGGTGTTCAGTGCCAAAACCCAAAAGGAGAAACTCGCCCAACGACAATTCTTCTTCTGGTACAAACCGGAAGAGCGACGCGGTATAGAACAGTCGCTCAGGCGAATAGGGCGCGCCGAACTCATCAATGAGTTGTGGACACAGCCTCAACAGGCATACCAACGCCGGCAACAGGCACCTCAAAAGAATGACAACCATAACGGAAATGGAAATAATAGAGCAAAGCATAGTGTCCAAAAGCCAAACGGCCGAGGCGGAAGACGGAATAATAATCACAGATGATTTTATCGCCGTAATAGACGGCAGCACAAGCAAAACAGCCAACCGCATAGTGCCACAACACACCAACGGGCGCTACTGCATGTTGCTGATATGCGAGTATATCGGCAGCATGGCTGCCGATATCAACTTCAACGACTTTTGTTCCGGCATCACCCTATATATAAATAATGTATATGGCAACGACACCAAACAGCGTCTCGTGACGCATCCGGAAGAAAGACTGACGGCAAGTTGCATTGTCTTCAGCAGGCAAAAGCGAGAGATTTGGATGATTGGCGACTGCCAATGCCTCATTGACGGAGTCCTTTTTGAAAATCCGAAGCCATACGAGAATATCCTTGCCGGACGCCGCGCCGAAATAATACACAAGGCATTGAATGACAAAACGCATACCATTGATGATATTAGGAGTAATGACATCGGCCGACAGGCCATAATACCGGAGATGATAAAGACAATGCAAGAACAAAACAAGACCTACTCCGTTGTCGACGGCTTCCCTATTCCCATGAGCAAAACCAGAAAAATATCCCTCACCGGCAACGAGAACCTGATAGTATTGGCAAGCGACGGCTACCCTGTCCTGTGCCCCACCCTCTCCCAATCAGAGGCCGTTCTGGCAAAACAACTGACGGAAGACCCGCTGAACATCAACACTTTCAAAGCCACCAAAGCATTTATCGCCGGCAACAACTCTTTCGACGATCGCGCATACGTAAGTTTCCGAGTAAAACCATACACACAAGGAGATGTTACAACGGCCTTGTAACAATCTTACAACGGCCTTGTAATGATGTTACAACGGCCTTGTAACATCGTTACAAGCGTCGCGTAACATTTCAAGAAATGCATAAGCGTTATCCGGCTAAGCACTCGATATTACACCTTTAAAATGATACAGACAGAGAAAGAGTCAGAATTGGAAATAAATAAACGGCTGTATCGTACTGCTCTTCACCTGAATTACGATATATATCACCACCGACAGCAATAAAGCATCAACCACAACATTTCCCCTGCTTATCAGTTTTACGGCCAAATTCTGCCAGCCGTCCGGAATAAAATGGGTGACATATCCAAAAGCGACAAGCAAGAATACATATTTATAGCTCTCCAATACCTGCCACAACAACTCGGGATGAAAATTGGTAAATATACTGTTCAGCATCATCATACTTGCCGAGAAGTCGGTATTACGGAAGAAAATCCACGCAAGGCAAACGAAATGAAACGTGAACAGGCAGCCGAAAAATCTACGCACTCCATGCGAAACATATTTCTTATCATGATGAAACACGTTGGCTCTCGCATACTTATGAGCCGCAAGCGCAATGCCGTGAAGTCCTCCCCACGCTACAAAATTGAGACTCGCCCCGTGCCACAAACCACCGAGCAACATGGTTATGATGAGATTTACGTATGTTCTCACCCGCCCTTTACGGTTGCCTCCAAGCGATATATATATATAATCTCTTATCCACGACGACAATGAAATGTGCCAGCGACGCCAAAACTCTGTCACACTGACACTTATATAAGGTGCATTGAAGTTTATGGGAAAATGAAAACCGAGCAGCAACGCTATACCAATCGCCATGTCGCTGTATCCGCTGAAATCGCAATAAATCTGCATTGCATAGCCGTATATGCCCAATAAATTTTCCACTCCGGTGTAAAGAGCGGGATTATCGAATATTCTATCCACGAAATTAAGACTTATATAATCGCTTATAACCGACTTCTTGAACAGTCCGATAATAATAAGATACACGCCGCGCGAAAACATCTCGCGAGTGATTGTAAGCGGGTGATTGATTTGTGGCACAAAGTCGCGGGCTCTCACTATCGGGCCGGCAACAAGCTGCGGGAAGAAAGATACATAGAAAGCATAGTCTAAAATCCTGTCTAACGGCCGTAATGTTCCGCGAAATACGTCAATCGTATAACTCAGACTTTGGAACGTAAAGAAACTTATTCCCACGGGAAGGAATATGTCCCACGGCTGAAAATTATTGCCAATCATCTGCTCAAACATGCCGACGAAGAAGTTGGCATACTTGAAATAACCGAGCATTCCCAAATCAATCAGCAGGCTCAGGCATACCAAAAGGCGCGGCACGAAAACTTTTTGCGGATGCTTCTGCCTGTAATTCCATATATGGCGGGCTATCAGATAATCGGAGACCGTGACTATTGCCAAGAGAAAGAAATACGTTCCGCTGCTCTTATAATAGAAATAATACGAGAATGCCGTGACAAACAGTATACGCAAAGCTCTCCGCTTATTGAGCATCATGTACACAAACGAGAAGCCCAAAAACAGAAAAAGAAACAGGCCCGAGCTGAAAAGCAAAGGCTCTTCTGGATTATATGCAAGAAGATTTAATATTCTGTCAAACATGTTTATTTATCTATACTGCATTTATAGTTATCGTATCCGGCCATAAAAGAGTCGTAGAAAAACTCGGACAGATGCGCCCCGCCGGCAAAACTGAGGTGGGTATAATCCTTGTTTGCCAACTTCTTTTCCACCAATGCCTTCATGCTTTCCCTGCCACCCATGGCCTTGAACAGATTGAAATATGCTACCTTGCACTCCGATGCCATTATCTGCTGATAGGCAGATAGCGACTCTATGCCGGCTATTGTCTTTATGCCGGCCGCCGTTCGCTGGTCTCTGTCGGGCACACTGACAATCAATATAGACGCATCGGGGTATGAACGTCGCAGATTTTCCACGGCTCGCTTCATCCTCTTTATATATGCTTTATAGTTAGCAACCTTACTTTTCTCATTAACAACATTCAATCCGAAATGCAAAATGATAAGATCGTAGGGGCGCAGACGGGCAAAATCATCCAAAATACGATGTGGAATATTAGCTATCGTAAAACCGGCAGAGCCCCGCATACTGAAATTATCAAGCACCACTCCACGGTCTGACTCCAACGCCATACCATATAAATATGTATCGGGACCGATGTCGGTGAAGCGGTATGAAATGTTTTTCATCGAGTCGCGACACTCTATTTTCTGAACGACAGAAGCCGAATCTATAATTCTCACCGTCTCGTCACGGCCGTTAACGCTCGTATGCAAAGTCACGCCGCCACCGGTACGAAGAAACAGTCCGGCCACATTCCACCCGGAAGAATGACCGCGGTATTTTGTTCCGCTGGTCCAAACGCAAGCGCCTTCCGCCGGTACGAAATAACGCTGGTTGATACCCGAGATGCTGCTATTATACGGCTTTTTCACCACTTCAAACTCGGAAAGTCCGTTAAACTTTTGGTTTATCGTGGGACGGAAGCCGCTTATCTTGCTTCCGCAATCCACCCATCCAACGCCATTCCCGCCAAAACGACGCTGCAACCGCTCACGAATATCACATGTGAGAATATCTCCCTCGATAAAAGAGTCGCCGAAATAGGCTATCCTCACCGGACGATTTAAAGACTTTATATTATATAGCATCTCATAGAAATGCCGCATTCCACCCGATGCGCCACCGGAATAGTCGTCTATCATCGTTACTCCGTCGGGCACTGCCGGCATCGGTGCGACAACAGAAGTGTCTGCCGATGGCGACGTCACAGTCGGTTTTCCCACCGCGGGAATTGCTTCAGCAGTTTCATCGGTATCATATACTTCGGGAATAATATCACTGAGAATATTGACATGGCGCATTTCCATGCCGTCGAAATAAATAGTTGGCAACAAATGCAGGGCCAAAAGGATAACAATAACAAGACCCGCCAATATAAAGGTTCGCACACCTTGATTCATACTCTTACCCTATCTACGCACACTATTCATTGCATATCGACAAAAAACTCATCCAATATGTCGCCACCTGTTGCCGTACAAATTCCACGCAAAGAGACGAAAACAGTATTCGACATTATATCTTCCAAATTATACTGATTGTATAATTGTGCAGTTTTAAAATACTCGCCCAAGGCATTGAATAAATCAACAACAAGCTCACAATTGATGTCTTTTCTGAAATACCCCTCTTCCATGCCGCGTTTGAGGAAGTCGACAAACTGCGATTTCAAATATATCTTCTCGTCATCCAAATACTTTATCACATCGGGATACTTCTCCATATCCGAAAAGAACAACGGGTTTACATCACTGTATGTATCTATATTGTGCTTATAGACATACAGAATTATATCCATAACGTTTTTACACCTTGAAGCATACTCTTTCAAATGCTCGTGTTGTTGGGTGTGTCTCATCTTTATTCCCGCATAAAGCAGATGCTCTTTGTCACTATACATTTCATATAATGTCCGCTTTGATATGGAAAGAGCATTGGCAATATCATCCATTTTCACAGCACGAATGCCTTTTTGCATGAACAATGATATTGCCGTCTCCAATACTCTATCTTTCAAAGATTGCCTATATGTGGAAATATTTTTTACCTCTTGCATGGTCTAACCTTAATTAGCGTTGCAAAGTTACTAAAATAATAAAAAAAAGAAACACTTTGAATATTTTTTTATTAACTTTGCGTCTGTATATTACATTTTAGCAAGTAAAACGAGCTTTAATGAACTATAACAAAAGACTATAATCTAATTTTATATTATAATAATATGGTAAAAATATCAAAAGAAGCCGCTCTCGAATACCATGAGAACGGAAGGCCCGGTAAAATAGAAGTAAAGCCGACCAAATCATACCGTACACAAACCGATTTGAGTCTGGCTTATTCACCGGGTGTGGCATACCCTTGTCTTGAAATCCAGCAAAATCCGAACGATGCTTATAAGTACACGGCAAAAGGAAACCTCGTCGCCGTGATAAGCAACGGCACCGCCGTGCTCGGATTGGGCGATATAGGCGCATTGAGCGGAAAGCCTGTCATGGAAGGAAAAGGACTGCTTTTTAAAATTTATGGCGGCATCGACGTTTTTGATATTGAGGTGGCCGAGAAAGACCCCGAGAAGTTTTGCGAGGCAGTGGAAAAGATTGCTCCAACCTTTGGCGGCATCAACCTTGAAGACATCAAAGCCCCGGAGTGTTTCTATATAGAGGAAAGATTAAAGAAAACACTTGATATTCCGGTGATGCACGACGACCAACACGGTACGGCAATCATCTCTGCTGCCGGACTGAAAAATGCTCTTGATGTCAACGGAAAAGATATTTCAAAAGTAAGAATAGTTGTAAACGGAGCCGGAGCAGCCGCCATCTCGTGCACAAAACTATATATGGCATTAGGTGCGAAACGCGAAAACATCGTTATGCTCGACTCCAAAGGGGTGATAACAAGCGACCGCCCGAACCTCACGGAGCAGAAAAAGTTTTTCGCTACCGACCGTAAAGACATACACACGCTCGAAGAAGCGATAAAAGGAGCCGATGTTTTTGTTGGCCTTTCAAAAGGAAACGTACTGTCACAGGATATGATACGCTCTATGGCAGAGCAGCCGATTGTATTCGCACTGGCAAATCCCGTTCCGGAAATAAGCTATGAAGATGCGATGGCAAGCCGACCGGATGTACTCATGTCGACCGGACGCTCAGACTATCCGAACCAAATAAATAATGTAATCGGTTTCCCGTATATATTCCGCGGAGCACTCGATGTGCATGCCACAGCCATCAATGAGGAAATGAAAATGGCTGCGGTAAACGCCATTGCAGACCTTGCCAAACAGCCGGTGCCCGATGTTGTCAATGATGTTTATCATGTTAACAATCTTACTTTCGGCCCGTCTTACTTCATTCCGAAACCCATCGACCCAAGACTGATAACAGAAGTGTCGGCAGCCGTGGCCAAAGCGGCAATAGAAAGCGGTGTTGCAAGAAAAGAGATAACCGACTGGAACGCATACAAAAACCAGCTTCGGGAGTTGCTCGGACAGGAAACCAAATTAACGCAAAAGCTGTATGACACCGCACGCGCACATCCGCAGCGCGTCGTATTTGCCGAAGGCATACACCCCACGATGCTTAAAGCAGCCGTACAAGCCAAAGCCGAAAGAATATGCCACCCCATATTGCTCGGCAACGATGAACGAATCGAGAAATTGGCAAAGGAACTTGATCTCAACCTCGACGGCATAGAAATTGTCAATCTGCGCCACGACAATCAGGCAGAACGCCGCGAACGCTACGCGAAAATACTCGCGGAAAAACGTCAACGCATGGGATACACAGAACAGGAGGCCAACGATAAGATGTTTGAACGCAACTATTTCGGCATGATGATGGTTGAAACAGGAGAAGCCGACGCGTTTATCACAGGTCTATACACGAAGTATTCCAATACCATTAAAGTTGCGAAAGAGGTTATCGGTATACGCCCCGAATACAAACACTTCGGTACTATGCACATTCTCAACTCTAAAAAAGGAACGTACTACATAACGGATACTTTGATAAACCGACATCCCGACAAAGAAACACTTGTCGATATAGCAAAACTCAGCGCAATGACCGTACGCTTCTTTAACGACGAGCCGCGAATTGCCATGCTGAGTTACAGCAACTTCGGAACGGAAGAGAGCGGCAGCCCGGTACAAGTTCATCAAGCAGTGGAAATAATGCAGCAGGAATATCCCGATTTGGCCATTGACGGAGAAATGCAAGTCAACTTTGCTATGAATAAGGAGTTGAGAGACAGCAAATATCCGTTCAGCCGCTTGAAAGGCCTTGACGTGAACACACTTGTATTCCCGAATCTAAGCAGTGCGAATGGAGCTTACAAGCTATTACAATCGTTAGATCCCGACACGGAAATCATTGGCCCAATTCAAATGGGACTCAACAAACCGATTCACTTCACAGACTTCGAATGTTCCGTACGCGATGTGGTGAACATAACCGCAGTCGCTGTTATTGACGCATACGTTGACAAAGTGAAAAAAGGAAAGCAATAACAAAACAAAAACAAATAAAAAAAGACCATGACAACCATCGCTCATGGTCTTTTTTATTTGTTTTTTCCATCACTATACATTAATAATATATAGCAATCCAACGCTTTTTGCCACTTAACCGACGCTTAGTCACACCCCGATTTGGGAAAAAGCAATATTTCTTTTTGTACCGAAAAACAAAAAATAAAGTGATTTTTGTCAACAAACGCACACTATCCATAACAAAAAGACATTTATTCTGCAATTTATTTAATAAAAAGTTTGCCATTTAAAAGAAATGCTTTATCTTTGCATCCGAAAATGAAATATTGCTTGCAAATATTCAAATTAATAAACATAAACAATTTAAAAAGGTAAAAGAACATGAACGCAGCAAAAGTTGTAGAGGATCTTAAACTTAGATTTCCCAATGAACCGGAGTATATTCAGGCCGTAAGCCAAGTTCTTCCCACTATCGAGGAAGAGTACAACAAACACCCGGAGTTCGAAAAGACAAACCTTGTTGAACGTCTTTGTATACCTGACAGAATTATCCAGTTCCGCGTAACATGGGTTGACGACAAAGGCAACGTACAGACAAATATGGGATACCGCATACAGCACAACAACGTAATCGGCCCGTATAAGGGAGGTATCCGTTTCCATAAATCCGTTAATCTCGGTATATTGAAATTCCTTGCGTTCGAGCAAACATTCAAGAACTCACTCACAACCCTTCCCATGGGAGGCGCAAAAGGCGGTTCCGACTTCTCTCCCCGCGGCAAGAGCGATGCAGAGGTTATGCGTTTCTGCCAAGCATTCATGAACGAGTTGTATCGTCACATTGGTCCCGATGTTGACGTGCCTGCCGGAGATATCGGCGTAGGCGGTCGCGAAGTGGGATATCTCTTCGGACAATACAAGAAGCTGACACACGAATGGAGCGGTGTACTTACCGGTAAAGGTCGCGAATTCGGTGGCTCTCTCATCCGTCCGGAAGCAACAGGTTACGGTACTGTATATTTCCTTTTATCAATGCTTGAAACAAGAAATATAGATATAAAGGGCAAGAATGTTCTCATCTCCGGTTCCGGAAATGTAGCTCAATATGCGGCTGAGAAATGTATTCAGTTAGGTGCTAAGGTTCTCACTCTTTCCGATTCAGACGGTTACATATACGATCCGGACGGTATCGACCGTGCTAAACTCGATTTCGTAATGGAATTGAAAAATATCGAGCGCGGCCGTATCAAAGAGTATGCCGAAGAATATCCCAACGCCGTATATCACGCAGGAGAGCGTCCTTGGAATGAAAAAGCCGATATTGCACTTCCATGTGCCACACAAAACGAAATCAACGGCGATGAAGCACGCGCCCTTGTCAGCAACGGTGTAATCGCTGTGGCAGAAGGAGCAAACATGCCTTCTATGCCGGAAGCTGTCAAAGTATTCCAAGACGCAAAAATTCTCTATGCTCCGGGCAAGGCGTCAAACGCCGGCGGTGTATCTGTATCGGGTCTTGAAATGAGCCAAAACTCAGAGCGTCTGAGCTGGACTTCAGAGGAAGTTGACAACCGCTTGAAGATTATCATGAACGATATTCACCAGAATTGCGTGAAGTATGGTACTGAGTCTGACGGCTACATCAACTATGTGAAAGGTGCAAACGTAGCCGGATTTATGAAAGTAGCAAAAGCTATGATGGGTCAGGGTATTGTATAAACCGTCCATCAGAGTTTGAAAATAAAAATCGGAGGATAACCAAATGGTTATCCTCCGATTTTTTATTTAGGTTAATTTCTAAAATTTAATTATCTATTTTTATCTTATTCTATCCGCAGCCCGAACAAGTTTATCATCCGCGACAATCCCTCTGTGTGCCAAAATATAAAATATAGCAGACAAAGCCGGGAAAGATGCGAATAATGCAGGCTTGAAATTCGATTGTGCAATGACGTCACCGGGCAATATTTGTCCGTATACCACATACAATATATACCAGCCGATAATCAATAAAATATTGAACAGACACATCCGAGCCTGACTTCTTCTATTGTTAAACGCGAAAATAGTATATACTCCCAATGCGGCCGACGGCACAAGAACAGCGAACAGCGGCCACGTGGAAAAATGATATTTACCGGCTTCATCAATAATCCAAAGATTATATTCCCGCCCTACTGTTAATCCTTCCAAGTCGAAAGAGCCGATTTGCAAGCACAGACATGCTACTGTCAACAACACAGCAATCGCTATGTATACCGTCTGTATACGCTGTATCATATATATACAGATTACGGTTACAACCTTTCTTCTCCCTGTTGCTGAGCGTCACGAGAGGCGTCGCGCCAATACACTTTGCCCTCAACGAATTCCTGAGTGGCAAGCAATGTAGGCTTTGGAAGTTTCTCGTAGTAACGAGAAATCTCTATCTGTTCGCGATTTTCAAACACTTCCTCCAAACTATCGTTATAGGAAGCGAACTCAGCTAACTTCTTACTTAAATCCTCCTTAATCTGTGTCGAAATCTGATTTGAGCGTTTTGAGATAATAGCTACGCTTTCATAGATATTGCCGGTGTCTTGGCAAAGATCCATAATGTTACGGGTTACGGTGTTTACCGGTGCCTTTGATTTTTTGTAATCCATATTATCTTTATATATTTAAAATATTCATTGTCCGTTTTCTAATCCTTTATCACTTTCTTGCACTTTGCAATATACTTCTCGGC
Organism: Prevotella sp.; assembly: GCA_017623155.1. Lineage (GTDB taxonomy): Bacteria > Bacteroidota > Bacteroidia > Bacteroidales > Bacteroidaceae > Prevotella. Next base: position 55,784 of record JAGAPR010000100.1, on the reverse strand, counting down.
CGTGCTTCGTTCTTTGCTGTCGGGAAACTCATTCAAAAATCCGTAGCACTCGTCTTCGGCATCACGAAATCTTTCCAAACGCTTCTCTTCTACACTCCTCTGAGCCAGTTCAAACTTACTTTTCATTATAAGCACGGAAAACTCTTCTCTCATATTGCTATAAGGATAATTCTTCAAAGCATTCTGTGACGTTATGATACAAGCCTCATAATTGGAGCCGCCGTAAGTACAATTGCCGAAATAGTCGCCAAGAGTGTAATACAACTTTGCCGAAAGGAATTCTTTCTGCACCAGTTTATCCTGCAAGTCAAACAATTTCTTCTGCGCCTCCGGCCTCATCTTTGAATCGGGATACAGGTCGAGAAACTCCTGATAGGCATTTATCGCGCCGACGGTAGGCGTCTGGTCGAGACGAGGCTCGGGCGTACTCTCATAGAGCGACTGCCCGATGTAATACGATGCCTGCTCTGCATAAAGTCCTTTCGGATACGACGAATAATACTTCTTAAACGTTGCGGAAGCCGCCTCGTAATCTCTGTCGCAATACTCTGCCATAGCCAGCATGTAAAGACTTTCCTGAGCGTTTTCCGTTCCTTTCTGAACCGTGATAAGCTCTTGCAACAATGATATTGATTGATTGAATTTTCCCTCTGCAAAACACTGCTTGGCAAATTCATACTTATAATCGTAATCGGCGGATTTATAAACCCTGTTGAATTCGGTAGCGCAACCGCTCATCAACAAAACGGCACACGCCAAGATGAATAAACACTTCTTCATTTCTCGGAATTTGAAGTGCAAAAATACTCATTTTTCCCCTAAATTCAAAGTTTTTAAAGCCTTTTTTACCAAAATAAGTGCGATTATAACGTTTATTACGCCGGAAATAAGTAATTTTGCATGATATGAGCGATTTCAAACTTACATCAAAATACAAGCCCACCGGCGACCAGCCGGAAGCCATAAGGGATTTGACCGAAGGATTGAAACGCGGTGACCGTGCGCAGGTGCTGCTCGGTGTCACCGGCTCAGGCAAGACTTTCACTGTTGCGAACGTCATTGCCAACGTCAACCGCCCTACCCTTATTTTAAGCCACAACAAAACTTTGGCCGCGCAATTATACGAGGAAATGAGAGGGTTCTTTCCCTATAATGCCGTAGAATATTACGTCAGCTACTACGACTATTACCAACCGGAAGCATATCTGCCAAGCACCGACACTTACATTGAGAAAGACCTCGCCATCAACGAGGAGATAGACAAGTTGCGACTGCGTGCCGTGTCATCGCTGCTTTCCGGCAGAAAGGATGTCGTTGTGGTGTCGTCTGTGAGCTGTATCTACGGTATGGGCAGCCCGATAGCTCTTAACGAGAACATAATAGAGATACGCCGCGGACAGAGTATTGAACGAAACGCGCTGCTGAGAAAGCTCGTTCAAGCACTGTATGTGCGAAACGACCTCGACCTTCAACGTGGAAATTTCCGCGTCAAAGGTGATACGGTAGACATTGCGATGGCATATAACGAAGCGATACTGCGCATAACGTTTTGGGACGATGAGATTGATGCCATTGAAGAGTTGGATGTCATAACCATGGACAGGATGGCTTCGTTCGACGAATACAAGTTATACCCGGCCAATCTGTTCATGACCACACAGGAACAGACCAACATCGCAATCAGGAATATACAAGATGACCTGACGAAGCAAGTGGAATTCTTCACTGAGCTGGGCGATGGCATAAAGGCACAAAGGATTAAAGAGCGAGTGGAATACGACATGGAAATGATAAAAGAGCTCGGGCACTGTTCAGGCATAGAGAACTATTCACGATACTTTGACGGAAGAAAAGCCGGAGAACGTCCTTACTGTCTGCTCGACTTCTTTCCTGATGACTACCTGATGGTGATAGACGAGAGCCACGTCAGTGTGCCGCAGATAAACGCCATGTACGGCGGAGACAGGGCAAGAAAAACTAATCTCGTGGAATACGGTTTCAGACTTCCTGCTGCTTTCGACAACAGGCCGCTGACATTCAGCGAGTTTCACGAAATGATTAATCAGATTATTTATGTCTCTGCCACACCGGCAGACTATGAATTGCAAGAAGCTGAAGGCGTAGTAGTGGAACAAATAATACGCCCCACAGGACTTTTGGATCCCGAGATTGAGGTAAGGCCGAGCGAAAATCAAATTGACGACTTAATGGAGGAAATAAGAACTCGCGTGGAGCGCGAAGAAAGAGTGCTCGTCACAACCCTCACCAAGAGAATGGCCGAAGAATTGTCGGAGTATCTGTTGGGGCACGACATAAAAACGGCATACATACACAGCGATGTGGCCACGCTCGAAAGGGTGAAAATCCTTGAAGATCTGAGACTTGGAATATACGATGTTCTGGTGGGAGTGAACCTGCTGCGAGAGGGGCTTGACCTGCCCGAAGTGTCGCTTGTTGCCATTCTCGATGCCGACAAAGAGGGTTTTCTGCGCAGCCGCCGAAGTCTCACACAAACGGCGGGGCGTGCCGCCCGAAATGTAAACGGCAAAGTGATAATGTATGCCGACAGCATTACCGACAGCATGCAGCAGACAATCGACGAAACAATGCGCCGGAGAATAAAACAGATGCACTATAACGAAACGCACGGCATTAAGCCTACACAAATCAATAAATCACTGAAACAAAGCATCTTGCGAACGGAAATTTCCAGTAGCGACAATACTGCCGAGAAACCGTCGGCACGGTCGGCATATATCGTTCCGGAAGAAAGTACATTCGCCGCCGACCCAATTGTGGCGCGCATGACAAGACAACAACTCGAAAAGAGTATTGCCAACACGACAAAAATGATGAAAGAAGCGGCGAAAAATCTCGACTTCCTGCAAGCGGCTCAGTATCGCGATGAAATCGTGAGACTGCAAAAAGAGCTCGAATTGAAAGACTGAACACACCGCGAGATTAATTCCGCAAACCGACAATTACAACAAACAGAATTCTAACATTTAGCATTTAACATCTTCCACGGATTTTGTTAAACAAACACAAATAAGTTGTCATAAATTATTATGTTAACATCGCTGAGAATGCCCTCCGTCTAAAAAAAATTCTCGAGCTCGCAAATAAGCGAATTATAGAGCACTTAACGTAAACGCCTATACACAAGACACTTACAACGATTTACGCCATTTTTTAGTGCATTAAAAAACGTCTTGTTTTCCAATTAGGCCGTAATTGGAATGCAATTACGGCCTAATTGCACTCCCGTTAGGCCGTAAACGCAGTGCAATTACGGCCTTATTGCAAGGCAAAAATGTACAAAAAAGAGAAAAACCCGACATATGATTGTTTACAAATATTAAACAATTGCCTTTTAAGTTAAATATTTTAAGTTAACAAAACCTACTTCGCGAAAATCTTTTGTATCGACTTTTTACTTTTCGTTCACATATTTTTAGTTAAAGGCAAAGTCGGTGTGTTAAAAAGAACACACTCCTCCAGTTTTCCCAAGAGACGAGGTATTAGTTGGGAGGGGTGTCAAACGAGTTTTTAACCTGTATTATTCATACTGCTCCGTTACGAAAGGGCTAACCGGCATGGCATCAGCGTTAGCACAGCAATGGCGATGCCGAATGTAGCAAATCCTAACTTTCAAAGAGGAAGAGCGAGCATTGCGCTGAGGTGCTGCCGGTTGGTCCTTGTAGTAGCAACTGTATGGATATGCAGGTTGATTGGGGGAATTATGAAGATAAAAGGAACCATCACTTGCAAGTTCGTTGGCGTTAAAACCAATGGTTTTCACGCCGCATGACTATTCTTCATTCTTTATTTAAATCACTCTTCATTTTCCCTAAAATTCCTTCCACCGCAAGCCGGTATGAATCAAGGCCGAAACCACATATAACCCCGATACACACACTGCTGAGAAACGAGTGATGCCGAAACTCCTCGCGCTTATGCACATTAGATATATGCACCTCCACGACAGGACATTTCAACGACCGTATACAGTCTTGCAAGGCAATGCTCGTATGTGTATAGGCACCGGCATTAAGCACAATTCCGTCGCACTCCCCCCCCACTGCCTGCATTTTGTCTATCAGTTCACCTTCGATATTACTCTGGTAATATTCAATGTCCACATCGGGATAACGTTTTCTCAGTTCCGGCAAATAGCTGTCAAAAGAGCAACTGCCGTAAATGCCCGGCTCGCGAACACCGAGCATATTCAAATTAGGGCCGTTAATTATCTGTATTTTCATCTTTACGAATATTTTTACTAACTTTGTCCCCGCAAAAATAATAAAATAAATGGACACAGACAAGAAAAGGCCGACGAATATAATGAGAGACTACATGCGTTACCTGAAATTGGAACGAAGTTTCTCTCCAAACACGCTCGATGCCTATAAACGGGATATCATCAAACTTTCCGACTATCTGACACATGCAGGCAAAACTCCTTTCGATGTCAAATTAGAAGATTTGCAGACTTTTGCCGCCGGCCTTCACGACCTCGGCATCGGTGCGTCGTCGCAATGTCGCATACTCAGCGGTGTCCGCTCGTTTTTCAGATTCTTGCTTTTAAACGGATACCGGGACGACGACCCCACAGAACTGCTCGAATCGCCACAGCTCGGATTACATCTGCCGGAAGTACTGTCGACAGCGGAAGTAGACATGCTCGAAAATTCCATCGACCTGTCTAAATGGGAAGGGCACAGAAACCGGGCTATCATAGAGACACTTTTCTCCTGTGGACTGCGGGTTAGCGAACTGATAAACCTGCGATTGTCCAACCTTTATATAAAAGAACAGTATATCCGCGTTTTCGGAAAAGGCAGCAAAGAACGTCTCGTGCCCATATCGCCACGGGCGATACAAGAGCTCGACAACTGGTTTTTGTGTCGCAATGATATGAACATCAAACCCGGCGAGGAGGACTACGTGTTTCTCAACCGCCGCGGAGCACATCTCACACGGACCATGATATTGATAATGATAAAGCGTCAGGCAGCGGAAGCCGGCATAAAAAAGACTATCAGTCCGCATACGCTGAGACACTCGTTTGCCACAGCCTTGCTCGAAGGCGGCGCCGACTTGCGAGTAATCCAAGAAATGCTGGGACACGAGAATATTGACACTACGGAAATATATACCCACATCGATACGACCATGCTCAGACAAGAGATACTGGAACACCACCCGAGGAATATAAAAAACGGCAATAAATGAGTCGCGTTGCAAAAAAAAATAAAAAACAGTGTTAATCTCTGTAATTGAAGACATCAATACCGATATTATTTTGTATTTTTGTAAAATTGAAAATAAAATTATCATCATGAGAAAGATTTTTATACTGATTATATCGTGTCTGCCCCTCATGGCAATGGCACAGAACACATGGGAAAAGAACAGTGTCACAGGCAACGCAAATTACAATCCCGACCAGAAATATCTCGTGGGAGCCGTGCCTGTCGTTGACGGTAAAGTGCTCTTCGAGACAACAATAGACGCCAAGGGCAAAAGCGCGAAACAAATATATGACATCGCGCTGAAATACATGACGGAAATGACAAAAGAAGACAATCAGTTTGAACAAAGCAGAATTGTATACAACGACTCCGTAAACTACGAAATAGGCGGATATTATCAGGAGTGGCTCGTGTTCAAGAGCACGGCTCTCGTGCTTGACCGCACAAGAATGACGTATAATCTTTTCGTAAAGTGTGACGACGGGAAAGCCAATATCAAGATGACACGCATACACTACTTGTATGACGAGGAGCGCAATCCTCAGAACTACAGTGCCGAAGAATGGATAACTGATGAATACGGACTGAAAAAAAGTAAAGATAAACTATCAAGAGTTACCGGCAGATTTCGCCGCAAGACAATTGACAGAAAAGACTACTTGTTCGAGAAGTTTAATTCTTTACTCAAATAAAACATCATGATAATCGAAAAAACAAACGATAGCGACAACAGAGATAGCCGCCACAAACGTGACAGCAACTTGATATTGAAAATCAGAAACGTACTGAACATTATATTTATGCTCACTGCCATTGTGGGAGTTATCGTATATATCAGTTCGAACAAAGAGACCGGCATGTTCATTGTATTGGCTGCCATACCATTTAAAATAACAGAATCAGCAATAAGACTTTTACGTATTTAAATGAAGAGTATACTCTCAACTCTTTTGTTGAGTTTGTTTTTTACATCAGTGTGTGCCCAAGAATTCAACCAATTCGACCCAAACGGGCAGATAAACCAATTCGATCAAAACACGAATAGGAATTTCAACAAACACAACAACGACACAACAAAGAATAAGGAAATACCCAAAGGCCTCTACGTTTGGACCGTTGACAGGAAATTCGGAGATATAACAAGAACTACCCCTGATACCGTTCCGCACCTGTATCCCAACACAACGCTAAATACCGGGGTATATGGTGAATACAATACAACGGGAAACAACTACACGGCACGGGAAAGCCGAATATTCATCGACAGACCGGTGGGCGGACAATTCACGTTCACCAATCCGTACAGCTATATCATTAAAGAACCCGAACAACTGCATTTCACCAACACGTTGTCGCCTGTCACAAACATATCATACGATAATTGCGGTGACAAGACAAACGGAGAAGATCACATCGACGCCAAGTTTGCAGTCAATCACGGCCGGCGTCTCGGCATGGGATTTGACTTAAATTACGCGTATGCACGCGGATACTACGCCAACCAAAGCACTTCACACTTCGGAGCGACTTTTTTTGCATCGTATTTGGGCGACAAATACAAAATGCATGCGATGTTTTCAACATATCATCAGAAAGCGGCTGAGAACGGAGGCATAACAAACGACAATTACATCACGCATCCGGAAAGTTTTGACGACACATTCAGCGAGAACGAAATTCCAACTGTTTTAAATCAAAATTGGAACAGAAACAACAACATGCACTTCTTTCTTACACACAGATACAGCCTCGGTTTCTACAAACGGGTAAAGCTGACGGAAGACGAAATAAAGGCAAGGCAATTCGCGGCGGCATCAAAGAAAGAGCATTCCGATAAAGAAAAAAGTGACAAGAACGATAACAGTACGACCGATTCACGCAAGCGCGACAAGAAAAAAACCGTTGAAGATGAGCCTGTCGGAAGACCGGATGGAGCAAAGATAGCGGGAGACGAGCCACAAACAGGCGACGCGCTGAAAAAAGATACGACACGGATAAGCGTCAAAGATCAGGCCAAAATGGATAGTCTTTTGGCGGCAAAGGCATTAAAAAACTCATTGGATGCGACCACAAGAGAGGAGTTTGTGCCGGTAACAAGTTTCATACACACACTTGACTACAATTCATACGACCGCATTTACCAAGCGTACGACTCGCCGAAAGATTACTATGCCGATACATTTTATAATTATACGGACGGTAATACATACGGAGGCGACTCTATTTACGACCAGACCAAATTGCATTCCATAAAGAATACGCTCGCGATAGCACTGCTCGAAGGCTTCAACAAATACGCCAAAGCGGGTCTTAAAGTATTTGCCGCACACGAAATGCGAAATTTCAAGCTACCTGAAATCGTTGGCAAAGGACAATCGTCGTACTCACGTTTGGCTTCAATTAACGAGCACACTATAAGCATCGGAGGCCAGATATCAAAGACACAAGGCAATACACTGCACTATAATCTCATGGCCGAGACATGGCTTGCAGGTGAAGATGCGGGGCAACTGAAAGTTGATTTCAGCACAGACCTGAACTTCCCGCTATTCGGAGATACCGTAACATTGGCTGCAAAAGCGTTCTTTTATCGTTTAAACCCGACGTTCTATCAAAGGCATTATCACTCCAAACATCTCTGGTGGGATAACAATGACATGAGCAAAGAGACAAGAACGCGCATCGAGGGACTCTTTTCTTACAAAAAGACAAAAACGACTTTAAGGGTTGCTATCGAGGAAATACAGAACTATACTTATTTCGGCATGAGCTATAACACGGCCGAAGAAACAAAAACGGGAATGTCGGCAGGTGTCAGACAGAATGGTTCAAACATTAATCTGCTTACCGCACAGCTAATGCAAAACTTCCGATTAGGCATTCTGAACTGGGAAAACGTGGTTACATACCAGAATTCCGGCAATGAGGATGTACTTCCTTTGCCGGCTCTAAACCTGTTTTCCAACTTGTATATAAAGTTTAAGATTGCCAACGAACTATTGGTTGAGCTTGGTGGTGATGCTTACTTCTTCACAAAATACAAAGCCCCCGACTTTTGTCCACAGCTAAATCAGTTTGCGGTTCAGGAGAATAATGAAAGTAAAATCGAGCTGGGCGGCTATCCTTTCGTTGATGTTTACGCCAACATGCACCTGAAACACGCACGATTTTTTGTCATGTTCAGTCATGCAACGGCCGGAAGCGGAAACAAGATGTACTTTCTCGCACCGCATTATCCGCAAAACGGAAGAATTTTAAGAGTTGGTGTATCATGGAATTTCTTTAATTAAGAAAATGGGAAATCCATAAAAAACTATATACTTCCATACATATAAGAAAACCATAAAAGCGAGACTGTAACGTAAAAACAGTCTCGCTTTACATTATTTCCTCTCCATAAATGCGTTCAAATGCTTTCCGCAACTCTGCCGGAGAGGCGATGTAAGAACGCAATACGTTAAGTTTCTTCTCATTGTCCGAGCCCGGAACCCATAATTTTATGTATCCGTGAACAGAATACTTGCTGTCCAAGTGCTCCTTAAATCGCATCCATTGATGTTCCTTATCCAGCTCAGGATAGTTTGAAATACCAAATTGTATCGTTCTGCGAAACACCATTTCCGAATCCAAATCCCTGTCGGCCTCGGCCACAATCTTACCATACAGACTGCGCGGAGCATGAGACGCCGATGCTCTATGATCCTCCACAGCTTCCTTCATTATCTTAATCTGCTCCGCCGAGAACCATCTTTTCAATCTGGCATCACGCATAAGCATCCTGCCGCCGGTAATATGATGTATCGCCCGAGGCCCAGACAAGCCTACATCATGGTATGCCGCGATAGCATATACCATATTAATATTGGCTCCTGTCGCACGTGCGAGATCTATAGAACGCCTTATAACCCTTGTAACATGTTCCATATTGTGAGCCTTATCGAATTCCGCATACATCGGAAGAATGTTCTTCTCAATAAATTCAACAAGGTCGAGACTTGCCGTATTGCCTATCATTATAAAATAAATTAATATTTTTGCAAATATACTCAATTATGTTTATTTTTGCAAGAACTTATAAAATAAAAACATGACAGAGCCGCTCATAAAACAAAACTCGCTCGAAGCGTGGATACTTGCAGCCAGACCCAAGACCCTCGCCGGTGCCGCCGTTCCGGTAATGATTGGCGTGGCGTTGGCATTTGTCGACTCTCGCGAATACCCACAAGGCACTTTCAGCATACTTGCTGCCACATTATGCTTTCTCTTTGCGTTCGTAATGCAAATAGACGCGAACTTAATCAATGATTTTTTCGATTATGCCAAAGGGACGGACGATATCGAGAAACGCCTCGGTCCGCGCCGTGCTTGCGCACAAGGTTGGGTAAGTGTCGACATGATGAAGCGCGCAATAGCCCTGACCACATGCGCAGCCTGCCTCATTGGCTTGCCTCTTATATTTTTCGGAGGCATGGAAATGATTTTAATAGGTATTATATGCGTCTTCTTCTGCTTCCTATATACCACCCACTTGTCATATATTGGACTTGGCGATGCACTCGTAATAGTTTTTTTCGGCATCATTCCGGTCTGTATTTCATATTACGTTCAGCTCCACACATGCACCATTGAAGTGTTCATGACATCCATTGCCTGCGGCCTTGTCATAGACAGTTTGCTTATCATCAACAACTATCGCGACCGAGACAACGACCGAGATGCAGGAAAGAACACCATTGTCGTGCGCTTCGGAGAGCGATTCGGGCTTTATGCCTACCTTGCCACAGGAATCGCGGCGTGTCTCATCGGCATCATATTCCTGTCGGAAAGTCACGTCCTTGCCTTTGTTCTACCATTCATATACCTTATTCTGCACTTCTTTACATATTTAAAAATAAAGCGCATACATCGCGGAAAGGCTCTCAACATCTGCCTTGGCGAGACCGCCCGTAACATGTTCATATACGGCATCTGCGTATCTGTCGGCATTTTACTCACATAAATATAAAAAAAGCATTTGCCCCATACACGGAACATTCCGGTATGGGGCAAATGCTTTTTTATTCTAAATTCTATCCCTGTTATTTGAAATAGAAATAATACAAGCATCCCAACAGCACGGCAAGCGCACCTATTATCACCGTACGTATGAGACAACCGGCGACTTTCTTCACAATGATAAAGCCGATGATAATCATCAGCAACAGAGCTATATAATATGTTATATTTGTCATTGCCGCACCTCCAGTTTATTTGAACATACGGCGGAAAGCCGTGGGTACAGGTGTTTCAAACTCCATCCGCTCTCCTGTAACGGGATGAGTGAAACACAGCAGATAAGCATGCAGGCACAAACGATGCAACGGGTCGTCGCCGTTTCCGTATTTATTATCTCCGCAAACAGGATGTCCCATGTCTGCCGAGTGCACTCTGATCTGGTTCTTACGTCCTGTCTCCAACTTATACTCCACCAGCGAATGCTCTGTCGTTCGGGCCAACACATGATAATGCGTGACGGCATATTTACCACCGTTATCCACCGGCGACGAATATGTGACATACGCTTTATTGTCTTTCAACCAGTTAGCCACCGTGCCGCCGTCGTTCTCCATCTCCCCGCTTACCACAGCCACATAGCGCCTGTCATAAACGATGTCGTGCCAGTTGTGCTCGAAAATCTGCTCAGTCTCCATGTCTTTCGCGTATACCATCAGGCCGCTCGTGTCTCTGTCGAGCCTGTGTACAACGTGAGCACGGCAACGCTGACGCGATTTCGTGAAATAATCATCGAGCACCGACTTCACGTTGAGCGAAGAATGTCCTGCCGCCATCGACAAAATTCCCACATTCTTCTCTACCACCACGAGCCAACGGTCTTCATACACCACTTTCACATAGCGGCTTTTCAATACCCGTTGATTGCGTTTGCTCTTGCTCACGGAGACTTTCGCCCCCAGCTCAAGCTCATAATCGAACTGTGTCACGCATTTACCGTTCACCTTTATTCCGCGTCCCTGCAATGTCGCCTTAATTTTCGAGCGACTCTCTTTCACGTTGGCCAAAAGGAAATCGAGCAGTCCCGACTTCTCGCTTACCACGAAATAATCGTAATCTCCCTCGCGGTTATATCCGGTATTATATTTCATGCCAAAAACTTTCTTTTATTATTCGGCTGCAAAGTTACTATTTTTTTTGATATTCAATCCATTTCGCAGGCGATGTTTTTATCTTTTACCCTTTATTCGCGACAACACAAAGCCCATGCACTCACCGAGTATCTCGCAATGAAGCATGCGCCTCACGGCATAATACAACACCGCAGCTAACACCACTCTCGACAGGAGAAGCAGCCAAAGAGCGGTTATGCCGGATGTGACGAAATAGGTGAATGTCATTACGACAAAGGCCGATAAGGCAAAAGGAAGCACATCGACGAGCATCATTAAAAGCTTATAGCCGGTGTATCGGGCGGCCAGACGATGCCAAACGAAAAACCACAGTATCGTTATGCCCACGTAGGCTTTCACCATCGTGTGCAGTCCGTATGAGTGAAGTCCTATCATAAGAAGCACCTGAACAATGCCGAAAGCCACCGTCGACCACATGTATACGCCCGACTTCCCCTTGCTCATGATGAGATTGGAAAGCAGATAGCTCAACGGAACAAACGCGCCACTGATACAAAGATACTTTATGATGATGGCACTGGCCAACCACTTTTCCTTTATCGTGAGCAATATAAACTCCTCGGACACAAGTCCCAAACCGAACATCATCGGGAAAGCAAGAAAAGAGATAAACCGCATGAACTTGCGAAGTGCTTTCAACTGTCGCTCCCGCTCGGCTCCCAAATCCACGAAAACTGGCTGTGCCACTACCTGCACCGAGCCTTGAATGAGATAAAAACACTTTGAATGCCACTGGTATGCCTGATTGTATATACCTGTGAGATGTGCCGAGAAGTAACGACCAAGCAGGATATTGAGAATATTCGCATTTAAAATGGTGAAAATTCCAGAGAACAATATCTTGCAACTGAAACGAAACATCTTGCGCACCGGACCGAAATCAATGTCAAAAGACGGCCGCCACGACGAGAAATGCCACAGCATCAACGTGTTCACGGCTATATAGGCAATATTCTGCGAAGCTATCGCCCAATAACCTAATCCCATCCAAGCCATTGTGACGCCAACAAACACAGACACCACAGTGCCCATGATGTTCGCCTGCGCCTGCTGTCGGGCTTTCATTCTCTTGAACAGATAGGCCGACTGAACAACGCCGAAACTTGAAAATACAAATCCGAGAAAAGCGTAACGACACAACAATATCAACTCCGGCCTGCGATAATAATCAGCTATCAACGGAGCGCAAAAAAACAATATCGCATATATCGTGCCCCCCATCAGGATATTAAACCAAAACACCGAGTTGTAATCCCTGTCGGTGGGCGCTTCGAGATTGGTTAAAGCAACCTTAAAACCACTGTTTTGCAACTCATTGGCTATCAACGAGAATATAAGTATCATGGCCATCAGACCGTAATCGTCCGGAGACAACAACCGCCCGAGTATAATGCCCGCGGCCAATCCGAGAAACTGCTGCATGCCGTTTCCAAATCCTCCCCACAACAATCCTTTTGCCGTTTTGTCCTTCAGCGATTCCATCCGTGATTTTTATTTATCCTGCAAAGATAGCATTATTAATTCACAGTAAATAGTTTTTGCCTGAAATTTAACTCGCGTCAAACGATTTTTACGAAATGACAAGCTGCATACAAAAGGCGTGCCAAATGCAATTCTCGCACATTTCACATATATCCGCCTGACCGTGTTTTTACCTCAAAATCGCCGTTTTTAACACTAAACGTTAAAAAATAAGTAAAAAGAATTCACACATATTTTTTCGCGAAGTAGGTTTTGTTAACTTAAAATATTTAACTTAAAAGACAATTATTTAATATTTATAAACAATCACACACCGACTTTCACCCCTTTTTCCCCTTTTTTGCTCTGCAATGAAGCCGTAATTGCATTGCGTTTACGGCCTAACGAGCGTCCAATTAGGCCGTAATTGGAATGCAATTACGGCCTAATTGCAAAACAAGATGATTTTCGAGGCAACGAAAATCGCCATAAATATTTATAAGCATCTCATATAAAAGCACTTACATAAAGTGCCTCAAAACTCGCTCATTTGCGCCCGCCGAAAAATAATTTTGAAATTTTTAAAATACGATGAGTGTTTTTGTAAACATAATTTTAAAGTTTTAAAATAAACAAATCTTTGTTAAACACCTTTCGCCACATAAAAACAAAGACCCGCCTGCCGCAAACAAGAAAACATCACACCACATAACATCTCCCATCTAACATCTTCAATCAACTTTCCCGCCATTTTTCCACATAAATACATTATTTATTAAATACATTCATTTTTTACGCCAAAATTGAGTATCTTTGCACCCGCAAAAAATTAAATATAATATTAGTAATGATAACAGTAACCAATCTTGCAATCCAATTCGGCAAAAAAGTTCTCTACAAGGACGTAAATCTGAAATTCACTCCGGGTAACATTTATGGAATAATCGGTGCCAACGGTGCCGGAAAATCAACATTGCTTAGAGCAATAAGCGGCGAGCTCGAGCCAAACAAGGGGTCTGTCGACCTCGGTCCGGGCGAGCGTCTGTCTGTATTGGAACAGGACCACTTCAAATACGATGAGTATAGCGTGCGCGACACCGTGCTCATGGGACATCAGCCACTCTGGCAAAACATGAAAGAGCGCGAGGCTCTCTACATGAAGCCCGACTTCAACGAGGAAGACGGAATAAAGGTAGCGGAACTCGAAGACAAGTTCGCGCAGATGGACGGATGGAACGCCGAGAGCGACGCCGACCAGATGTTGACAAACTTGGGCATAAAAGACAACATGCACGACAAGATGATGAGCGAGTTGTCCAACAACGAGAAAGTGCGCGTGATGCTTGCAAAAGCATTGTTCGGCAACCCCGACAACCTGTTGTTGGACGAGCCTACCAACGACCTCGACCTCGACACCGTGATGTGGCTCGAAGAGTATCTGAGCAACGTGGAGCAGACAGTGCTCGTAGTCAGCCACGACCGCCACTTCCTCGATGCCGTAAGCACACAGACGGTAGACATCGATTTCGGTAAAGTAACCGTATTCTCAGGAAACTACTCGTTCTGGTATGAGAGCTCGCAGCTTGCTCTGCGTCAGGCCCAGAACCAAAAACAAAGAGCCGACGAGAAACGCAAGGAACTGGAAGAATTCATCCGCCGCTTCTCTGCCAATGTGGCAAAAAGCAAGCAGACAACCAGTCGCAAGAAGATGTTGGAGAAACTCAATGTCGAGGAAATACGCCCCTCATCGCGCAAATATCCCGGAATAATTTTCCAAATGGAACGCGAGCCGGGCACACAAATCCTCGAAGTGCAAGACCTGAAAGCGGTAGACACAGACGGAACGGTGCTGTTCGACCATGTAAACTTCACCATTGAGAAAGGCCAGAAAACAGTATTCCTCAGCCACAACCCCAAGGCCATGACCGCACTGTTTGAGATAATAAACGGCAACCGTCAGGCCGATGCGGGCGAATACAAGTGGGGAGTGACAATCACCACGGCATACCTGCCGCTCGACAACACCGATTTTTTCAACAGCGAGCTGAACCTCGTTGACTGGCTCAGCCAATACGGCAAAGGCAATGAGGTGCAAATGAAGAGCTTTCTCGGGCGCATGCTGTTCAAAGACGAGGACGTGCAGAAGAAAGTCAACGTGCTCAGCGGAGGTGAAAAGATGCGTTGCATGATAGCACGCATGCAGCTGAAAAACGCCAACTGCCTCATCCTCGACACCCCGACAAACCACCTTGACCTCGAAAGCATTCAGGCTTTCAACAACAATCTGGTGACATTCAAGGGCAATATTCTCTTCGCAAGCCACGACCACGAGTTCATACAGACCGTGGCCGACCGCATAATAGAACTTACTCCGTCGGGAACAATCGACAAACTGACAGAGTACGACCAGTACATATATGATGAAAACATCAAGGCGCAAAAGGCAAAAATGTACGGAAATGAATAAAAGCGTGCGACAGGCACGCTTTTTGCTATTACATTAATGCTAACAAATAACAAACGGTAAGAATGGAAGAAAATACAAATATCTATGAAAACGAGACTCTTGACAAAGAGCCGTTGAACGACGAGAGCAAAGATACGACAGCCGAAACGGATGCCGAAAACATCGAAAAAGCAGCCGAAAACAATTCGGAAGAACCCGGGAATGAAGAAATTGACCCGCTCGAAGCCGCAAATAAAACGATAGAAGAGCTTAAAGACAAATATCTGCGCACGGCAGCCGAATTCGACAATTACCGTAAACGCACACTCAAAGAGAAAACCGAACTTATATTAAACGGTGGTGAAAAAACGATATCCGCCATCCTGCCGGTGCTCGACGACATGGAAAGAGCCATCGAGAACGGTGCAAAAACCGAAGAGCCGGAAGTGCTGAGAGAGGGCATGAAACTCATATTCACCAAGTTTAGAAAAACACTTGAAAGTCTCGGCGTGAGTATTATAGACACGGAAAACGCCGACTTCAATACCGATGTGCACGAAGCCATAGCCATGGTCCCGGGCATGGGAGATGAAAAGAAAGGCAAGGTTCTCGACTGTGTGCAAACAGGTTACAAACTGAACGATAAAGTTATACGTCACGCCAAAGTGGCAGTAGGGCAATAAGATTATGGCAAAAAGAGACTATTACGAAGTGCTGGGCGTCAACAAGAACGCTTCAGAAGATGAAATAAAAAAGGCCTACCGCAAGATTGCGATAAAATACCATCCTGACCGCAATCCGGGTAACAAGGAAGCCGAAGAAAAATTCAAAGAAGCTGCTGAGGCATACGACGTGTTGCACGACAAGCAAAAGCGTCAGCAATACGACCAGTTCGGATTTGACGGTCCCGCAGGTGCCGGCGGCTTCGGAGGATTCGGCGGCGCAAGCATGAACATGGACGATATTTTCTCCATGTTCGGCGACATCTTCGGCGGCCGAGCCGGCTTCGGAGGATTTGGCGGCGGACAGCGCAGACCGCAGCAACACCGCGGAAGCGACCTAAGACTCAAGGTGAAGCTGTCTCTCAACGAGGTGGCAAACGGCGTAACAAAGAAATTTAAAGTGCGCAAGGATATCACTTGTTCACACTGCCATGGTAGCGGAGCCGAAGCGGGAAGCGGCACTGAAACATGTCAGACATGCCACGGAACGGGAGTCATCACCCACACCACGCAAAGCATTTTCGGCATGATGCAGACACAAGGCGTGTGCCCGACTTGTAACGGTGAGGGACAGATTATAAAGAACAAATGCAAGCATTGCGGCGGCTCGGGAGTGACGAAAGGCGAAGAAGTTGTAGAAATCAACATCCCGGCCGGTGTGGCTCAAGGAATGGTAGTTAACGTTCCCGGAAAGGGAAATGCCGGTATGCGCAACGGAATAAGCGGAGACATACAAGTGTTCATTGACGAAGAAGACAACGACACATTTGTACGCGACGGCAACAATCTCATATACAATCTGTTGCTCGACTTCCCGACAGCTGCGCTCGGTGGCGATGTGGAGATACCGACAATAGAGGGGACAAGACTGAAAGTAAAAATAGAGAACGGCACACAACCGGGAAAGACACTCCGTCTGCGTGGCAAGGGCCTGCCGGCAGTGCAAGGCTACGGGCGCGGCATGGGAGACTTGATTGTAAACATCAGTGTATATGTGCCCAAAACACTCAACCGTGAAGAGAAAGACGCACTCACCAAGTTCAAAAACAGTGACAATTTCAAAGGCGACTCTTCAACAAAACGCTCCATATTCGAAAAGTTTAAAAATTATTTCAACTAATAAACCAAAGCGGAAAGTACACAGAGGCTTTCCGCTTTTTAATATCCCGTCATGACATACGAAGAGACAACCGAATACCTGTTCAATCAAATGCCGATGTTTGAAAGGCAGGGGAAAACCGGATATAAGGAAGGGCTTGAAAACACAATAGCGTTAGATGCTCATTTCAACCATCCCCATCGCAACTACAAAACAATACACATAGCCGGAACAAACGGCAAAGGCTCGTGCGCACACACTATCGCTGCGATACTGCAAAACCTCGGTTTCAAAGTGGGATTATACACCTCTCCGCACATCATTGACTTCCGGGAACGAATAAGAGTGAACGGCATATGCATCAGTGAAGAATACATAATTGATTTTGTAGAGAGCGAGCGAGAATTCTTCGAACCGCTCCATCCGTCGTTTTTTGAAGTGACCACGGCCATGGCTTTCAAGTATTTCAGCGACATGAATGTTGATATTGCCATAATCGAAGTGGGACTCGGCGGACGTCTCGACTGCACCAACATAATATCCCCTATCCTGTCTGTCATAACAAACATCAGTTTCGACCACACACAGTTCCTCGGCAACACATTAGAAGCCATCGCAAGCGAAAAAGCCGGGATTATAAAAGCCGGCACACCCGTGGTCATCGGCGAAGCAACAGAAGAGACCGGACGGGTGTTCAAAAACAAAGCCCATGAGAAAGGTAGCGAAATAATCTTTGCAGAAGACAAGGACGAAATATTAAACTACACGCACACGACAGACGGTTATATAGAATATGACACACGCTCTTTCGGCCGTTTCAAAGGAGAGTTGAGCGGAGACTATCAAATAAAGAATACAGCAACCATACTCACGGCCATAAAAACACTTATGGCAAAAGGCTACATAAAGAACGACAACAACATTAAGGATATCATAAAAAAATCGTTCAAAGAGGTTAACATGCTCACCGGTTTTATGGGAAGATGGCAAAAGATAAGCGACAAACCGACCGTGATATGTGACGCAGGGCACAATACCGGGGGATGGGAATACATAAGTAAACAACTGAACAAATTCAAAGACGGTGACATTCACATTATTTTCGGCATGGTAAATGACAAAGATATCGAAAGTGTCATGGCCATGATGCCGGAAAACGCTCATTACTATTTCACCAAGCCTGACAGCAAACGGGCTTTAAACGAACACAAAATAAAAGAGATTGCAGGCAGATACGGATTAGACGGCGACTGTTTCGCCACGATAAAAGACGCATACCACACTGCAAGAAACACAGCAAAAGAAAACGACATGATATTTATCGGGGGCAGCTGCTACATCATTTCAGATTTCATGAGAACGTGTTTTTAGGTGTTTTTAACAATACACATTACGTTTTTTTTAATCATTCGTTCGTTATTATCGTTTTTTTTCGGTTACTTTGCAAATACATAATCAATAACTTAAAACAAAAGAATAATGACGAACACTGCGGGAAATACCAATTTATGCGGCCTCAACCGCAAAGATTTTCAGACCATTGTCAATGGTAAGAAAACAGACTTATACATACTGAGAAACAGAAAAGGTTATGAAGTTGCCATAACAAACTATGGCGGTGCCATTGTCGCCATAATGGTACCGGACAAAGACGGCAATGTGGCAAATGTCATTCAAGGACACGACAACATTCAAGATGTCATAAACAGTCCCGAGCCTTTCCTTTCAACTCTAATCGGAAGATACGGTAACCGCATCTGTCGCGGCCAGTTCAAACTCAACTCCAAGGATTATCAGTTGGCGATAAACAACGGTCCCAATGCATTACACGGTGGTCCGACCGGTTTTCACGCCCGCGTATGGGACGCCAAACAAATGGGGCCGCGCGCATTAGCTTTAAACTATGTTTCTGCTTACGGCGAAGAAGGATTTACAGGTGAATGTCGCGTGACCGTTGAATTTACTTTTACAGACAACAACGAACTTGTCATCGAAT
Organism: Prevotella sp.; assembly: GCA_017623155.1. Lineage (GTDB taxonomy): Bacteria > Bacteroidota > Bacteroidia > Bacteroidales > Bacteroidaceae > Prevotella. The sequence goes on along the minus strand of JAGAPR010000100.1, from coordinate 36,620 downwards.
ATCTCGCCACGACAAACAAAAAAACAATCATAAACCTGACACATCACGGATTTTTCAGTCTTGCGGGCATAGCAAATCCTACTCCCACAATAGACAATCTGACATGCGAGATTAACGCTGATTATTATTTACCAATTGACGACACCTCGATACCTACGGGTGAAATTCGATTTGTTAAAGATACACCGTTTGATTTCCGCACTCCGAAAGCCATAGGCAAAGATATTGATGCCGATGACGAACAAATCAAGAACGGAGCCGGATACGACCATTGCTTCGTATTAAACAAGGAAGAAGAGGGCGAATTAAGCTATGCAGCAAAGATAACAGAACCCGTAAGCGGCCGCACGATGGAAGTATACACCACAGAACCCGGCGTACAGGTATACACAGACAATTGGGCCGACGGATATGCAGGACAGCACGGAGCAACATTCCCCCGCAGAAGTGCCATCTGCTTCGAGTGTCAACACTTCCCGGACACCCCCAATCACCCGTATTTTCCATCAGTAGTGCTCAATCCGAACGAGCAATACAAGCAGAAGACCATATACAAATTTGGTGTAAAGAAATAAGTATATTATAACGACATATCAGTATCATTATTAAATAAAATGAATCAGAAACAAACACCGAACTATACGTTCGCCCTTACGATTGTAATTATCGTATGTTTCCTCATCGGTTTTGTCACAACAATGAACAATTCGATGATTGAATTTTGTAAAAACGCATTTAATCTAAACGAGACGCAGGGACAGTTGGTGAATTCGGCATTTTACGGTGCATACGCGATGTCTATCCCGTTCGCATTTATGATGAATAAGATTGGCTATAAAGCTACCCTCGTTCTTGGTCTCGCAGTCGTTGGCGTAGGTTTCGTTATAAATTATTTCTGCATCAACGGAAATCTGAATGGCAGCACGGCATCAATATATTGGATGTTCCTATCGTGCATGTTTATAGTCGCTTTGGGTATTGTAATGCTTCAACTTGTTGCAAATCCGTATGTAATGGTACTTGGAAGTCCTGAGAGAGGAGCTTTCCGCATGACCCTCTCGCAGGCGTTAAACTCTGTTGCTACTACCGTTGCGCCTATTTTCATTCTCAATGTTATTCTCAATGGCAAAGACGCCAAAGAGGCTGTACCGGCAGATATACCTCTGCCCTATTTGGGACTTGGACTGTTCACATTATTATTATGTATAATATTGTACTTCCTTAAATTGCCTAATATCAATGAAGAAGAACAAGCGGCAGAAAGCGGAGATGCAAAGCACGAATACAAGAGCAGTGTTTTCAAATATCCTCACGTTTGGCTCGGAGCTTTAGGTATATTCATGTATATGGGAGTTGAAATAGGCATCCCATCAATGCTTCCCGCATACTTCAAGGCAGATCCGTCACTCGGAAATGCAACAGATTTTCTTTGGATTTATTGGGGCGGTATGATGGTAGGACGCTTTGTCGGAGCCGGCATACTAAATAAGTTTAAGCCACGTGCCATTCTGTCCGTATGTCTCATTCTGGGAGCTATTTGCGTTGCCACGTCATTCGCACTCAGCGGAATGGCAGCCGTATATACAATGCTTGCAGCCGGCCTGTTCCACTCTGTAATGTGGCCACTTATCTTCAATCTCGGTCTGCAAGAACTCGGCCCGCACACCAAAGCCGCTTCGGGTATAATCAACCTTGGCGTGGTAGGAGCAGCAACACTTCCCCTGCTTATGGGACGTGTCGTCGATAATCCGAGCCTCGGAGTCGGCGTTGCCATCGCAATGATGTTCATATACTATCTCTACATTTTCTGGTTCTGCAACTGGGGAAGCAAGATTGGGCTAAGCAAATAATTCAGATTACAACAACATAACTTTATAATAAAACAATTAACAACTATGGATATAGAATTTGTAAGAAGCCGCTTCGTCAAGCATTTTGATGGTAAGGAAGGTAATATTTACGCCTCTCCCGGACGTATAAACTTGATTGGTGAACACACCGACTATAACGGCGGATTTGTATTTCCCGGAGCAGTAGATAAAGGTATAATGTGTGAAATCCGTCCCAACGGCACAAACACAATCATGGCATACGCTATCGACTTGAAAGATCGTGTTGAGTTTAAAGTTGACGACCCCAACGGTCCACGTGCAAGTTGGGCACGTTATATCTACGGTATAGTTCAAGAGATGCGGAAATTGGGAGTAGACGTAAAAGGCTTTAACACCGCTTTTGCTGGCGATGTCCCCCTCGGAGCCGGAATGTCTTCATCAGCCGCATTGGAAAGTTGTTACGCCTTCGCGCTAAACGATTTGTTCGGAGACAACAAGGTGAGCAAATGGGATATGGTTTTGGCCGGTCAAGCGACCGAACATAATTACTGCGGTGTTAATTGCGGTATCATGGATCAATTTGCAAGTGTATTTGGCAAAGAAGGATGCCTTATGCGCCTTGACTGCCGCAGCCGTGAATTTGAATATTTCCCATTCAATCCTGTGGGATATAAACTCGTTCTTCTTGATTCTGTTGTGAAGCACGAGTTGTCTGGTTCTCCATATAATGACCGTAGGAACAGCTGTGAAAATGTCGTTAAACACATTGCAGCAAAACATCCCGAAGGAAAATTTGAGACACTGCGCGACTGCACATGGGAACAACTTGAAGAGGTTAAAGAAGAAGTTGGAGCTGAAGATTACAGCCGCGCCAAATTCGTACTCGGAGAGAAAGACCGTGTATTAGCCGTATGCGATGCTCTCAACGCCGGAGACTATGAGACGGTGGGCAAGAAAATGTATGAGACTCATTATGGATTATCAAAAGAATATGAAGTTTCATGCGAAGAACTTGATTACCTCAATGACTTGGCAAAAGAGAACGGCGTAACCGGTAGCCGAATAATGGGCGGCGGTTTCGGCGGATGCACAATCAATCTCGTAAAGGATGAGCTCTATGACAAGTTCATCGCTGATGCCAAGGCCAAGTTCAATGCAAAGTACGGACATGAGCCCAAAGTATACGATGTAGTCATAAGCGACGGTTCAAGAAAAATTTGCTAAAATTTATATTTAGTATTTACAAAGGGGCATTTACAGAAGCTGTAAATGCCCTTTTTTATTAGAAAAATATGTTACTATAAGTTAAACACAACTTCTTTGGGTGTAAAACAAACACTATACACGAAAAAATATCCTTTTTTATATTGCCATTTCAAATTTAAATAGTAATTTTACAGCTAAAATAATATAATCTCTAATAAAATCATTAAAGTATTTCAATAATGAGAAACCTTAAAAAGACCTGCTTGGGACTTGGCATAGCTGCAATACTATTTGCCGGTTGTTCCACTAACCAACAAGAGCCCCTCACTCTATCCGGGCTTAATCCAACAGCATTTGATTCAGTCATCAATGGCAAAAAAACATCTTTGTTCACCATTAAAAACAAAGATATGGAAGTGTGTATCACCAACTTCGGAGGACGAGTTGTATCTATCATGGTACCTGATAAAGACGGTAAAATGACAGATGTTGTTTTGGGATATGACAATATAGTCCAATATGCCGACACTGTTAATTCTCCAAGTGACTACGGCTCTTCTGTCGGTCGTTATGCTAACCGCATAAACAAAGGGTTAATAACCGTTGCAGATAAAGAGTATCAACTGCCGCAAAATAATTTCGGTCATTGTCTGCACGGCGGCAATTCGGGATGGATGTATCAAGTATATGATGCCGAACAACCAAACGATTCCACACTGAAACTTACAATTGTATCCCCCGACGGAGATAATGGCTTCCCCGGAACAATTAATGCCACGGCCACGTATACACTATTGAGTAACAACACGCTGGACATCGTTTTCGAAGCAACTACCGACAAAGAAACGGTTATAAACATGACAAACCATTCATATTTTAATCTGAATGGAGATCCATCGCGTGAAGGAACGGATATGATATTGTATATCAACGCAGACAACTTCACGCCTGCCGATGCAACATACATGACAACAGGAGAGATTACACCGGTAGAAAATACTCCAATGGATTTTCGTAAACCGCACGCTATCAACGAAACTATAAACGACACAACATTCCAACAGATTAAAAACGCGACCGGATATGACCACAACTGGTGTCTCAACACATACAAGGACGGCAAAGGCGATGATACGCAAGTATGTGCAAGCCTCTACTCTCCTTCAACCGGCATTTTCCTTGAAATGTTTACCAACGAGCCGGGAGTACAAGTATATACAGGTAATTTCCAAGGCACAGGCATCACATGTAAGAATGGCATTAAATATCCCAAACATGTATCCGTATGTCTTGAAAGCCAAAAATATCCCGATTCACCCAACAAAAAAGAATGGCCAAGCCCATATCTTAAACCGGGCGAAAAGTATTACAGCCATGTAGCTTACAAGTTTTCTACCAAATAATTAAAATTTAAATTAAGAAGAACATAAACTATGGCACTTTTAGATTGGATTGTAATTGGCATATTCTGCATTGCACTTATTGGTATCGTTGTTTGGGTTATCAATCAAAAAAACAACAATTCAGCAGATTATTTTCTTGGTGGCAAAGATGCCACATGGATAGCTATCGGTGCATCTATCTTTGCATCTAATATTGGCTCTGAACACTTAATCGGACTTGCCGGAGCTGGTGCTTCATCCGGTATGGCGATGGCTCACTGGGAAATTCAGGGATGGATGATTCTTATTCTCGGTTGGGTTTTCGTTCCATTCTATACCCGTTCTATGGTATACACCATGCCGGAATTTCTTGAAAGGCGCTACAATGCGACAAGTCGCACTATACTTTCTGTAATATCTCTCATATCCTATGTGCTCACAAAAGTTGCAGTTACGGTATATGCCGGTGGACTTGTATTCCAACAAGTATTCGGTATAAAAGAACTTTGGGGCATTGACTTCTTTTGGATTGCGGCCATAGGATTAGTTGTCATTACCGCTCTATATACAATCTTCGGCGGAATGAAATCAGTACTTTATACATCGGTATTACAAACCCCCATCCTATTGCTCGGTTCCGTCATTATCCTTGTCTTAGGTCTCCGCGCTCTCGGTGGATGGGATGTCATGATGGAGACTTGCAAGGCTGTCGAGGTTAATGAATATGGCGATCATATGACAAATCTCATCCGCGACCTGCGCGATAAAGATTATCCTTGGCTCGGTGCATTGGTAGGCTCCGCCGTAATCGGTTTCTGGTATTGGTGTACCGACCAGTTTATTGTTCAACGTGTCCTATCCGGAAAGAATGAGAAAGAAGCACGCAGAGGAACAATATTCGGAGCTTATCTGAAGTTACTCCCCGTTTTTCTCTTCCTTATTCCCGGAATGATTGCTTTCGCAATGTCGAAAAATCAAATTGAGTTGGCTACAGGTGTATACGTACTTCCCAATGCCGATGCCGCATTCCCCTCGCTTGTGGCCAAACTGTTACCGGCCGGTGTTAAGGGTCTTGTTGTCTGCGGAATTCTTGCAGCATTGATGTCATCATTGGCTTCACTATTTAATTCTTCGGCAATGTTATTTACAATAGACTTTTACAAACGTTTTAGACCAAACACATCAGAAAAAGCACTCGTCAAAATCGGACAAGCAGCCACTGTTGTAATAGTTGTATTGGGTATTTTATGGATTCCGATAATGAAATCTGTCGGTGATGTATTATATAACTACCTACAAGATGTTCAATCCGTATTGGCACCCGGTATTGCAGCTGCATTCCTCCTCGGAATAACATGGAAACGTGCATCGGCAAAAGGCGGTATGTGGGGATTACTTTCCGGTATGATTATAGGTCTCACACGCCTTGGCGCAAAAGTTTATTACAGCAACAATACCGATGCCGCTGACTGCTGGTTTAAATGGTTGTTCTATGATTTCAACTGGTTGTATTTCTGCGGAGTGATGCTCGTTGTTTGCTGTCTTGTCGTAGTAATCGTTAGTCTAATGACAGAAGCACCGTCTGAGGAGAAGATACGCGGTCTCGTATTCGGAACATCCACACCGGAACAACGCGCTGCGACTCGTGCAAGTTGGAACAAATGGGATGTCATACATACCGTTATAATCTTATCAATAACAATAGCGTTCTATTATTACTTTTGGTAAATAAAAAGAATGGAGAATTTATATGTAACTATATATATCCTCCATTCATTCTTAAATTTTTAAAATGGCAAAATTCTATAACGAATATTCCAAAGTCTTGGTTTCCGTTGACTGCATCATCTTTGGATTTAACGAGGGCGAGCTCAGGGTCCTTATCGGAAAACGCAAAATGGAACCCGGATTAGGACAAGACTCTCTTTACGGCGGTTTCGTGCGAAACAACGAAAGTGTTGATGACGCAGCGAACAGAGTCCTTATGGAACTTACGGGATTAAGGAATTTATACATGCGACAAGTCGGAGCGTTTGGACAAGTCGATCGTGATCCGGGAGAACGCGTAATATCCATTGTATACTATGCATTAATCAATACCAAGGATTATGATTGCATGCAACAGAAACAGCATGATGTGCATTGGGTAAATATAAATGAATTACCTGAGTTGTACTCAGACCATAACGAAATGGTAAGAAAGGCTCATAATATGATGAAAGACAAAATCTCTCGCGAGCCTATCAGCTTTAGATTATTACCCAAACTGTTCACTCTTACTCAATTACAAAAAGTGTATGAGGCTGTATGTGGCGAAGAAGTTGACAAACGTAATTTCCGCAAGCGTATAAAGGATATGGACTTTATAGAAAGAACAGAACTGATAGACAAGACAAGTTCAAAGCGCGGAGCTTACTTATACAGATTTAACAAGAGTGTATATAAAGAAGATCCCAATTTCAAATTATAACAGATAATAATAAAACCACTTATGTTAGAAGAACTTAAAGAAAAAGTATTTCAAGCCAATCTTGATTTGGTAAAACATAACCTTGTTATCTTTACATGGGGTAACGTATCCGGAATAGACAGAGAGAAAGGATTGGTTGTCATTAAACCGTCTGGCGTGAACTATGACAAAATGCAAGCATCAGACATGGTTATCGTTGACTTAAACACAGGTAAGGTGGTTGAAGGAGACTTAAACCCATCATCTGACACCCCCACCCATCTCGCATTGTATAGAGAATTTCCCGAAATAGGCGGCATTGTACACACCCACTCCACTTATGCAACTGCATGGGCACAAGCAGGCAAAGACATACCTAACATAGGAACTACCCATGCCGACTACTTTCATGACTCTATACCATGCACCGAAGACATGACAGAGCAAGAAGTAAAAGGGGATTATGAATTGGAAACAGGCAACGTCATAATTAAAAGAATTAAGTCGGGAAATATCAATCCCATACATACTCCGGGGGTATTGGTAAAAAATCACGGACCGTTCGCATGGGGTAAAGATGCAGACAACGCCGTTTACAATGCCGTAGTAATGGAACAAGTTGCGAAAATGGCATTCATTTCATACTCGGTAAATCCTGATACGACAATGAATCCGTTGCTCATTGAAAAGCATTTTAGCCGTAAACATGGACCAAACGCATATTATGGTCAAAAGAAAAAGTAAGAAACATATATAAACTTAAAACATTATTACAATATGATCAAAGCATTTGATAACATGGAAGTTTGGTTTGTCACCGGTGCACAACTCCTATATGGAGGCGATGCTGTTGTTCAAGTTGACAATCACTCAAAAAAAATGGTAGATGGACTCAATGAATCCGGAAGACTACCTATAAAGGTTATTTACAAAGGAACAGCCAACAGCTCAAAAGAAGTTGCCGACATCTTTGCGCAAGCGAATAATGAAAAAAAATGTGTAGGCGTAATCACTTGGATGCACACTTTCTCACCAGCCAAAATGTGGATACACGGTCTGCAAATCCTTCATAAACCATTACTTCACCTGCATACACAATTCAACGAGGAAATTCCATGGAATGAAATTGACATGGACTTCATGAACTTAAATCAAAGTGCACATGGAGACCGCGAATTCGGACATATCATTTCACGTATGCGCATCCGCAGAAAACTTGTCGTTGGATATTGGAAAGATTCAAAAACGCAAGAGCACATTGCCGTTTGGGAGCGTGTTTGCGCAGCTTGGGCAGACTCACAAGACATGCTTATAATACGCTTCGGGGACCAAATGAACAATGTTGCCGTCACCGATGGCGATAAAGTTGCAGCTGAACAGGTTTTGGGCTACCACGTGGATTACTGTCCATTCAGTGAAGTCATGACCTACTTCAATGATATTAAAGACGCTGATGTTAACAATCTCGTAGCCGAATACTTCAATCTTTATGAGCATGATGCCGTTCTCGAAGACAAGGATACAGAAGAATACCAGAAAATTTGGAATTCCGCAAAAGCCGAATTGGCACTACGAGCAATTCTCAAAGCCAAAGGAGCCAAAGGATTTACAACCAACTTCGACGACCTTGGCGATGTCAATGTCAGTGAAACAGGAAAAGGATTTGACCAAATACCCGGTCTCGCCTCACAACGCCTCATGGCCGAAGGATACGGCTTCGGTGCCGAAGGCGACTGGAAATCGGCAGCATTATATCGCAGTGTATGGGTAATGAATCAAGGCCTTAACGGCGGATGTTCATTCCTCGAAGACTATACATTGAACTTCAATGGAGAGCAAAGTTCCATTCTACAATCACACATGCTCGAAGTATGTCCGCTGATAGCCGCATCCAAGCCAAGACTTGAAGTTCATTTCCTCGGTATCGGTATACGTAAGAGCAAGACCGCGCGCCTCGTATTTACCTCAAAAGTAGGAAAAGGAGTAACAGCTACTGTTGTGGATATGGGCAATCGCTTCCGCCTTATTGTCAACGATGTTGACTGCATTGAACCAAAACCACTTCCAAAACTTCCCGTTGCATCAGCATTATGGATTCCTCAACCCAATTTTGAAACAGGTGCTGGATGCTGGATTTATGCCGGTGGAACACATCACAGTTGCTTCTCTTATGACTTAACAGACGAATATTGGCAAGATTATGCTGAAATTGCCGGCATTGAATGTTTGTTGATAAACAACGAGACAACAGTCGATGACTTCCGCAAGGAATTGCGATTTAACGAAGTTTACTACATGCTTAATAAAGCATTAAACTAACTTATTATATAATTAAGGAGTTAAGATATGAGAATATATCCTACCATAAAAATAATGGCTAAATATATATCTTACATCTTAACTCCTTATTTTTAAATCTTTACCCTCAAAAATTATTAGTATATTCATTATGAATTCAGAAGCCAAACACACAATAGAGTCAGGTAAAGCTATTCTTGGTATCGAATTCGGTTCCACAAGAATAAAAGCCGTACTGATAGATCAAGACTATAATCCCATTGCACAAGGTAACCACGATTGGGAAAACCAACTTATAGATGGATTGTGGACTTACAGCATCGATGCTATTTGGAAAGGTTTACAATATTGTTATGCAGACCTGAGAAACAATGTGAAAGACCTCTATGACACTGAAATAGAAAGTTTGGGAGCAATCGGCATAAGTGCCATGATGCACGGCTATATGCCTTTCAACAAGAACCAAGAAATTCTCGTGCCGTTCAGAACTTGGAGAAATACAAACACTGCCAAAGCTGCTGCCCGACTTTCCGAACTGTTTAATTACAATATTCCTCTCAGATGGAGCATTTCGCACTTATACCAAGCCATTTTAGATAAAGAAGAACATGTCAACAACATAGACTTTATCACGACTCTTGCCGGATATATACATTGGCAAATAACCGGCAATAAAGTGTTGGGAATAGGAGACGCTTCCGGCATGTTGCCTATCGACCCCGAGACAAAGGATTATTCATCAGTCATGATAAATAAATTCAATAATCTCATAGCCGATAAAGGATACGATTGGAGCCTTATTGACATTCTGCCCAAAGTTTTACAGGCTGGAGAAAATGCCGGTTTCTTGACCGAAAAAGGAGCAAAACTCCTTGACATCTCAGGGCATCTTAAAGCCGGAATACCCGTTTGTCCTCCGGAAGGAGATGCCGGAACAGGAATGGTTGCCACCAATGCTGTAAAAGTTCGCACCGGTAATGTGTCTGCCGGCACATCCTCTTTCTCCATGATTGTATTGGAGAAAGACTTATCCAAACCCTATGAGATGATAGATATGGTGACAACACCGGATGGAAGTCCCGTTGCCATGGTACACTGTAACAACTGTACTTCCGACCTCAACGCATGGGTTAACATGTTCAAGGAATATCAAGAGCTGCTCGGCATACCAGTTGACATAAATGATATTTACGGGAAATTGTATAACAATGCGTTAAAAGGAGATGCCGACTGTGGCGGTTTGATTGCATACAACTACTTCTCCGGCGAACCAGTAACAGGCCTTGCGGAAGGCAGACCTTTGTTTGTCCGTTCTGCAACGGATAAGTTTAATCTCGCAAACTTCATTCGTACACATCTATATGCCTCTATCTGTGTGCTCAAAATTGGCAATGATATCCTTTTTAAAGATGAGAAGATTAAAGTAGACAGAATAACAGGACACGGCGGTTTGTTCAAGACCAAAGGCGTAGGACAGAAAATTCTCGCCGCAGCCCTAAACTCACCAATATCTGTTATGGAAACGGCCGGTGAAGGTGGTGCATGGGGTATCGCATTGCTCGCTTCATATCTTGTGAATAACGAGAAGCATCTACCACTTGCCGACTTCTTGGAAAATAAAGTATTCACAGGCAAATCCAGTATTGAAATATCTCCCGCAGATGAAGATGTTGCCGGTTTTAATGTATACATAGAAAACTATAAGAAAGGGTTAGCGATAGAAAAAGCTGCCGTAAACTTCAAAAAATAAACAATATGAGAAAACTATTTTTCGCATCAGCACTACTATTTAGTTGCACGTTAACAATGTCGGCAGAAGACGTAAAAGCATCTATCGACATTAGACAAGGCAATCAGAAAATACACAAAGAGATATACGGACAGTTTGCCGAGCATCTCGGATCTTGCATATACGGCGGCCTTTGGGTTGGAGAAAACTCAGGCATTCCAAACATCAAGGGCTACCGCAAAGACGTCTTTGAGGCACTTAAAAACCTGCAAATACCCGTATTGAGATGGCCGGGAGGATGCTTTGCCGATGAATACCACTGGATGGATGGTATCGGCCCAAAAGAAAATCGGCCCAAGATGCAGAACAACAACTGGGGCGGAACCATAGAAGACAACTCGTTCGGCACACATGAATTCCTCAACTTGTGCGAAATGCTCGGCTGCGAACCTTATATCAGTGGCAATGTCGGAAGCGGAACTGTCGAAGAATTGGCAAAATGGGTTGAATATATGACAAGCGACGGCGACACCCCAATGGCAAAATTACGCCGTCAGAATGGAAGAGACAAGGCTTGGAAAGTGAAATTCCTTGGTGTGGGCAACGAAAGCTGGGGCTGCGGAGGCAATATGCGTCCCGAATATTATGCCGACTTATACCGCCGCTATTCCGTTTATTGTCGCAATTACGATGGCAATAAACTCTACAAAATAGCCAGCGGAGCGAGCGATTACGACTATAATTGGACCAAAGTTCTCATGAATAACGTAGGCCATCGCATGGATGGAGTGTCATTGCATTACTATACCGTAACAGGATGGAGTGGAAGCAAAGGCTCTGCCACAAAGTTCAACGACGACGATTACTATTGGACCATGGGCAAATGCCTCGGTATCGAAGACGTGATAATCAGGCACTCAAAACTCATGGATGCCAAAGACCCACAAAAGAAGATTGGACTTCTCGTTGACGAGTGGGGCACATGGTGGGATGAGGAGCCGGGCACCATAGCCGGACACCTGTATCAGCAGAATGCTTTGCGCGATGCATTTGTGGCCGCTCTGTCCCTTAATGTTTTCCACCGCCATACCGACCGCATCAGAATGGCCAACATAGCACAGGTTGTAAATGTATTGCAATCGATGATACTCACAGACCAAAAAGGTTCCGGCCACATGGTTCTCACACCCACATACCATGTATTCGACATGTATAAGGGCTTCCAAGAAGCTATATACCTCCCCATGAACATATCATGTGACAGCATCACCGTACGCGGAGATAAACACGCCAAAGACGGGCGCAAGATACCGGTGTTAAACACATCCGCCGCAAAGCAAACAGACGGATCTTTGATAATATCGTTGGCAAACATAAGCCTTGACAAGAGTCAAACTATCACAATAGACCTCAAAGGGCTTACAGTAAAGACCGTTACCGGTCGTATTCTCACGTCAAAAAACGTTACGGATTATAATGATTTCGAGCATCCTGATATCGTAAAACCTGCTGAATTCAAAAAAGCGAAACTGAAAAAGAACGTTATCACAGCTGAAATTCCCGCGAAATCCATCGTTGTCTTAAACGTGAAATAAATTCTTTCATACAAGCGAATAAATATTATTTATAAACAATTTAATACAAAAAAATATGGCAGATAAAAGTATTATGAACAAAGCTGCGGACAATATCCGCATACTTGCCGCTTCAATGGTTGAGAAAGCTAAGTCGGGACATCCCGGTGGAGCCATGGGAGGAGCAGATTTTATCAACGTTCTCTTCTCTGAGTTTTTAGTATATGATCCCGAAAATCCGTCATGGGAAGGACGCGACCGTTTCTTCCTTGACCCGGGTCACATGTCGCCCATGCTTTATTCTGCACTTGCCCTGCAAGGCAAATTCACGCTTGATGAGCTTAAAGAATTCCGCCAATGGGGCTCTCCTACCCCCGGACATCCCGAGCGTGACATCAATCGCGGCATAGAGAACACCAGCGGACCGCTCGGACAGGGACACACATTCGGAGCCGGTGCTGCTGTTGCCGAGAAATTCCTCGAAGCCCGTTTGGGTAGCGAAGTTATCAATCATAAGATTTATGCCTATATCTCCGATGGTGGCATAGAGGAAGAGATATCACAGGGTACAGGCCGCATTGCCGGCATTCTCGGTCTCAACAATCTCATTATGTTCTATGACAGCAACGACATTCAGCTGTCAACCGAATGTAATGTCGTGATGCAGGAAGATACCGAAGCCAAGTATAAAGCATGGGGATGGAATGTTATCAACATCAACGGAAACGATCCCGATGAAATCCGCAAAGCCCTCAAAGCCGCGCAAAAGGAAGAAAAACGCCCCACACTGATTATCGGAAAGACAATCATGGGAAAAGGAGCGCTGAAAGCAGACGGTTCAAGTTTCGAGCATAACATCGGCACACACGGTGCTCCCCTCGGCGGAGACGCATACGTGAACACAATAAACAATCTTGGCGGAGACCCGACAAACCCATTTGTCATATTCCCCGAAGTAGAGAAGTTATATGCCGATCGCAAAGAAGAATTAAAGAAGCTTGTTGCAGAACGCCATGCCGCAGAGGCAGAATGGGCAAAAAACAATCCGGAGAAAGCAGCCCTTATGAAAGAGTGGTTCAGCGGAAACGCACCGAAAGTGGATTGGAGTGCACTCATACAAAAGGAAAATTCTGCCACGCGCGCAGCCAGCGCCGCTTGTCTCGGCGTACTTGCCGAGCAGGTTCCCAACATGATTTGCGCATCAGCCGATTTGTCCAACTCCGACAAGACAGACGGTTTCTTGAAGAAAACCACTTCTTTACAGGCCGACAACTTTAACGGAGCATTCTTCCAAGCCGGAGTCAGTGAACTTACAATGGCTTGCATGTGCATCGGAATGTATCTCCACGGTGGAGTAATTCCTGCATGCGGCACATTCTTCGTATTCTCAGATTACATGAAACCGGCCGTGCGAATGGCAGCTCTTATGGAAGTTCCAATCAAGTTTATATGGACACACGATGCTTTCCGCGTTGGCGAAGACGGACCTACTCATGAGCCTGTTGAGCAGGAAGCACAAATCAGATTGATGGAAAAATTGAAAAATCATCACGGCAAAGACAGCGTTCGTGTGTTCCGTCCGGCCGATGCCGACGAAACTACCGTATGCTGGGCAATGGCCATGGAGAACATGGAAACACCTACGGCACTCATATTCTCTCGCCAAAACATAACCAAGCTTCCGGCCGGAACAGACTATGAACAGGCTCGTAAGGGTGCTTATGTCGTTGCCGGCTCCGATGAAGACTTCGATGTTATCCTGCTTGCCAGTGGTTCGGAAGTATCTACACTCGTTGCCGGTGCCGAGCTTTTACGCAAAGACGGCATAAAAATTCGCATTGTAAGCGTACCTTCCGAGGGTCTGTTCCGCAACCAAAGCAAAGAATATCAGGAAAGTATTCTCCCGGCAGGCAGCAAGATTTTCGGCATGACAGCCGGTCTTCCCGTCACTCTCGAAGGCCTTGTAGGCGCAAACGGCCGTGTGTTCGGCATGCAGAGTTTCGGCTTCTCGGCTCCCTATAAAGTTCTCGATGAGAAATTGGGATATACCGGAGAGAATGTCTACAAGCAAGTTAAAGAAATGCTCGCATAACACAATCATGTCATGAACGCCTTGTGCGTTCATGACATTTTATCAAACTTAAATCAAAAGATATGGAAATAAAAACAATCGGTATCGCCTGCGACCACGCAGGTTTTGCATTAAAGAAGTTCGTCATACAGTATCTTGAGGACCATGGATACGAGTATAAAGACTACGGCACGTACAGCGATATGAGTTGCGATTACCCCGATTTCGGTCACGCACTTGCCGAAGGTATTGAAAGTGGCGAGGTATACCCCGGCATAGGAATATGCGGAAGCGGTGAGGGTATAAGCATGACTCTAAACAAACACCAAGGCGTGCGCGCCGGTTTGGCGTGGATTCCTGAGATTGCACACCTCATACGCCAGCACAACGATGCCAACGTGCTTGTCATGCCGGGCAGATTTATCGACAACAAGACCGCAGAAAAGATTATGGACGAGTTTTTCAAAACAACCTTTGAAGGCGGAAGACATCAAAAAAGAATTGATAAAATACCGGTAAATAAATAACGCCGTTCATCCGAATTTGCAGGATCATAAAATCATAAACCTGCCAAAGCTCGATAAAATATAGTCTATAAAAAATATTGCTGTTCGGTAAAACTAATTACTCATACATTTATTCAGAGTGATAACCTGACAAACAGTGCCGACGGTGAATTCTTGTTGCTTGCGGGGATGTTTTGTCTTTGCCGTAGAAACATTTTCTCACTGCGTGTAGGGACGCACGAGCCGTGTGCATCCCTACACGCTGACAGACATATATATCCACTCCAAATATCAGAATAACAACCTTTTTACCTTTAAAATCTCTTGCTTTTCGCTTCAATATTTTGTATATTTGCATACGAATCTTAATAATCAAAACACAACAATCATGAATAATCATCACAAAACAAACAGTTTTATCATCACCACAGCACATGCGTTTTTGCATATTTATGCAAAAACACAAACCAGAATTTTTGATACGCAGACAGTAAAGTGTCGCCGACGATGACGACGCGCACATAATATATGCACTTCACCTTCCCTTTGGAGAGGCCGGATGGGCTTATTACAGGCTTTCGCGAGGCTCCCGACAATGCAATGTCGGGAGCCTTGTCGCGTTTACACACATCGTGTTTTGCCTGACAACCGAATATCAATCGCGCATCAATTAATCATTAATTATCAGATAATGAGATATTAACTGCAACACAATTAAATATTAACTGCAACGCAACTAAATATTAACTGCGACACAACTAAATATTAACTGTGAGATAATGAATATTTCATTGCCGCAAAGCCTGTATTTTGCTTTTTGGCAATTAAAAACATATCAAAAATCAAAGGAAAATCAGATAAAAAGCATTAGTATTTTGCATAAATATTCACTACAAGTGTATAAATATGCAATAGCAATATTGCCCATGAAGCGTTTCCACATCGCATACTGAAACGCTCTCATCACTTAGAGACACATCAGCATGAATATTCGGATGGTGCCACGCCATACTTCTTTTTGAAACAACGTGAGAAATATCTCGTGTCGGCATATCCGCACTTATAGGCAATGTCCGATATGTTCGGCCTTACGCCATCCGCCGGACGGCTGAGCATACGGGCAGCCTGTCTCATGCGGGCATCGATGAGCAACTGGGCGGCCGTAATGCCAACGAGCGAACGCAGTTTGCGGTTGAGAGTGCTGCGGCTCGAAGCCGCAAAAGCAGCCATGTCATCGATGTTGGCCTCACTGTTTCCGATGTTCTCCTCTATGTATGCTTCGACACGTTGCAGGAATTTCCGATCGCTTTCCGACAGATTTCCGGGCAGACTGTCCATGCGCTGCTCGTCCGGTACGGTTTCTTCCGTCTTGCCGCTGTCAAGCAATGACATATATTTGTCGAGCAGTTCACGACGCTGTCTGCTCAACGTGCGTATATAGAACATGGTATATATGACAGCCGCGATAACGCCAGCGATGAACAACCAAAGCGTGATCCGGGCCCAAAGTGTCTCATACCAATGGTATTTCACGACGATTACGACCTTAATGTTGTTGTCCGTCCAACGGCCGTAGCGATCGGTCGACTGTATCTCCAACACGTATTCGCCAGGCTGCATGTCGTAGAACGTGAGTGTGCGCTGCTTGTCAGCCACGCTCCATGTCACATCTCCGATACGGCTGCGGTAGCAGATTTCCGAATTGTCGTTGTAGCACAGTGCGGCAAATGACAGGGAGAAGTTACGTTCGTCGGTGTCTATGACTATTGTGTCACGGGCACACACACCGAGGTCGGGCAGCTTTCCATTGACTGAAAGACAGGTAAGACGTAACGGCGGCGTGACATTCCGCGCCTCCATGCTGCGGCACGTGGCCACATAGGCACCCTGTTCCAGTCCGAATATCCACGAGCCGTCGTAGAGACAGAGCGGACGCTCCTCCGAGAAATGACACCTGTCGTTCCAAAAGCTGCGCGCGTAGGTGACCGTATGGTCGCTGTCCGGCTCAAACTCCATCACTCGGTCGGCACATACAACAAATATCCGGCTGCTGTCTTTCACTGTCATTGCTAAACAGGCGTCTGAGGTAAGCGAGGAGTTCGCACTGTTGAAATTGGTGAACGACGGCTCCTGTGTCATCAGTGCCGCCTCGTCTATCATGTCGATGCCGTGATTTTCTGTTGCTATGAATATACGGCCTTTACCGTCTTGCACGACATCCATGACGGCATTGTTGCACAGACTCTCTTCCCTTTCGCCGTCGCGCGTAAGCCGCCGGAACGTGGTTTTACCGATATTCTGCCTGTCTATCCGACCCACGACGAGTCCGTTTGTCGTCGCACAGACAAGATTTCCGCCCAAAGTGACAAGCAGACGCCTCACCTTGTCATGCGCAATATTTTCCCCGCCACCACTGAAACCGACCGGTTTGGGATTGGCTGACGACGGTTCGGGCACACACTGGATGCCTCCGCCGAACGAAGCTAACCACAAACGACCGTCACGGTCTTCCACGATATGATAGATGACGTCACACAGCCGGCTATTGATCCGCTTGACCTCAAACTCATTGTCCGACACTGGACGCAGCCTCAACAGAGCCCCGGGCTTGCATCCCACCCAAACATCGCCGCCGCGCGTCTGCATGAGACAGTATGCTCTATATCCGAAGCGGGTCTTCTCCTTATGGATATGCCCGTCGCCGCCGACATATCCGATGAGTCTGTTGCTTCTGTCATATATGCGAACCGTCTCGTCTTCCTTAGTGGCGAGCCACCATCGCTGACGGTTGTCTCTCATGAAAGCCTTAGCCTGAACGTTTTCCGTGCCTGAGACGAGCGATGCCGGACAACGTTCGCTGACGGTTTTGGTCATGCCGTAGCGTTCTATCAGCCATCGGTTCCCCTCGCTGTCGGTAAACTGCAATCCTTCCTGACTGTCGATGGATGGCGGGACATGCCTGGCAACGTCATACAGACGGTATTCCCGTGTGTCAAACATGAAAGAGCCGCCGGTTGTCCGGCAGACAATGTTGCCCCGGCCGTCAAGTTCCATCCGTCTTATGACCTCCGAACTGATATGGGTTCCGTCACCCGGCCGAGCCTTTATCTGCCGGAACTCATAACCGTCATACCGGCAGAGACCGTTCCACGTGGACACCCAGATGAAGCCATGACGATCTTGAACGATGCCGGAGACGACCCAATGGGGCAGCCCGGAATGGATGTCGTAGGTGGTTGCGCGCTGCGAATGGGCGCATATCATGTTCAGACAGAACATTATTAATATAAAGAAATGTCTCATCGGTCAGCAGTTTGTCGTCCGGTCACAGACCGTTCGAAAGAATATAAACTTTTGCAAATATACGGAAAAAGACGGCCGTAGCGTCCGAAAAACGTGTAAAAAACGCCCGATGAGCCCTTTTTGCATCATGAATGGGCGCTTTTTCCACATACTTTATATGCACTGCCGCTATCTTTGCGGACAATAGCGCCTACCGCGGAACGGCCTCCCGACAAGCCGGTCCGGCCGCGGCCGAAACCCGACCGAAACCCGACCGAAACCGCACGGCAAAGGCGTGAGCAGTATGCACGACAACGTGGAAAGGTTCTTGAAAACGAAATTCTATCTATATTAATAAAACCTATGACAATGAACAACAAAAAAAACAAGAAGCCATTATTCCGCTTAGGACTGCTGCTGATGCTGCTCCTCGGTGGAATGGATGCCGCCGCGGTTCAAACCGTGGTGGCAAAGTGGGAATTCACGACGGGCTACGATTCTGAAAAGGACGGCACCGCGATCATCTTCACCCCGAACACATTAGGATGGGCACGCATCGCCAACACTTATTGGAGTAAGCAACAGCCCTACTTCCTTCCGAACGAATGTGCAATGGTTCCGGAAGACTGTCGGGTGACCGTCCACACAAGCGACGGCCGGTGGGAGGTGACCTCCAGCGGTTCGACCCCAAACTATCTGCTGCGCCTCAACACGGCGTCCACCGACAAGTTCACGGCAAAGGCCGACTATACCGACGGCACGAAACACGACCAGTATTTTGAAGTCTCCATGCCGACAACCGACCTCAGCAACATCAAACTGAATTTTGCCATCGGTGACGGTTCCAGCTCGTCAACGAAATTCGGTGTCGTCTACTCCACCGACGGAGGCAGCACGTGGAAAGTCCTCAACGACTACACTGCGGGGGCACACTGGAACACATACGTCGACGCCAACTACAACCTCGACGCCGACAACAAGGAAAGCCTTATAATACGCATGCTGATACAGTCTGCAACCAAGACGAGCAACTATAACCTGAAGTACGTCAACATCTACGCGGAGGACACACAGGCGCCCCGCCTCAAGGACATCACGCCGGCCGACAATGCCGCCGGTGTCGTTCCGACGGGAAAGATTATCCTCAACTTCAACGAGGGCGTGACAGCGAAAGGCAACGCAACGGCGACACTCACCAACAACGCCACGGGCAAGAGCCAAAAGCTCTCGCCCGTCGTCAACGTCAACAAGGTGACATTCGCCTTCGCCGACCTTGATCTCACGACGTCCTATACGTTCAATCTGCCCGCCGGCTCGCTGGCCGACCTTGCCGGAAACGTCTACGACACGCCTGTCACCACGACATTCACAACGTCTGACACACGCCCCGTTCCACCGCCTGTGCTCGAAAGCAAGAACCGTCTTTGGTATCATCGCCCGGCCAAATACTGGGAGGAAGCCCTGCCGCTGGGCAACGGACGCCTTGGAGCAATGGTCAGCGGAAGCGTGGCCGTCGACACGCTGCAGCTCAACGAAGACACGTTCTGGGGCCAGTCGCCCAACCGCAACCACAACGCCAACGCCAAATCGGTGCTGTCGCAGGTTCAGCAATATATCTTCAACAGAAACTATGTGGAAGCCCAGAAGTTGGCCATACCTAACTGGATGTCGACCACTTCACACGGTGCGCAATATCAGGCGGCAGGGTGTGTCCTCGTCTCATTCCCCGGACAGCGCTACGACGACGAGGAGGCTGGACAGACGGATAACGCCATTGACGCACAGGCATACGTACGTTCGCTCGACATATCAAACGCCACCGCCACGACGTCATATATCGTCAACGGTGTCACATATACCCGAACCGTATTCACATCGCTGGAAGACAATGTCACAATCATGCGCATTGAGGCTTCCGAACCCGGCAAACTAAACTTCAACGTGAGCTATGCCGCACCGGTAAAAACCAATATGGAGAAACTGGACATCAACAGGATTAACGCCGACGGTATGATCGAGGCGTCTCTCATCCCGTCAAAAGCCCAGTCGGAAAACGTCGACAACAAGCTCAACTGCTATACTTTCATCAAAGTGATAAACGACGGAGGCACACAGACAAACTCCGGGACACAGAACATCATGCAGAGCGGTCTCGTGGCCGGCAATCCGAAGGCACCGGCCATAGAGGTCAAGGACGCCACATCGGCCACCATCGTCATTTCGTCGGCCACCAATTTTGTCAACTACAACGACATCAGCGCTGACGCGGAAGCCAAGGCTCTGGCCTACATGAACGGATATCTCGCCAAGAACAAGGACTATGAGACGACGCTCAACGGTCATGTTACAAAATACAAGGAGCAGTTTGACCGCGTCAGCATCGACCTCGGCACCAATGACGAGCAGGAGAAGAAGGACACGGAGACGCGCATAAAGGAGTTCAAGACGACAGTAGCCGACCCGGGACTCGTGGCAAACTATTTCCAGTTCGGACGTTATCTGCTCATATCCTCATCCCAACCGGGCACGCAACCGGCCAACCTGCAAGGTATATGGAACCCTAACGCACGCCAATATCCGGCATGGGACTCAAAATATACGTCAAACATCAACGTCGAGATGAACTACTGGCCGGCTGAGGTGGCCAATCTGTCCGAGTGTCACGACCCGTTCATACAGATGGTAAAGGACGTTTCCGTCACCGGTGCTGACGCCGCAAAGGAAATGTACGGCGCACGCGGATGGGTGCTTCATCACAACACGGACATCTGGCGCACCACGGGAGCCGTCGACAACGGCCCTGTCGGCGTATGGCCCACATGCAACGCATGGTTCTGCTCACACCTTTGGGAAAAATATCTGTTCTCTGGCGACAAGACTTACCTTGCGGAAATATATCCGGTCATGAAGGGATGCGCCCAGTTCTTCCAGGACTTTTTGGTCAAAGACCCCAACACGGGATATATGGTCGTGTGTCCGTCAAACTCTCCCGAAAACCACCCCGGACTCTATTCCTATAATAAAGATGACGGTTCGAAGGTGAATGTGGCGATGTTCGGCGGCGTAGCTATGGACAACCAGATGGTCTACGACGTACTGAAAAACACGGCCGAAGCCGCACGCGAGCTCGGCGTTGACGAAGATTTCGCAACTCAGCTCGATGAGCTTAAGGCCAAGTTGACTCCTTATAAGATAGGCAAATACGGTCAGATACAGGAATGGCAGGAGGACTGGGACCGCGAGAACACCTCACACCGCCATCTCTCCCACCTTTGGGGAGCATACCCCGGTAATCAGGTTTCGCCCTACGTCAATCCTACGGTCTATCAGGGAGTCCACAAGTCGCTTGTCGGCCGCGGCGATGCTGCACGCGGATGGTCGATGGGATGGAAGGTATGCCAATGGGCACGCATGCTTGACGGAGACCACGCACTGACCATCATCAAGAACCAGCTGCGCCTGATGGACCCCAACGCCACGATGAACGACGCCGACGGTGGTACTTACGCCAACATGTTTGACGCTCACGCACCCTTCCAGATTGACGGAAACTTCGGCTGCTGCGCCGGTGTCGCCGAGATGCTGCTGCAATCTCACGCCGGATTCGTCCACCTGCTGCCCGCCCTGCCTTCGTCGTGGAAGAACGGTGAGGTCTGCGGTCTGCGCTCACGCGGCGGCTTTGTCGTCACCGAGCTGAAGTGGAAAGACGGCAACGTAGAGTCCGTGAAAATCAAGTCAACCATCGGCGGCAACCTCCGTCTGCGCAGCCATACGCAGCTGAAAATGGCTGACGGCACGCCGCTTGCCACCGCCTCGGGCGACAACACCAACGCGCTGACGCAACCATACGTCATGCCCGACCCGATAGTCGCCGACAAGTCGAAGATACCTTCAACCACGCTTCCGACCTCTTATCTCTATGACATCCCCACAACGGCCGGTCAGGAGATTGAACTGATCAACACCTCCGGAATTGATGGCATCGTAAACACCAATGCCGCCTCGCCTTCCTCCAATGACAACAACAGGCTGTTCAAACTCAACGGCCAGCCCGCAACGGAGTCATACCGCGGAATCATTGTCAAGAATGGCATGAAGTATAACAACCGGTAAGCGGTTCTTCTGTACCTACTCATCAAAAAAATCCCAATATACGACGATGCAACGGCATCACCCGTATATTGGGATTTTCCCCTTATCCGACGTTTATTATATCCGCCCCTGCGGTTAAGCGTCTCTTAATATTATTGTTGTCCCCTAATATCAGAAAGTGAGCAACTCACTGTATATGCGTTGCACAGGCAATCCCATCACGTTGAAATAACTGCCTTCAAGTCCTGTGACGCCTACATAGCCTATCCATTCCTGAATACCGTATGCCCCGGCTTTGTCAAACGGGCGATATTCTGATATGTAATAGTCTATCTCCTCGTCTGTCAACACTTTAAACGTTACATCGGTAGTTACAGAAAATGACTTTCTTTTGCTCTCAGTGAAGATGCATACACCCGTCACCACCTGATGGGTTCTGCCGCTTATTGCCCGCAACATGCGTTTTGCTTCTTCCGCATCGGCAGGCTTTCCGAGAACATTATCGTCTACTATCACCACCGTGTCGGCCGTAATGATAAGTTCATCGCGCCCCATGCTGCCGCGATTGGCCTCCGCTTTCTTCTCCGATATGTAGCGGGGAATATCCGTCATGGCTATTTTTCCTTGCGGATAGCTCTCGTCTATATCCGGCAACACCCGCACTTTAAAATCTATCCCGAGCCCGGCAAGCAGCTCGCGCCTGCGCGGCGAATTGCTCGCCAGCACAATACTGTATTTCTTTAAATTATTCAACATATCACCATCCGAATGCTTCCGCGCCGCTAAGCCACAGCCCTTTCGCGCGCAAAACCTGCTCTATGACATCACGGCCGCAACCGTTTCCGCCCGATTTGTCACTCACATAGATTGAAATTTCCTTTATGTCCGAGCATGCGTCGGCCGGACACACCGGACACCCCACCCGCTTCATTATCTCATAGTCGGGAATGTCGTCGCCCATATACATAATTTCATCGTCGGCAAGGCCGTATTTCGCCAAAAACTCATCATACACTTTCAGCTTTACCGAGCACCCCATGTATATGTCTTTCACACCGAGTCCCTCGTAACGTTTACGTATGCTGTCGGTTTTTCCACCCGTGAGAATGACGATACGCAGTCCCGACTTTTGAGCCAGCTGTATCGCATACCCGTCTTTAATGTTTACCGTGCGCATCGGTTCTCCGTTCGGATGCAACGTTATCGTCTGCGCACTGAGAACTCCGTCTACATCGAATATTATGGCACGGATTTTATTTAAATCATAATTTATCATCTTCCAACGCTTTTTCATGAATACTCTGACTCATCAGTTCGTATATTCCTCTCACCACAGGATGATTTGACAGCATCCCGCTCTGCCGGTCGATTACATTCACATCATAACGTACGGCCGGTCCGGTCTGTGCCGAAACGGGCGACATATCGTGCACCTTACGCGCCGTTTCGTCTATCAACGGCAGCATCACATCAAATGGAATGCCCTCATCTGCAAGAATGTCCGCCGACAACGCATAACAATGATTTACAAAGTTGCATGCGAAAACAGCGGCGAGATGAAGCCTGCGGCGTGAAGCCGACGACAACAGCGACACCCTGCCGCCAACAGTTTCGGCTAAGCCGACAAGAGTGTTTTCGGTTATTTTGTCCGATGCTTCAATAAAAAACGGTATTACACTGAAATCCACCGTTTTATCCTTAGAGAATGTTTGCATGGGATAAAGCACGCCATAATGCCATGCCAAGCCTTTGAACACATCGACAGACATGCTGCCGGCAGTATGAACAAAAAGTTTTTTCTCGCGTCCACGACACACACGAGACGCCAAATCGGGCAATACAGAGTCGCTCACACTCATTATATATATGTCGGCATCATTACTGATATCCGCGACATCGGTTACCGCCACAGCTCCCACTTTACCGGCCAAAGCCGCTGCCGACTCATTTGTGCGGCTGAACACTTGCACTATCTCATGCCCGACAGAATCCAATGCCGGCGCGAGGTTACAAGCCAAACGGCCGGCACCGATGAAAACGACCTTCATTTCAGAATTTGTTTATGTGAACATTCTCCCACTTCAACTTATCCTCATTCTGAGGTTTACGCTCATCGGCCTTTCTGCCCACGGCCAAGACGCACAACACACTGTAATTGTCAGGAATATCGAGTATGCCCCGGATTATCGTATCGGCATCTGTGCCGTCGCTCAATCCGCGGCCGCGCATCTGTATCCAACAGCTACCCAGTCCGAGTTCCTCTGCCTGATATTGCATGGATATGGCTGCGATGGAGCCGTCCTCCACCCAACAGTCGTTCTGAACGGGGTCGCCAAGCACCACAATGGCGAGCGGGGCCTCTTTCAGAAATTGCGAACCCATATCCTTGGCATCGGCCAATTTCTCTATATCCGCTTTGTCGTCCACCACTATGAAATGCCAATTACGCTGTCCTTTTGAGGTCGGCGACATAAGTGCGGCACGAACAATCATCTTCACATCATCCGCGTCAATCTCCGCTTCGCCAAATTTTCTGTGACTGCGACGCAGCCTCACAAGTTCTTTAAATTCTGTCATGCAATCAATCCGATTTATATATTTATATGCAAAAATAATGCAAGCCGAGCGCAATGAAATGTATTTCATATTATTCACAAGCCCATCAACACGCGCCGAGGCGTAGCTTATCTTATGCAAAGATACATAAAAACCAAGAGATTATGCACCGACAGGATAAAGAAAATTCTTTTTAGAGGAAAGACAATAGTTTTTTCTCTTACGGATACATCACGCTGTTTTTTTTACAGCACAAGAAGTCAAGGAGTTAAGCCAAATGCTTATTTGTGGAATTAAAGGAGTTAAGTGCGAGCGATAACTCCCCCTTAAATCCTTTAACTCCACAAAGTATACTCCATATACCCCATTTTCATTTTAACTTAAAAATGTTAACGAAAAGTAAATAGTTATGACAAAACATTTTCATGAAGTAGGTTTTATTAACTTAAAATATTTAACCTAAAAGACGCTTATTTAATATTCATAAACAATTACATGTCGACATTTTCTCCTTTTTGTACATTTTTGCCTTGCAATAAGGCCGTAATTGCATTGCATTTACGGCCTAACGAGCGTCCAATTAGGCCGTAATTGGAATGCAATTACGGCCTAATTGGAAAACAAGACGGTTTTCGAGGTAACGAAAAACGGCTCAAATCCACATAACCGTCTTACACACAAGTATTTACGTAAAACGCCTCAAAACTCGCAAATTTGCGGCCTCGAAAATATTTTTTCAGAAAAATGAATTTTCACGAAATGTTAAATTAACATATCACCTGATTTTAGTTCATTATATGGAACTAAAAAATATAAATGCTGGTTAGCCCCCTCTTGACGAATTTCAATGAATAATGCAGATATAACAATGCTTTTTACTAAAATATTTCGTATTTTTGCAACATGAGAGATGTCACGGTCACCATATACCGTCGCAGCGAGGATTTGCCGTCAATGGAATATAAAAGTTTTTTTCATGGCAAATCACTGTTCACGCTTTATGAACAGACGCCACGGCATGCTCCATATATGGCCGTTGCGACAGATGCCGACGGCAATGTGCTGTATAACATGCTCGCCGTTGTGCGTTATCGTTTCTCCGTGCTACCGCCATACATATACCAACATTGCCGCATAAACGGCGAAGGAGATTACCACTGCGACGAAGCGGAAAGAGACGATTATCCCCCAAACGAATTATTCGGATTAGTGCTCAACAGACTGACAAAGGAACTGCAAGGGAAAGTGCTGTATTTCGAATTCAGCCATATAAGCACAAAGATGTTCGGATATAAACAATTTCGGGCCGCAGGCTATTTCCCTGTACACTGGATGAGCATACACAACTCTCTGCACAGCAAAGCTCCCGAAGAACGACTCGGCAGAAAGACCCTGCGCCACATCGAAGAGAGCCATCGAAAAGGCGTGAAGACAACGGTAGTGGCCAACGACGACGAACTTGCGGATTTCATGGAATTAATGCACAGTCACAATATCCTGAAACCGAAGCGTTACATTCCCGACAAAGTGTTCTTCAAAGGGCTGAGAGACAACGGCTCGGGAAAACTGTTTATCACCAAATACAATGAAACGACAATAGGATGCTGCGCCTGTGTATATTCCGGTAAAGACGCTTATCTGTGGTATGCGGCGTTTAAAAGAAAGAGTTTTATCCGTCTTCACCCCGACACCATGACAATATGGCACGCCATCAAGTACGCTTACGACAACGGATACCGGCACATTTTTTTCATGGACGTGGGACTTCCATTCAGCAAAAACCCGTTCAGGGAGTTCATACTGAGATTTGGCGGAAAGCCGGCCAGCACATTCAGATGGTTCCGCATATCGATAAAATGGTTGAACGGCATTGCCCGATGGATGTATCGCTAACACCCGAAAATGCAATAATACGCAAAAATCTGCGTTATTAAACTTGATGGAAAAGATTTATCTGAGACATATCATAGTGCTGCTCGTCTTCATGTCGGCAAGCGTAAGAGCTTTTGCAGACGGTTTTACGCTCACCGGCAAAGTGCTGGACGAAGAACACAACCCGATAGAATTGGCGACGGTATCATGCCTCGAACAAGGAAAAGTCACGGCTACAAACTTGAAAGGAGAATTCAGCATCACGCTAAATTCTGCCGACAGCGTGGTTGTAAAGTTCTCCATGATCGGCTACAACGCCCGCAAAAGAGTGTTTCGCAGACCGAAAGGAAAGCTCAGCATCGAAGTGACATTACCATCGATGGCCGCACTTGGCGAGGTGGTAATCAGCGAAAAACGCAGACAGACCACCGGGACGGAGAGACTGGACATCAAAGACATAAAAGGCGTGCCGACGGCAACAGGCAACGCCGTGGAAGAACTGATACAGCAACAGGCCGGAGTGTCGACACACAACGAACTGTCGTCGCAATATAATGTGAGGGGCGGAAGTTTTGACGAAAACTCCGTTTATATAAATAATGTGGAGATATACCGCCCGTTACTGATACGCAGCGGCCAGCAAGAGGGACTCAGCGTGATCAATCCCGACATGGTGGAGTCGATTGCTTTCTCCTCAGGAGGATTTGAAGCGAAGTATGGAGACAAGATGTCTTCAGCTCTCGACATAACATACAAACGCCCGAAAGCCTTTGAAGCGAGCGTATCGGCGTCGCTGCTCGGCGCGGGAGCTTACATCGGTTTCGGCAACAAGAAGTTTTCCATGAGCCACAGCCTCAGATACAAGACAAACAGATATCTGCTCGGCTCGCTCGACACGAAAGGCGAATACGACCCGAACTTCCTCGATTATCAGACATATATCAGTTATAAACCCAATCAGCGATGGACAATCGACCTGATTGGCAACATATCGGAAAACCATTACAACTTCACGCCCACAGACCGCGAGACATCTTTCGGAACACTGGAAGACGTCAAATCGTTCCGCGTTTACTTTGACGGACGCGAGAAAGACATATTCCGGACACTGTTCGGTACACTCGGCATCTCGCGCCATTTCGGTCCGAACACGACACTGTCATTACTCGCATCGGCTTTTCACACCAAAGAACAGGAGACATACGACACGCAGGGACAATACTGGCTCGACGACACTCAGACGAGCACCAACCTCGGTGTGGGCACATACATGGAGCACGCACGCAACTACCTGACCGCCGATGTGCAAAACTTCAAACTCATGATGAAGCACAAAATGAAGCGACACGACCTTGAAGCGGCACTGACGTACAAGTTTGAAAAAGTGAAAGAGAACTCTCGCGAATACGAGATGAGGGATTCGAGCGGCTACTCAATCCCCCACTCTCCCGACAGACTCGACATGATATACTTCATGAAGTCGCAAAACACGCTTAAAAGCAACAGGCTCGAAGGGTATATACAAGACACATACAGGTTCGCAAGCGGCACCGAGCGGCAAACACTTTATACGCTAAACTTCGGCGTACGGTTCAGCCATTGGTCGTTCAACAAAGAGACTGTGGTGTCGCCAAGGCTGTCAATCGGCATCATACCGGCATTCAATCAAGACATAACATTCCGTCTCGCAACGGGAATATACTACCAGACACCGTTCTATAAAGAACTGCGCGACACAATAACTACAAACGGAGTGACAAGCGCACGCCTGAACGAGAACATCAAAAGCCAACGTTCCATACACTTTGTAGCAGCTTTCGACTACAAGTTTAAGATGAAAGAACGGCCATACAAGTTCACCGCCGAGGCTTACTATAAGGCACTCGGAAACATTATCCCGTATAATGTGAACAATGTCAAGGTGACATATTACAACGGAAATCTGTACAACGGATACTCGGCCGGCATCGACCTGAAACTTTATGGAGAGTTCGTTCCCGGCACAGACTCGTGGATTACGTTCTCACTAATGAGCACCAAACTGAAAATGAACGGACAATGGATACCCATGCCGACAGATCAAAGATATGGCATAAACCTGCATTTCACCGATTATTTCCCCGGAACAGAACGCTGGAAGATGACTCTGAAACTGGCTTTTGCCGATGGACTGCCGTTCGGAGCACCGCACAAAGGACTCGAATATCAGCATTTCCGCGCCCCGGCATACAAACGCGCCGACGTGGGAATGAGTTATAGAGCATTCGACAACGATGACAAAAAGAAAAAAAGCATGTTCAAAAACATCTGGCTCGGCATTGACTGCCTAAATCTTTTCGGCATAAACAATGTCAATTCATACTACTGGGTAACAGATGTCACAAACCAACAGTATGCCGTGCCCAACTATCTTACCGGGCGACAGGTAAACGGCAAGATACTGCTCGAGTTCTGACAACTTAACAATATTTTTATTAATACATACTTTATTATTAATAATAATCATTACCTTTGCAAGTATTTAAAAGACAACATAATTAAAGAATAAAGTTATGAAGATTTCACACATTGAGCACCTCGGCATCGCGGTGCAGAGCATCGAGGAGTCACTTCCTTATTTCGAAAATGTACTTGGATTAAAGTGTTATAACATCGAAGAAGTGGCAGACCAGAAAGTGAAGACAGCATTCCTGAAATGCGGCGAAGTAAAACTGGAACTTCTCGAACCGACATCACCTGAAAGTACGATACAGAAATGGCTTGACAAAGGCAATCACGGCGTACATCACGTGGCATTCTGCATCGAAGACGGCGTGGCCAACGCTTTGGCTGAATGCGACGAGAAAGGTATCAGACTCATAGACAAAGCTCCGCGCAAAGGAGCAGAGAACCTTAACATCGCATTCCTGCATCCGAAATCAACCGTAGGTATCCTAACAGAACTCTGCGAACACTAAAAAAACAATAACAATGAGTAAGCAATTAGAGAAAATCAAACAACTCATCGAGAAACGCGAGCAAGCTCGCCTTGGCGGTGGAGAGAAAGCAATAGAAAAGCAACACTCACGCGGTAAATACACAGCAAGAGAGCGTATAGACATGTTGCTCGACGAAGGTAGTTTTGAAGAGTACGACATGTTCAAGCTGCACCGTTGCACCAATTTCGGAATGGAGAAGAAGTTGTATCTGGGTGACGGTGTTGTGACAGGCTCGGGAACAATCGACGGCCGCCTTGTATTTATTTTCGCACAAGACTTTACCGTCAACGGCGGTTCACTGTCAGAGACCATGTCGCAAAAGATTTGCAAAGTAATGGACATGGCCATGAAAATGGGCGCACCGATAATCGGCATCAACGACTCCGGTGGCGCACGTATTCAGGAAGGTATCTGCGCACTCGCCGGATACGGAGAAATATTTGAGCGCAACATCCTCGCATCGGGTGTCATACCGCAGATAAGCGGTATCTTCGGTCCGTGCGCCGGTGGAGCCGTTTACTCTCCCGCCCTCACCGACTTCACACTTATGATGGAAAACACATCATACATGTTCCTCACAGGTCCGAAAGTGGTAAAGACTGTGACCGGAGAAGATATCGATCAGGAGCATCTCGGCGGAGCAAGTGTCCACGCAACAAAGAGTGGTGTGACACATTTCACAGCCTCAACCGAAGAGGAAGGATTGCAAATGATCAAGACCTTGCTCAGCTACATCCCGTCAAACAATATGGAAACAGCTCCCAGAAAGAACTGCGACGATCCTATCGACAGACTGGAAGACACACTGAACGAGATTATTCCCGAAAGCCCCAATGAGGCATACGACATGTATAAGGTTATCAGTTCAATCGTTGACAACGGAGAATTCTTTGAGGTTCAACCGAAATTCGCAAAGAACATCATTGTCGGATTTGCACGTTTCAACGGTCAGAGCGTCGGCATCGTTGCCAACCAGCCTTCATGTTATGCCGGAGTGCTTGATGTGAACGCAAGCCGCAAGGGCGCAAGATTTGTCAGATTCTGCGACGCTTTCAATATTCCAATCGTATCACTCGTAGACGTTCCGGGCTTCTTACCCGGCACAGGACAGGAATATAATGCCGTTATCCTGCACGGCGCAAAACTGCTCTACGCCTACGGAGAGGCTACCGTTCCAAAGATTACGGTGACACTGCGCAAGAGCTACGGAGGAAGCCACATCGTAATGGGATGCAAACAACTGCGCGCCGACCTGAACTACGCATGGCCTTCGGCCGAGATTGCCGTAATGGGCGGCTCGGGAGCCGTTGCCGTTCTTTGCGCAAAAGAAGCCAAAGCGAAAAAAGAGGCCGGAGAAGATGTCAACGCATTCCTTGCTGAAAAGGAAGAAGAATACACAGAAATGTTCGCCAATCCGTATCAAGCAGCCAAATACGGCTACATTGACGATGTGATAGAACCGCGCAACACACGTTTCCGTATATGCAGAGCATTGGCTCAACTCGCAACAAAACGCGAAAGTCTGCCTGCCAAAAAGCACGGAAACATACCTATGTAATTTCTGAGATTTCATCAAGAGCTGAGAGAATAAGCATCAATCGTTCTCTCAGTTCTTTTTAAAGAATAAAATAAATGAATCATGAAACAACAGAATGAAGTTTTCGCCGCCATTGCATTGGCACTGCATGAGTATCAGGGTAATAATGTCCACGACGACGAATCGGGAAAGATAACCATTGTAAAACACCATACGCAATGGAACGGACATGCCTTTTCAATGACCGAACATCCATAAAAATACATAGGAGAAAGTAAATATGAAAGAATATAAATATACAATCAACGGAAACAAATACGAAGTAACGATAGACGGAATAGTTGACAACGTTGCCAACATAAAAGTCAACGGAGAAGACTATAAAGTAGAATTGGAGCCGGAAGTAAAGCCGGAAAAGCCCAAAGTCGTTGTTCGTCCGGTAGTGACTCCAAGTCCGGCTAATTCTTCAAAAGGCCGAGCAAACAGTCAAGACGCACTAAAAGCTCCCCTGCCGGGAGTCATAAACGAAGTCAAAGTGAATATCGGAGACGAAGTCAAAGAAGGAGACACGCTTGTTGTATTGGAAGCCATGAAAATGGCAAACAATCTTGACGCGGAAAAATCCGGAAAGGTAAAGGAAATCTGCGTGCAGCCCGGACAAAGCGTAATGGAGGGAGATAACCTCATTGTTTTTGAATAATAACGAAATACAAGTATAAAAACGGGGCGATACCAAAAGTACCGCCCCGTTTTTGTTCTCGTGAAAAGGATGAAATAACAAATCCCGTATGTGGCAAAAGCGCCATAAACTACAGCTTATTCCCTTCTTTTGGGAAAACGACATTGGGCTTGAACGTCTTGGCCTCCTCAAAGTCCATCAGAGCGTATGATATTATTATGCACACGTCACCCACCTGAACCTTGCGCGCCGCCGCCCCGTTAAGACAAATACAACCGGAGCCTCGCTCACCCTTTATTATATAAGTCTCGAAGCGTTCACCATTATTATTATTGACAATCTGCACTTTCTCTCCGGCTATCATACCTGCAGCATCCATCAAATCCTCGTCTATGGTGATACTTCCCATATAATTAAGATTTGCCTCTGTCACCGTGACACAATGCAATTTCGATTTTAACACGTTTATCATCATAGTCACTTATATTTTATATGGTCTATAAGCCGAATGGGAGTCTTACCGCAATATACTGTTATGCAACCGACAATATGCCCGGCCTCATCCCAAGAGTCGACATCTTGAAGAGTATCTCCGTTCACTATCGAGAAGTATTCCACCTCCAAACCATCAACAGCATTTATGCTCTCGACGACAAAGTCGTGTGTTTCCTTTACAGTGTGATTTGCGGCATACGTTACACTCTTGGTCAATGCCCGATATATTTCGGGGGCAACGGCCCGTTCGTCAGGAGCAAGCAATGTATTACGGCTTGACCGTGCAAGTCCGTCTTCGTCGCGAACGATAGGGCACTCCACGATATTCACACTCAAACCAAGCGCACGCACCATGGCTTTTATCACGGCTATCTGCTGCCAATCTTTCTCCCCGAAATAAGCGTTATCAGGCTTTACTATATAGAAAAGACGGCTCACTACCTGACAAACACCATTAAAATGACCCGGACGGTGAGCCCCTTCCATCACCGTGGATACCGGCGGATACTCGAAATGACGATTATCCGGCTGCGGGTACATCTCGTCCACCGATGGAGCGAAGACGATATCTGCGCCACAGGCTTCGAGCAACGCACAATCAGCCTCAAGTGTTCGCGGATAATTCCGCAAATCATTCTTGTCATTAAACTGTGTCGGATTAACAAAAACGGAAACCACGGTAACATCGTTTTCCGTCACGCTTCGCCTTACAAGCGAGGCGTGCCCCTCATGAAGGGCGCCCATTGTAGGCACAAGTCCCACATTCTTTGCTTGTTTACGATAAGCAAAAAGCTCGTTTTGGACATCGACTATCCTACTTAATACTTTCATTGCAATAACAACGATTTTACGCTTTTATTTAAATCGGGTGCAAAATAACAACTTTTTTACCAAATAAAGAAAGAATATATTAAAAATATGCCAAATAAAAAGACTATTAATGTAAAAACACCCTTTATTTTTCGATTTTGCCAAATATTTTCGTAACTTTGCATTTGATTAAAAATCAATGTCATGACAAAGAAAATATTATTCATTAATCAGGAGATATCTCCTTATGTCCCGGAAAGCGAACTTTCCTTAATGGGTCGCAAGTTGCCTCAGGCCATACAAGAAAAAGGGCACGAAATACGTACATTCATGCCTAAATGGGGAAATATCAACGAACGTCGTGGTCAATTACATGAAGTAATAAGACTCTCCGGCATGAATCTTATTATCGATGACACCGACCATCCCCTGATTATAAAAGTAGCCTCGATACAGGCTTCACGCATACAGGTATATTTCATTGACAACGATGATTACTTCGCAAAGCGCCTTATGGCGGCCGACGAGAATGGCAACGACTATACCGACAACGGCGAAAGAGCCATATTCTTTGCCCGTGGTGTGCTCGAAACGGTGAAAAAACTTCGTTGGGTTCCGGATATAATTCATTGTCAGGGATGGATGAGTTCCGTTATACCATTATATGTGAAGACCGCATATCATGACGAGCCGTCGTTTACGAATACGAAAGTCGTAACCTCGCTATTCGCCAACGAATTGAAAAACGACTTGGGAGAGAATGTAAAGAAGTGTCTTGAATTCAGAGACGCAACGGCTGACTTATTCACCAAATACAAAGATTCTTTTGATTTCAACGAATTGGAAAAACTTGCCATCGACTATTCTGACGGAGTGATTGAAGCAGGAAACAATGTAGACAGCGAACTTATTCAATACGCAGAAAGCAACAATATTCCGCTGCTCAAATACCCCGGCGAAGATTTCACGGAACATTACGAATCATTCTATGACAAGATTTGCGGTGAATAAACACAAAGGCCACAAATATTTTAATCATTAAGAATCACAAGACATCAATAATGATGAACATAAAGCACTTACTATGTATTGCCATTGCGGCGGTATGCTTTTCCGCATGCGATGACACTACCGAAACATTGGGAAACTCATTGACAAACGATGTTGACAGATTTGACATTATTCCCGATACTTTTAGCATATCCACGAAATCCATTATAATAGATTCCGTATTGTCGAGCAATCAATACAGTTATTTGGGACACATAAAAGACCCCGAGACAAAGACATACGTCACAAGCAATTATACCACACAATTCGCATTATTGGAATCGTTTGACGGTAGCGACTTGCTTCCCGAAAAAGACAGTATACTGAGTCGCAACGCCAACAATGAGGTTATAGCCGATTCTTGTAAGTTGAACATCTTTTTCTATTCGTCCATCGGTGACTCTTTAAACCCGATGCGCCTGACATTATATGAAATGGGACAACCGATTAAAGAGGGCGTTTCATACTATACAAACTATGACCCTGAAAAGGAAGGACTGCTCAGAACAGATGTCAACGCCATACGAAAGAGCAAGACATACACACCTATCGACTTGAACTTGAGTGACAGTGTGCGTTATCAAATGGTGGACAAGACAAACATGGAAGTTGTCAGCATCACTCTAAACGAGCCATATATTGACAATGAAGGCAACGAATATGAAAATTACGGAACATATATCATGCGTAAATTCTATTCTAATCCCAATGATTTCAAGAACTCTTATAACTTCATTCATAACGTCTGCCCGGGATTTTATATAAAATCCACCGATGGATTGGGAGTGATGTCTGAAGTTTATCTTACAGAATTGGCTTTATACTATAAGTATCGTAACGACAGTACCTATAATGGCTCATTGTTACTATCCGGCACAGAGGAAGTAATGCAAACCACAAATATAGTCAATGACAAAAAGACAATAGAGCGACTTGCGGCCGACAATACTTGCACTTATATCAAAGCTCCGGCAGGTATATTCACGGAAGTGACCATCCCGGTGGAAGATATAAAACGCAACCACGAGAAAGACACCATCAGTTCGGCAAAGATAGTGTTTAATGCAATGAACTCCACGGATGACAACGATACATTTGGCAAGCCCCAAAACCTCCTAATGGTGCATAAAGACAGCCTATATAAGTTTTTCGAAAAGAAAAATTTGCCAAACAACAAAACATCATTCGTAGCATCATACAACAGTTCGTACAATACTTATACGTTCAACAATATTTCGTCCATGATATCGACCATGTATGAAGCCCGACAGAACGGAACCGCATCGGATAATTGGAACAAGGTGGTACTTGTGCCTATATCGATAACCCGCAACACTTCTTCCACCACATCTTCTGTGACAAAC
Source organism: Prevotella sp. (assembly GCA_017623155.1). Taxonomy (GTDB): domain Bacteria; phylum Bacteroidota; class Bacteroidia; order Bacteroidales; family Bacteroidaceae; genus Prevotella. Next base: position 858 of record JAGAPR010000100.1, on the reverse strand, counting down.
GTATCGAACGAAATGTCACTTAAAAGCACACGCCTTGTTGGTGGAACGGAAAATCCGAGGACACCGATAACGATAAGCGTAATATACAATAGATTTACAAAAGAATAATGGCAGACAATTATCTTGAAAAGCATAGGGAAGAGTATGAGAAGCGAAAGACTGCATACTTGAAAAAGCACAAGAAATCCCACCTGCCCAAAAGTAAAAAATCATCTTCCGAACAGAAATAGGAAGATGATTTTTTACTTTTTGCAACATTCTTATATCCTTTACCTATCCTTGCACATACAATCGACAACAAAGAGAACGGGCCCACATCACCACGATGTAAACCCGTTCGTTCATTTCTACTAACTACTAATCACAAAACTACTAACTAAAAAACAAATATCTGCTCACACAGAAGTCAATCATTATCCATATCCTTTTACCTTAATAACTATATACCTTAAAAAGATTTCTGTAAATATATTATCTCCTTATAGTCATTCTTTCTGACTTTCTTTTGTTTTTCTAAGCTCTTTTCTTATTGCAAATTTACATGAAATAGCAGGCACTACACAATCATAACGTCACAAAAATCTGATTATATCGTTATTTTTGATATATATCAACAACTTTATCTGACAATAATAAAAAGATATTCAGATTATCAAAAACATCATAAAAAGCAAGTAAACATTTGGGGGTAAAGCAGAAAATGAGTATTTTTGCGATACAAAGTTACTACAAAAAAGTGGAATACGGAAGAATGAAGTAATAGAATTGATTTACAGAGGTTTCATTTAAGCTGCCGATTATCTCCAACGCCACCATAATCCTTGCCGAAGCCAAGTCAAGACGTCGCTACGTTACTTG
>JAGAPR010000024.1 GCA_017623155.1 Prevotella sp. | reverse complement strand
TCGTTCGCAAGCACTATGCCGACGGAACTGTGAAGACCGTTAAGGTGATGAAGAAGTAAATTGAAGGTAAAAAGATAAAAAAGTAAAGAAGCCGTGCGGATAGCTGTCAAAAGCTATGCCGCATGGCTTTTTTAGTTTATCAGAGTCCTCCGAGCTCTCCGGGCTCTCCAAGAAAATTTAATCACCCACTATCCTTTCTCCTCCCCTTGGGGAGGTATGGTGGGTCTTCCTCTCTTCTTATGAAACGTATAAAGACACTGTTTATAATAATATGTATGTGCGTTCTGCCGGCTTCGGCGCAAGTGGCCGATAACGGCGGCTATGCCAATGTTACCCGTTTTGTGCCCTACGCCGCCGTCATCGGCATGAAAGCCTTTGGCGTGGATAGTCGCGACGAGTGGCGGTCGCTGCTTGTCAAGACGGCGGCTTCTGCCGTGATAACGGCGGGGGTGACCTACACGATGAAAGAGACGATACACGAATGGCGGCCCGACATGACCGACCACAAGTCGTTTCCGTCGGGGCATACGGCTTTCGCTTTTGCCGGAGCCACCACGCTGCATCATGAGTTCGGGCATGTCTCGCCGTGGATAAGCGTCGGCGGATATGCCGTTGCCACGGCCACCGCCGTCGACAGGGTGTGCCGCGACCGTCATTACTGGTATGACACTGTGGCCGGGGCGGCAGTGGGTTTTCTCTCGGCCGAATTGGGTTTTCTCGTCACCGACAAACTCTTTCCCCGCCGCGATGTTAATGTGGCTGTAAGCCCGCAGGGCTTTTATTTGTGTTATGGGTTTTAGACCTCTTAAGAGAAAGGACCCCTCCCTTTGAGGTCGGGTGGAGTCTTAATATATGTAAAAATCGTGAGGTAATTGTTAACAGCAAAAGGTGCGACTTGAAGTCACCGTTTAGAAAAAGCCTAAAATTTTAATTGACATTTTTGTGTCATTATTTGAAGTTTGGGCTGCAATTATTCGGGGTTGGACATGATTTTCGGGTGTTTTTGCCCTGCAATAAGGCCGTAATTGCATTGCATTTACGGCCTTATTGCGTTCCAATTACGGCCTAATTGGAATGCAATTACGGCCTAATTGGAAATGAAGAGGGTGTGTAGGGGAGGTAGGGATGGTAGGTTTTGCAGGTAAGAGACTGACAGACAATATTTTACGCAAAATGCTCTGAGAATGCGTTTTTTTCGCCGAGGAAATTATTTTTTGAAAAGAACGCAATTATGAGGCCTTATTTTGTAAATATAATATCAGAATTGTTAATACGTTTAATACGCATTAACATTTGAATGGTGAATGGTGAGAGGTGAATGGTAGGTTATGATTACCGTTAAGTCCTGAAAGTAATCAAACACTCTGCACTCATTACTCTGCACTCCGTTTTCCCCTTGGGGATATTAAGGGGGCTTCTTCTTCTCCCCTTGGTGAGGTCGGGAGAGGCTCTCCAAAAAACGGCATGGGGCAGAAACGTGTGTTTCTGCCCCATGCCGTTAAACGAAATCTCTTCGTTGCCTCGCGGCTTATTTGCCGTGATGCTCGTCAGATACTGTCAGTTTCTTGCGGCCTTTCGCACGGCGTGAAGCCAATACGCGACGTCCGTTCTTTGTCGACATTCTCTCACGGAAGCCGTGCTTATTTACTCTTCTTCTGTTGTGCGGCTGAAATGTTCTTTTCATTGTTCTTATTTTTTTATGTTATTATTCTACGCTTTTGGGGTGCAAAATTACTTATTAATTTCGAAATAACAAAGAAATAAGTGATTTTTAGCGTGTTATTTCATGTTTTTTCTATTTTTTCAGTACCTTTGCAGTCGTAAAAACGAATAAAATTCAATAAATTACAATTATAATCATGATTAAGTCACAAGACATTAAAAAAGGAACATGCATCCGTATGGATGGCAAACTGTATTTCTGCATCGACTTCCTGCATGTGAAGCCGGGCAAAGGTAACACCATCATGCGCACCACGCTGAAAGATGTTGTCAGCGGCCGCGTATTGGAAAAGCGCTTCAATATCGGTGAGGCACTCGAAGACGTGCGCGTGGAGCGTCGTCCCTATCAGTATCTCTACATGGAGGGTGCCGACTATATCTTCATGAATCAGGAGACATACGACCAAGTGCCAATAGCAAAGGATCTCATCACCGGTGTTGATTTCATGAAAGAGAGCGACGTGGTCGAGGTAGTCAGTGACGCCGACACAGAGACAATTCTCTATGCCGAGATGCCGGTGAAGACCAATCTGCGCATCACACACAGCGAGCCGGGAGTGAAAGGCGACACCGCCACCAACGCTACCAAGCCCGCAACGCTCGAGACAGGTGTTGAAATCCGCGTGCCGCTGTTCATCAACGAGGGCGACCTCATTCAGGTTGACACTCGCGACGGAAGCTATTTGCAGCGCGTGAAAGAATAAAGAGGGAACCCCATAAGATAGTTGTCGGGCTGTGAACAATGCCGAGTCACGGCCCGACAATTTGTTTTTTTACCGTTTAACCCGTAAATCAATTACGCCACAAAATGAAGTATTCCGTTATAGTACCCGTGTTCAACCGCCCCGACGAGGTGGATGAACTGTTGCAAAGCCTCACCGGCCAGACGCTCAAAGACTTTGAAGTGATAATCGTTGAAGACGGTTCCGAGCGCGACTGCCGCGCCGTTGCCGACAAATACAAGGCCACACTGGACGTGAAATACTACATGAAGCCGAACTCGGGCCCCGGCCAAAGCCGCAACTACGGAGCCGAACGGGCTTCGGGCGAATATCTCATCGTGCTCGACTCCGACGTGGTGCTGCCGCCGGGATACATGCAGGCGGTGGACGACGAACTGTCTGCCGAGCCGGCCGATGCTTTCGGAGGTCCCGACAGCGCGCATCCCTCGTTCACCGATACCCAGAAAGCCATTTCCTACTCGATGACGAGTTTCTTCACCACCGGCGGCATTCGCGGCGGCAAGAAGAAGCTCGACAAGTTTTACCCGCGCTCGTTCAACATGGGCATACGCCGCGACGTATACATGAAGCTCGGCGGTTTCTCGCGCATGCGCTTCGGCGAAGACATTGATTTCAGCATCCGTATATTCAAAGGCGGATACCGCTGCCGGCTCTTCCCGGAGGCGTGGGTGTGGCACAAGCGGCGCACCGACCTGCGAAAGTTTTTCCGGCAGGTATACAACAGCGGCATCGCCCGCATCAATCTGTACAAGAAGTATCCCGAATCGCTCAAAACAGTGCATCTGCTGCCGATGGTGTTCACCGTCGGAGTGATGGCCCTCGTGCTCACGTCGGCCGTTGGGCGGGTGCTCATGGAGTATGACGACATTCACCGCTGGTATGCCCTTTGCGCCCTGCCGTGGCTGCCGATAGCAGCCTACTGCGCGCTCATCGCCACCGACTCGGCTGTCAAAAACCGCAGCCTTAAAATAGGACTGATATCCGTCGCCGCCGCATTCACACAGCTCATGGGCTACGGCTTCGGCTTCATCGAGGCATGGTGGAAGCGCTGCGTGAGGGGCAAAGACGAGTTTCAGGCGTTTGAAAAGAACTTTTATAAGTAGGAAGCCCCACCCGACCACAGAGGAAGCCCCACCCGACATCCCCAAAGGGGAGGAGAAAGAGTGAAGAGGATTGGAGCTCTTTGAGATTTGGGATAACTCCGAAAACTCCGAGAGTTCAGAGTCCTCAGAGCTATCATCAACACTAAAAAGACATGAAGCAAGAAGAAAAGAAAGATAATGATATATCGTCATTCCATATCTCCCCTTTGAAGAGATTGGACTGTACTTCTCCTCCACTTTGGGGAGGTCGGGAGGGGCTCCCCATAAACCATTGGGCCGAAGACGACCGCCCGAGAGAGAAGCTCGAGCGGCTCGGGGCGCAGGCGCTGTCGAACGCCGAGCTGTTGGCGATACTCATCGGTTCGGGGTCGCCGCGTGAGAGTGCCGTGGCACTGATGAAGCGCGTGCTGGCCGACTGCTCCAACAACTTGAACACACTCGGGAAAATGACGGTGAACGAGCTGACGAAATACAACGGAGTGGGCCCGGCCAAGGCAATAACGATACTCGCGGCGTGCGAACTGGGCAAGCGGCGACAACTGGAAAAGGCCGAGGAGCGGGCCGAGCTGAACTCCGCCACCGCCATCTACAACCACATGCACCCGCTGATGCAAGACCTTGACACCGAAGAAGCGTGGATATTGCTGATGAACAGGGCTTTCAAGCTGATACGGAAGATGCGTATCAGTCACGGCGGACTGAGCGAGACGGCCGTCGACCAGAGGATTATCATAAAGGAAGCACTGATGTGCAACGCCACCGTAGTGGCGCTGTGTCACAACCACCCGAGCGGCAACGCACGGCCGAGCAGGCAGGACGACAGGCTGACAAGCGATCTCAAGCGCGCCTGCGAACTGATGAAAATACACTTGGCCGACCATCTGATAATCACCGACGGATGCTATTACAGCTATCTCGAAGAAGGAAGACTGTGACATATATTATCCGTATTTTCTTTCAAAATAACACTATTTTCGGTAATAAAGCGTGAAAATGATATTTTTGTCGCAAATTAATATTATATATAGTAAGAAGCAAAAAAGCGGGAAAACACCTTGTAATGTCAATAATCTTTGCTATATTTGCAACCGATAAGCGCACACCGGTGACGACAACCCGTTATCCGGAGCATTATTATATGAACACGTATTAGTAATAAAACAAAATAAGAACATGGCAGAAACATTGGAAGTGAAAGAGCTTGACAACGTTGTGGTGCGTTTCTCGGGAGATTCCGGCGACGGAATGCAGCTCGCGGGAAACATATTCTCCACCGTGTCGGCAACAGTAGGTAACGGTATCTCCACATTTCCCGACTATCCGGCAGACATACGTGCCCCGCAAGGGTCGCTCACGGGAGTGTCGGGATTTCAGGTTCACATCGGCGCGGGAAAGGTTTATACCCCCGGCGACAAGTGCGACGTGCTCGTGGCGATGAATGCCGCGGCCCTGAAAACGCAATATAAGTACGCCAAACCGCAGGCAACGATAATCATCGACACCGACAGCTTCGGGCCGAAAGACCTCGAAAAGGCGCAGTTTGCCGGCGAAGATTACCTCGGTGAGATGCGGATAGACCCCGACCGTGTGGTTGCCTGCCCCATCACCACGATGGTGAAAGACTGTCTCGCAGGCAGCGGAATGGACAACAAGAGCATCCTCAAATGCCGTAACATGTTCGCCCTCGGCCTCGTTTGCTGGCTGTTTAACCGCGACCTTAATCTCGTGAGCAACTTCCTGCGCGACAAGTTTGCCAAAAAACCGCAGATAGCGGAGAACAACATAAAGGTGGTTCAGGCCGGATACGACTACGGACACAACGTGCATGCAAGCGTGCCGGCAACATATCGTATCGAGTCGAAAGAGAAGGTGAAAGGCCGCTACATGGACATCACCGGCAACAAAGCCACCGCCTACGGACTCATTGCGGCCGCCGAAAAGGCCGGAATGAAACTTTTTCTCGGCTCTTATCCCATCACTCCGGCCACGGACATACTGCACGAACTGTCGAAGCACAAGTCGTGCGGAGTGATAACCGTGCAATGCGAGGATGAAATATCGGGTTGCGCGAGCGCCATCGGAGCCTCTTTCGCCGGCGCGTTGGCCGCCACTTCCACCTCCGGACCCGGAATCTGTCTCAAATCAGAAGTAATAAACCTCGCCGTGATAGACGAGCTCCCGCTCGTGATAATAGACGTGCAGCGGGGCGGTCCGTCGACGGGTCTGCCCACAAAAAGCGAGCAGACCGACCTGTTGCAGGCACTGTACGGTCGCAATGGCGAAAGCCCTGTGCCCGTAATTGCGGCAACAAGTCCCGTGGATTGCTTCGACTCGGTATATGCCGCGGCCAAGATAGCACTCGAGCATCTTACACCCGTAATCCTGCTTACCGACGCTTTTGTGGCCAACGGCTCCGCCGCATGGAAGCTGCCGACAATGGAGGAGCTATCTGAAATAACCCCGCACCGCGTCACTCCGGAGCAAAAAGGCAAGTACACGCCGTATGAACGCGACCCCGAAACGCTCGTGAGATACTGGGCCGTGCCCGGACAGGAGGGCTACACCCACATCATCGGCGGACTGGAAAAAGACGGACGCACGGGCGCCATCAGCACCGATCCTGAAAATCATGACACCATGTGCCGCCTGAGGGCGGAGAAAGTGGCACGCATCCCGGTACCGGATCTGCAAGTGTACGGCGACAAAGACGATGCCGAGCTGCTCATCGTGGGCTTCGGAAGCACATACGGACATCTCTATTCGGCAATGGAAGAACTGCGGGCGAAAGGTCATAAGGTGGCCATAGCCCAGTTTAAATACATCAACCCGCTGCCGGCCAACACGTCGGAAGTGCTCCTCCGCTATCCGAAAGTGGTGGTGGCAGAACAGAATATGGGTCAGCTTGCGGCATATCTGCGCACCAAGGTCGACGGCTTCGTGCCCGAACAGTTCAATCAAGTGAAAGGACAACCGTTTGTGGTGAGCGAGCTGGTGGCCGGTTTCAACAGCATCATCGAATCAGAGTAAAAGCAAGGCTGGCATATACAAACTTTAAAAAGACAAGATTATGAACGGATATGATATAAAAGACTATAAGAAAGGCCAACCGAGATGGTGTCCGGGTTGCGGCGATCACTTCTTCCTCGCATCATTGCATAAAGCGATGGCCGAAGTGGGCGTGGCTCCGCATAACATGGCGGTGATATCGGGTATCGGATGCTCCAGCCGTTTGCCGTATTATGTGAATACTTACGCCATGCAGACGGTGCACGGACGTGCCGCCACTATCGCCACGGGAGCCAAAGTGACCAATCCCGACCTTACAATATGGCAGATAAGCGGCGACGGTGACGGACTGGCGATAGGCGGCAATCACTTCATACATGCCATGCGGCGCAACATCGACCTGAACATGATATTGCTCAACAACCGCATTTACGGACTTACAAAAGGACAATATTCGCCCACAAGCCCCCGAGGCTTCGTGTCAAAATCGAGCCCTTACGGCACGGTAGAGGACCCGTTCTGCCCGGCAGAGCTGTGTTTTGGAGCGCGAGGACACTTCTTTGCGCGTTCCGTGGCCACCGATGCGGCCGAGACTGTGGACATTCTTAAAGCGGCGTATCATCACAAGGGGGCTTCGGTATGCGAGATATTGCAAAACTGTGTGATATTCAACAACGGCTGTTACGACTCCATCTACAATAAGGAGGGGCGCAAGAAAAACGCCATTTACGTGCGTCACGGCGAGCCGCTCGTGTTCGGAGAGAACAATGAATACGGTCTTGTGCAGCAAGGGTTCGGCCTGAAAGTCGTTGAAATAGGCAAGGACGGCTATACGATGGACGATATATTGGTGCACGATGCCCACTGCGAAGACAATACCCTGCAACTCAAATTAGCCATGATGGACAACGAACACGGCTTCCCCGTGGCCCTCGGCGTGATACGCGACGTGGAGGCCCCGACATACGATGATGCCGTAACGGCGCAGATAGAAGAGGTGAAAAGTCAGAAGAAATACCATAACTTCATGGAACTTCTCGACACAAACGATACTTGGGAGGTGGTTTAAAGGTAAAAGGGTAAAAGGGTAAAAGGGTAAAAGGGTAAAAAGGTAAAAGGGTAAAAAAGTAAAAAGGTAAAAGGGTAAAAAGGTAAAAAAGCCATGCGGCAGGAAGATAAAAGAGAAATAACGTAGCCTGTCTAACATCATTACATGTTCTTTATAATCCCATGCCGCATGGCTTTTTTACCTTTTTACCCTTTTACCTTTTTTACCTTTTTACCTTTTTACCTTCCTTATCAGCGTCAGTCCGTCGCGCAACGGCAGGATGACGCGCTCCACGCGGCTGTCTCTTGCCACGAAATCATTAAAATCTTCGATGCCGCGCGTCTGCTTGTCGCGGTCGTAGGCGTGGTCGACTACGTGCCCGTCCCACAGCGTGTTGTCGGCAATCATGAATCCTCCGGGGCGCAACATGGCCAGCACAGCCTCGTAAGTGTCGCGATACGTGCGCTTGTCGCCGTCGATGAAAGCCATGTCGAACGTGATGCCGAGTTTCGGAGCCTCGACGACGGCATCGCCGATGATAAATTCTATGCGGTCGGCCACGGGCGAGTTTTCTATCCACGGCCGTGTGAACTCCTCCTGCTCGTCGTTTATCTCGTATGTGTAAACCTTGCCGCCCGGCTCCAACCCCTCTGCCATACATATTGCACTGTAACCGCTGAACGTCCCCACTTCGAGGATGTTTGTCGGCCGTATCATCTTCACGAGCATTTTCAGCAACCGCCCTTGCAGGTGTCCGCTTGCCATTCGTCCGCGCAGCAGATGCACGTTTGTGGCCCGATAGAGACGATACAGATAGTCGCCTTCGGCGTCGATGTGGTCGAGTATGTATTTTTCCAGTTCTTCCGTCATGCTGTTACAGTCCTTTGTTCACTTTGTCACGGCATTTATCCGATGTTATTTACAGTATTTCCGGCAGTTTGTAGAGTCTTGTGCTGTTGCTGCCCTTTATCAGGATTGTGCGCTTTTCCGGGCGGTGTGCCGTTATTTCGGCCGTCACTTCGTCAACGTTGGCGAATTTTCTGTACCGGCATTCCGTCTTCGCGAATTCGCTTCCCACGAGCCACACGTCGCTTAATCCGCTCTTTTCGAGCTGCGCTATAATCTTTTTGTGCTCCTCGCCGCTCACTTCTCCCAGTTCTCCCATGTCTCCGAGAATGGCCATTTTGCCTTCGGCCTCCATCATTCGGAAGTTTTCTATGGCCGCGGCCATGCTTGTGGGGTTGGCGTTGTATGCATCGATGATGAGTCTGTTGTGTGCTGTCACCGTGAGCTGCGAGCGGTTGTTGCTCGGCGTGTATGCCGATAGTGCGCTGCTGATGTCAGTCGGAGACACACCGAAATGCCGTCCCACGGTGATAGCCGCCAGCATATTGTCGATGTTGTATGCGCCAATCATGTTTGTATGCACCTCGTGAATGCCGCCCGTTGGTGTGCCGTCGGTGTTTTTCTCATACCATCTGAATTTCAGGAACGGGTCGCAGCACACCGTCTCGCCAACGATGGTGATGTTGCCTGCCGCGGGCGTCAGTGCGTTGCCGGCGGTCTTTCGGCTTCCGCAATCGCCCTTTCCGTATCTTACTACGTGCGGCAGTCCGCCGGCGATGCTCGTCAGATGCTCGTCGTCGGCATTGACAAATGTGACACTGTTGCTTTTTGTGCGGAGGAAATCATACAATTCTCCCTTGGTATGCAGCACTCCTTCGAACGAGCCGAAGCCCTGCAAGTGCGCCCTTCCCACGTTTGTTATCAGTCCGCAGTCGGGCTCCACGATGTCAACGAGCGTCTTGATGTCGCCCGGATGGCTCGCTCCCATTTCCACCACGGCGATGTCGTGTCCGGCGTTGAGCCGCAGCAGTGTCTTCGGCACACCGATATCGTTGTTGAAATTTCCCTGCGTGAACAGCACGTTGTACTTCCGTGCGAGCACGGCGGCTGTCAGTTCCTTTGTCGTTGTCTTGCCGTTTGTGCCGGTGATGCCCACTATCGGCGTGGCGAGTTGGCGGCGATGCAGGCGTGCGAGCCGTTGAAGTGTTTTCAGACAGTCGTCCACGAGTATCATCCGCTCGTCTGTATTATATTCAGCCTCGTCTATTATCGCCCGGGCGCAGCCTTTCTCCAATGCTGCGGCGGCAAACTTGTTTCCGTCGAACGACGTTCCTTTGAGAGCCACGAACAGTGAGCCCTCCGGGCAGTCGCGGCTGTCTGTCGTCACCACGGGATGCGCGGTGAATATGTCGTAAAGTTCTGATATTTCCATTTTTTTATTTAGAAGTTATTTTAAGAGTTAATGGAGTTAATGGGAGTTATCGCTCGCGGAGCTCGCTCGGGAGTTAAAGACAAATGCTTGCCCCCTCTTAATCTCCCTTTTTTCCCCCCCCCAAAAAAAAAGAGAGAATTGGAGTAGTTGCAGGCACTGTTTCGGAGTTCTCCGAACTCTTTTGAACTCTTTGAGATTACTTGTTGGTAATCACCAATCACCATTCACCACTTCTCCTCCACTTGGGGAGGTCGGGAGGGGCCTTGGGCATCACTCTTTTTCCCCGAAACACAGGTCGCCGGCGTCTCCGAGTCCCGGCACTATATACTTATGTTCGTTGAGACACTCGTCTATCGCGGCGCACCACACCGTAGTGCGGTCGTCGGGGAAAGTCTTTTTCACGTGGTCGATGCCCTCGGGCGTGGCAATCACGCAGGCGATGTCTATGCGCCGCGGCGTGCCTTTCGTGGTGAAAGCCTTGTAGCCCAGTTCGATGCTTCCGCCCGTGGCCAGCATCGGGTCGGCTATGACGAGCGTCTTGCCGTCGAGTCTCGGTGTGGCGAGATATTCCACGTGTATGCCCACTTCGGTGTGCGCCTCGTCCTTGTAGTCGCGATATGCGCTCACGAAAGCGTTGTCCGCATGGTCGAACACGTTGAGAAATCCCGTGTGCAGGGGCAGTCCCGCGCGAAAAACGGTGCCTATCACCATTTCGTCTTTTGGCAGTCTGACGCGCGACGTGCCGAGCGGTGTGGTCACCTCGCGCTCCTCGTAGTCGAGTGTTTTGCTTATCTCGTAAGCCATCATCTCGCCAATCCGCATGATGTTGTTGCGGAAAAGGAGCCTGTTTTGCTGATAGTCGGCATCGCGGATTTCCGCTATGTAGCGGTTTATCACGGAGTCGGTATCACTGAAATTTATAATCTTCATCGTATCAATGTTGTTTGTATACAGTGTTATGGTGCGGCGCACGTGAAAACATGCGTTTGCTCTCGAGGGCGGCGCGGTATTTTCCCATGCAGCCGAAGCCGGAGCCAATCTCATGCAAAAGTACAAAAAAATCGCCGTACGACATTGAGATATGTGAAAAAAGCGAGAATAATTCATGTTTTTGAAATGTTACAACGGCCTTGTAACATCGTTACGCGGCCGTAGTAACATTGTTACTTGGGCCAAATCACATCGTTACTTGGCCGTAGTAACGTTTCGGAATGTATGGTGCCGGTTTCTACTTGACAGTTTCTGGGTTAAATACTATATTGCTTTACAATGATTAATTGTTATCACTACGAAACTTGTCATTTACTGTTCTTATGTGCAAAGTTTGTTGGCAAATTTGATATATCTGTATGGTACCGTTTTTTTTACTTGACTGTTTTTATGTCTTTTACGAATTTCACCCGATGCAGACGGCTTTTCGCTTTTTGTAAAGTCGGACTTGCAAAACCGCCTCGGCGCTTTGCGTTTTTTCAATACTTTAACCTAAAAATATTTATTAAAGGCATTTTGTGTGCGCAAACATTTTGGGCAAATACTATTTTTTAGTAACTTTGCCGCGATTTAGATACAGATATAAGGATAATCGATTAACAAAATAAATTTATTCAAAATGGCAAAGTTTGATAAGTCAGTTTTAGAGAAGTACGGTATCACAGGTACCACTGAGGTAGTGTACAACCCCTCGTACGAGACACTGTTCGAGGAAGAGACGAAAGAAGGACTCACAGGTTTTGAGAAAGGTCAGGAAACAGAGCTGGGCGCAGTAAACGTGATGACAGGTATCTACACCGGTCGTTCGCCCAAAGACAAGTTTATCGTCATGGACGAGAACTCCAAGGACACCGTTTGGTGGACATCCGACGAATACAAGAACGACAACCATCCCGCATCTAAGGAGACATGGGCTGCCGTTAAGGAAATAGCACAGAAAGAGCTGTCAAACAAGCGTCTGTTCGTTGTCGACGGTTTCTGCGGTGCCAACGAGGACACACGCATGGCAGTGCGCTTTATCGTTGAGGTGGCATGGCAGGCACACTTCGTGAAGAACATGTTCATCCGCCCCACAGAGGCCGAGCTGGAAGCTTTCGAGCCCGACTTCATCGTATACAACGCATCAAAGGCTAAGGTCGAGAACTACAAGGAGCTGGGTCTGAACTCAGAGACAGCAGTTGTGTTCAACGTGACAAGCCGCGAGCAGGTGATCATCAACACATGGTACGGCGGTGAGATGAAGAAGGGTATGTTCTCAATGATGAACTACTATCTGCCGCTCAAGGGCATGGCTTCGATGCACTGCTCTGCAAACACCGACCTCAACGGCGAGAACACCGCAGTGTTCTTCGGTCTGTCAGGTACAGGTAAGACCACGCTGTCTACCGACCCGAAGCGTCTGCTCATCGGCGACGACGAGCACGGATGGGACGACAATGGCGTGTTCAACTTCGAGGGCGGATGCTATGCCAAGGTCATCAACCTCGACAAGGAGAGCGAGCCCGACATCTACAACGCCATCAAGCGCAACGCCCTGCTCGAGAACGTAACCGTTGCTGAGGACGGCAAGATCGACTTCGCAGACAAGAGCACGACGGAGAACACCCGCGTGTCTTACCCCATCGAGCACATCAACAACATCGTTCGCCCGAAGAGCGCAGCTCCCGCAGCCAAGAACGTTATCTTCCTGTCTGCCGACGCATTCGGCGTTCTGCCTCCCGTGTCTATCCTGACTCCGGAGCAGACAAAGTATTACTTCCTCTCAGGATTCACAGCAAAGCTCGCCGGAACAGAGCGCGGCATCACCGAGCCGACTCCTACTTTCTCTGCTTGCTTCGGCCAGGCATTCCTCGAGCTGCACCCCACGAAGTATGCTGAGGAGCTGGTTAAGAAGATGGAGAAGAGCGGTGCCAAGGCTTATCTCGTGAACACGGGATGGAACGGCACGGGCAAGCGTATCTCTATCCGCGACACACGTGGTATCATCGACGGAATCCTCGGCGGCGCCATCCTCAAGGCTCCCACGAAGAACATACCTATCTTCAACTTCGCAGTGCCCACAGAGCTTGAGGGCGTGGATACCAACATCCTCGACCCGCGCGACACTTACGCCGACGCAACCGAGTGGCAGAAGAAGGCCGAAGACCTCGCAGCACGCTTCCAGAAGAACTTTGTGAAGTACACCGGCAACGAGGCAGGCAAGGCTCTCGTGGCAGCAGGCCCCCAGCTGTAATAGCAGTTTCGACACTAATTCTCATACAATAAATGTTCCCGCCATGGTAGTGATTATCGTGACGGGAACGCTTTTTTTGTCCGCTCCGCATCTCCCCTCCCCGGATGAAAAAGCTGCCGTTGTTTTTGCCGTTATAATCTTTTTATTTACTTTTGTATCCGAAATCGACATAATCATGGTATACCGTGTAAAATCGTTCATGGCGTTATTCGTTGCATTAATCATGCAAGGATGTATCTTTCAGATGGGTTACCGTGCCGAATTGGGCAAGGCCGAAGAACTCATGGAAGAGCATCCCGACTCGGCGTATGCCATTATCGACAATATAAACAGTCTTGAATTGTCGTCTGATGAGGCTCTCGCTCTTTACGGCTTGTTGCGGTTGGAGGTGGAGTACAGATGCTATAAGCCTGCCACCCTCGACTCGCTTATAGATTTCAGCATAAGGTATTTTGAAAAGAACAAAGACATACAGCGCCTTGCAAGAGCATATTTCTATAAGGGAATGACCACATACGACAGCGAAACTCACGACCGGTCGCTGCGATATATCAAGAAAGCTGAGGAACACGCGCGCTCACTCGGCGACAACACACTTAACCATAAAATATATGAAGGGCTCGTAATGATAAACCACAAGGCAAAGTGTTACGACATGATGCTGGAATACTCAAAGCTCTCTCTCGAATGCTCACGGCGCGACGGCCGGCCGTATTGGCTGGCATATAGTCTGATGCACATGGCAAACAGTTATATGTTTCTTGATAAGGATGACAGTGCACGTATCTGTGCAGACAAGATATTACCGCTGTTGGAATCGTTGCCTGAAAAAGATGTCGCCTTTTTTTATGCAGGCGTAGGGTGTGTATATCATACAGTAAAAGATGATGTAAAAGCGGAAAACTTCTTATTGAAATCTCTTGAAATGCACCCTCGGCACATGGCTTATGACGTACTTGGGGATATATATATGTCGAACGGAAGATATACGGAAGCAGATTCTTTGTGGCAAAAAGCCATGAATACCGATGACGAACAAACAAAGTTAGCTGTTTATTCTTCTCTGATAGACTATTACGGGGTGCTTGGTAATGCATCGGCCGCCCTTGACATGGCTCGTAAGCGCATGAAGTTGAAAGACGAGATGATAGAGCGGAGGGAGAAAGTAAAGATAACAGAGATACAGCTGAAGTATGATAAGGAGGTTGTTGAAAAAGAAAAGTATCGCGAGTTGTCGTTCATGCTGGTCGTTCTTGTAGCCCTGTTGACGGCATTTTTGCTCTTTGTGTATTATCATCGCCGCAAGGTAAGGATGTTTCACAGCATCATCGAGCCAATCTACGACAAGATAAAGAAATATGAAAAACAGGTTTTCGCATTGGAAAACAGCGGTAAAAATGTGATGAAAGAGGCCGAACGGTTGAAAGAAAAGATAGACTCGCTATATCATTCCTTGTCGGACAGGGTATCGCGCGGTGAGATGTTGGCGGATGAAATCAAAGCCGGCGGCACCATGGCGGCATGGTCTAATGAAGACACCGACTGTTTCATAGATTATTATAAGGTGCACTGTTACGATGCTATTGTCGGCTGGGAGAAAGAATATAAAAATCCCACGCCGGGGCAGCTGGCATATCTCATTCTCACAGACATGGGTTACGGCCGCGACGACTTGATGCGGATATTGGGCATCAGCGACTCGTCGCTGCGCTCCCTGCGCTCGCGTCTCAAGGCACGAAAAAATGTATAAAAATTATTTTCTTCTCTGTTTTTTAGGGTTAATATCGTTCTAAAGCGTTGCAATTGCAGCACAATAGAATGGTGCTAATTTTATTTAAGTAACTTATATTCAGTTGCTTATCTGTAAAACGTATTGCAACGCCCGATTTGTCACTAATAAAATAACTTATTAAATTTGTATCGAAAAATCTTAAAAAAGTATGATACAAATAAAAAAATTATTAGCATTGCAATCGTTGTTGATTGCAGTTACTTTTCAGTCCGGTGCAAAGGTTTCTTCTTCGTTTATTTATAATAACGAAGATAAGAAGACAGTAAGTGAATATCCTCATTTTAATGAGGGACTTCCACCCGGTGTTACGGAAGACAAACAAGCGAATGATACTCTTACTTATTATTTTCATAAGCCTCAAAAAAATGTGGATGTGGAAATATATGATGAGAATGATGTGCTCGTAACTAAAGACAGCCGCAGTGTCAGTAGTAATGAGAAAGTTTCATATAGTCTTCCTAAAACAGAAGAGGGAACACGCCTCGTACTGATAAAATGTGAGGATGGAGAGGTGTATGGCAATAATTATTAAACATTAATTATAGTAACGTGAGTTCGACGAATTCACGTTATTTACACCAAAAGAAGATTATTAATCAATAATAAACAAATACAAATATAATAAAACAAGAAGACCATTAATCGATTAATATACCTCAACCACACTGTCACATAAAGGCGCGTAAGCCGAAAAGCGAAAGAGTAGGCATGTTATATAATAATTGAAGATATGAAAAGAATAAATCTTTTTCATGGCATTTTGTTGCTGCTCATTGTAGGATTTTTCTCATCCTGCGCTCAGGAAGAACGCAATGAGATTCCGGAAAGCAAAACGACCGTGGCGGAACTTACGACACGGCTGAAAGCCTACAATACAAGCATAGGTGTGACGGTGCCGGCCGATGACGACACGCGGGCTTTCCCGAAAGTTACGTTTACCACGAAAGACAAGATAAAGATTGCCATTGCCGATGTGAAAGGTGCTTTGCGCGGAGGCGCTACGGGCGGAGTGCCGGGTGCCCTTTTGGGCGCGGCGGTACAGTCGCTCATCAAGGCGGCGAAAATGTATGCGTGGAAACAGCTCACGGCAACGCTGAAAAGCAGCTATTGCAACGGTCTCGTGTTTGGAACGAACGGCGTGGCCGCTTTCACCGACAGTATAGGCTACTACCACAATATCTTGGAGGCCGAGATGTACAGACAAGACAGCCTGTCGCATCAGACTTCTACCGTAGTGCTGATGCGGAGGGCTAACAGCATAATGAGGAATTCCTCGCGCGGATATATCCTTTACGGCCCGATGATGCTAAACAATCTTGAACGTATGGCAGCCACAGCAAAGACGATAAACGACATCAACGATGAAGAATTATCTTTTGACGAATATTGCGCGCGGCTGAAAGTCATGCACCCGGCTGATGCGGCCTATCTCGACTTCGCGGCCGAATATCTGTATGCCGCGTTTTACGGCAATGTAGACTTGCAAGAGTATACCGCACAGGTGCTCTTCATGATAAACAACTCAAACGCGGGAGTGGAAGATGCCCGTCTGCTCAACTACTGTATACAGGTAGCGCACGCAAGTGTGATATACAACAACAATACAGAAACAACGTCTAACCAATAAATACAAAGAAAATGAAAAAGAATTTACTCTTTTTATTATTCGCCTTGATGTGCGGCTTGAATGCGAACGCGCAGACGATAATTAAAACTATAAGCAAAGATGCTGCGGTGGCATTAGCTACACAAAAAGTAGGACAGGGTGATTATGATTATTATATAGGAGAAACGACCACGTTCCCCACAGATAATCCTTCTTTTGGCTCTGTTGGAACTCCGTCAAGACAAGAAACTTATTGGTTTGTATTTGTAGACTTAAAGCCGAATGCAGGCTGGGAGCATCCTTGCAAATATGTCTATGTCAAAAAGAAGTATTCGGTAACCGATACGGATTATATTATTGTGAAAGATGCCGTATGTCCTCCGGCCAATGTCAATTTGACCCCATACAAAAAAGTAAACAGATACGGAACGAAGTCGAGGATGAAGCCTAATGTGCCGAAAATACAGTCGAACACTCCGAATGTCGCCGCCGGACATACGTATGCTGTGATTGTAAACGGCGGAATGACGGCCACGGCCAATAACGAAAGATACTGGAACGACTGCTCGTTTATGTACAAGACGCTGCGAAACAGATATGGCATACCGAAACAGAACATAAAGGTGCTCATGTCTGACGGAACAAGCGATGGCAAAGACATGCTTCTTACCGACGGCGGATTTGCC
>JAGAPR010000099.1 GCA_017623155.1 Prevotella sp. | reverse complement strand
TCGTGACGGGAATAAGCGACGCTACGACAGAGAACAAAGAAGTAGGGGACAATACTTTCTACGATGTCAGCGGGCGCAAGATTGCGGGGACGCCGGGAAAAGGATTGTATATAAGGAACGGGAAGAAGGTGCTTGTGAAATAAAAATATAGGAGGACCAAATTATGAGAAAATTATTTGTTACATTGATGTTGCTCGTAGCGGCAATATCGGTTTCCGCTCAGGAAAAGAAAATCAAGGTGGTTTCCACTAATTATAGCAGTATCGGACTTACATTCGAGCAGGCTCTTGGAAAAGATAAATATGAGATAGACTCTCTCGTGATAGAGGGAGATTTGGACCAACTCAAGGCGGAAGTGTTCGTGACATTGCGTGACTGTTGCGCGAAAGGCCGCCTGACAGGTATCGACTTGTCTCGCTGTGCTTCCGTGGAGAACGATGAGATACCGGCCATGGCATTTTTGCCGGAGATGGTTAACGGTATGCCGAGAAAGGAGAGCGGTACGGACACCGAAAAGAATTATCGCACATTTTTGCGCTATATCACTCTGCCTAATTCAATAAAAAGAATTGGCGAGTCGGCTTTCGCGCTCACCAATATTGAAGCCGTGGAAATCCCCGCAAGGGCAAGTATAGGCAGCAATGCTTTCAACGGTTGCAAATATCTGAAAGACGTTATTATCAGGGGCAGGAACGTACGCCCGTCGTCCGAGGGCTGTGCTTTTAACGGGCTCGCCGATAATGCCGTGTTGCATGTGGCTCCGGGTAACTCGCACGGTTATAACGGTGTAAAGGAATGGGGAGCATTCGCCACGGTCGATGAAACAGAAAATGCTTACAGGGTGATGGCCATCGATGTAGACGGCAGTCGCACGTTGGCAGAAGCCCTTGGAGTCAACAATATGCGTGTAGACTCGATGAGATTGTCGGGAACTCTTACGGCAGATGATTTCAAATGTCTGGTAAACAACAATAACTTCGGTCGTCTGTGGGGACTCGACCTGAGCGACTGTGCCACGGAAGAAGGCAATCTCTCCGGCTGTTGGTTCGAATATCTGCGAATGCCCAAAAGAATGCCGAAAATATATCTTGCTTTCTTTGATTTTACCAAGGTGGAGCATCTGACATTACCGGAGAGCTATGATGAGATATGCAGTGGCGCGTTCGGTAACTACAAATGGTTCGCCGACAGTACGATAACCGTTGCCGAGGGTTGCAGGAGGATTGGTTTTAAGGCATTCGTCAATTGTTACTGCATAAAGACAATTGTCCTTCCGTCCACACTCGAAGAGTTGGAGCCGGCTGCATTGGGCTTCACTTGGGGAAAAGAATGGCTCGAGCCGGAAGTTGACCTTTATGTAAACCGTATGTATCCGCCTTATTGCTCGGATACATTTAACGGTGTAGACATGGGAATCGACGGCCCATTCGGATGCAATCGTGGACATAAAGGCTCGAATGCCTGCCTGACAAGGAAATGGCGGCTTTTCGTTCCCGTGGGTGCAAAGAAGAACTACGAGAATGCCGTGCATTGGGATCACTTCAACACAATCATCGAGACGCCGCTGCTCACCGGCATAACCGACGG